>CAZMFL010000034.1:0-7576 GCA_964565575.1 uncultured Candidatus Peribacteria bacterium
TGAGAGAAGATAGGAAAAAGAAACTCGTATTAGAACTAATAAATTCTAGAAAAAACCACACCTAATTTACAATTAAACCCATTATTTATTACTAATCTAGCCTATATCTCCTAGTCATGCATTTCAGTTAATATCTAATTCTATATCTATGCATTCAAAAAAAGCATCTTGAAAATCTATTTGATAGGAATAGAGTGAAAATATCTTTTATTTCTTTTCTTCCATTTCCCATGAAACATTTCCTTCAAGAAATCCTAAGAAAAGCTCGTCTATTTACTATTTTTGATTATTTCATCCTTAAATCTACTCTTTTACTCTTTGGTATTCGGCTTGCTATAATTCGACCAGCTATTAACGCAGTAAATCCATGGATTTATGGAGCCCTTTGGATGATTGGTCGAGCATATCTAGCATGGAGAATGCTTAGAGTTGGAGAAAGACATAAATAGTGCTATAATTCTCAATTTTTGCGAGAAAATTTACTAGGGAAATTAAATTTTTTGTTAGATCTCAAAATATTAATTTTTTTGAAGAATTCTTTTCAATAATTATAAAAACTGGCACATTAACCATTAAGAAGTTGTTTTACTTTTCTTTTCTGCTTCTTCTCGACCGAATAACAACTATCACAATCCCAATCCAAATTGCTATCATGCACCATTGTGTGATAGTAAACAATCAAACAAATTCATTTTGAGCATCTTGTCTGATATATTCTAAACCGAATCTAATAATAGTATAGAGAATGAGGAATAATATCGTTATTTTACCTACTTTTCGTATGTTTTTTTTGTATTGATTTCGTGCGACACAAAAGAGCGTTAACCATATCACAACCCCTTCCAGAAGCAAGGCAAAAAAATTGGTATTCCATCTTAAAATAGTATCTATTTGTGGATAAACATGTACCATCCAGAAATTTTTTAACATAGTTACTGTGTGTGAAGAAAATGCTGGATCAATAGCGATTCCATATAATTCTTGGTTAAGAAAATTTCCAAATCTTCCTAGTATGATCCCAATAGGAACCACCAATAAAATAATATCAAATATTAAAATAAATTCTTTTCCAGATAATCTATATAGGCGTTTTAGTATGAGAATTGCAACAACCACACCTATAATTCCACCAATAAATGACATACCACCTTGCCAGAGAGCGAGAATTTCGTTTGGATGTTGTAGATAGTATCAGAAATTGTATAGAATCACATGTCATAGTCTACCACCAATCAATACTCAAAGGATAATGCCAAGCATTAGGTCATCAAGATTTTTACTTAGGAGTTGTATTACTTTTGGATATTTCTGCAGAAATGAAATTTTGCCTTTTCCTCCCAAACTTCCAATATACCAAAGAAATCAATACCCAATCAGAAAACTTGCTAAATAGAAAAGCCCATACCGATAGACATCAAATGATCCAAGAGAAAATGCGACCATATCGAGAAAAATGAATAAATAATGTGCTGTGTTTTCTTTCCCGACGCAGTCGGGATGCCCGCGGAGTCTTAGTTGATGATCAGGACAATGATTGGACGGGCAATTTTTTGTGTAAACTCTATCAACTTAGATTGCGCATATTTTTTTTTGAAAAAATATAATTCTATTATCTTTTTGCGCGCATTATTGAAATGTCGCCATAAAAAGTTTTGAAATATCTTGGAATAACTTGTTCAGGAGCGAAATGTGGATTTGCATTTTCAGTTTGTCGTACTGTGAGTTGAGACTCACTTCACTGCTTTATCAATCTAATTTTATTTGGCATATCAATACCTCCTGTTTGCGAGTGATCGTTAGTATCTATTGATCAGCTAGAAATAGAGGTTCAAATTCATTGATTTGTTTTTTCGTTGATTCAGGATTGCGCGTATTGTTGTTTTGCTCTTTCTGCATTTGTTTTTGCGAGCGAAATAAATGCGATACCTAATAATATCGCGATACAAAAAATTACTAGAAGCATGCTTATAAAAATGCCCGAAGAAAGGGAACCCTCCGATGAATTACTTTTCCGAAATTGTAGTTTCATCAATTTCTTTGGTTACGGTATATAAACGATCAAGTAAGAAATCATGCAATTCTTTCGCCTCTTTTTGCATAGAAATCACGTTTTCTATGTCCAACATCTCTTTCGTCGCAAGGAGAGAGTGAATTTCTTTGAGGCGGGTATACGCAGAGGTGAATGTGTGCTTTTGATCCATGCAATTTCACAGTGAATGTGGATAAAATTATTTATTTTCTTGAATATCTATACTTTCTGGGAATTGTTTTTTTATGTAAAAAGTTCCAGGTCTACCATCATCCATAGCAGCATTTTGAGGTACGTCTGGTCCAGTAAAATTTCCAATTACTAGCCCATCTTTTAATATTTCTCAACTATCAATGATGACGTTCTGAATATTGCTATTTGTATTTTTTATTTTCTTGCAATAATAACACCCGCTCGCAACAAGTGCCGCAATAACTATAAGAATGATAAATACTATTTGTTGTTTTTTCATGACCAAGAAGAAAGTTAAAAGCTACTTTCCTATATACTCTTTACCGACTCGTTTTTGGAGCGCCGTAGGTATTTTGATCGTCCCATCAGCTTGTTGATTGTTTTCCATAATCGCAACCATGATTCTACCAAGCGCAAAAGCCGTCGCATCGTTCATATGGACAAATCATTTGCTACCATCATTCGCCTTGTATCTGATATTTAATCTTCTGGCTTGATAATCTGTTATGTAGTCAGCACTGTGTGTTTCACGATATTTCTCCTGTGATGGAATTCGTGTTTCTATATCAATATGGCGATAATCTACATCACCCATATCACCAGTACAACAGATAAGCACGTGATATGGCAGTTCTAATTGTTGCATCATATACTCCTGTACTGCTACAAAAAAGTTTTGTTCTTCTAATCCGTCATCTGGTAGACAAAACGATTCCATTTCTAGTTTATCGAATTGGTGTTGTCTGATCATCCCTTTGGTGTCTTTTCCATAACTTCCGGCCTCTCTTCTAAATGCAGTAGAGTAGCCCAAATATCTGATAGGCAATTGGTTTTCATTGATGACCTTGTCCATTTGTAAAGGTCATAAGACGTGTTCTGCAGATCCATTTAACACAATTCCATCGTCCGCATAACAATATCTTTCATCCATTGGGTGAAGTCTTCCCATCTTGTCCATTACTTCCATTTTCATAAAAAATGGTGGAAGAACTAATGTGAATGGCGTATTTTTCACTTTCAGATTATTTTTCGCGATTATTTCATCGATAATTGTTTGATTTGTAAGCGTATTCATAACCCACTGTATAAGCGCAAACTGCATTTTAACAAGATCGTTTTTCAAATACACGAATCTTGATCATGAGATAATCCCAGCGCTTTCGAAGTCGATTATATCAAGAGCTTCTCCTAAATCAGTATGATCTTTTAGGGGAAAAGAAAATTTAGTTGGTTCTCATTCAGAACGTAAAACTACATTTTCGCTATCATCAATACCAATTGGTGTGTCTTGTGAGTATATGTTTGGAATAGCTCGTAGTATTTCTTGCAGTTTTTTTTGTTTTGTGGGAAGTAGCTCAGCGAGCTCTTGGAGTTTGAGTTTGATCTCTTTTCCAAGCTCTGCATTTTGCTCTTTTGCTGCTTGATTTTTTTGGGTGTTTAAATCTTGTTCTTGTTGTTGCAAAGTTTTTACTTCATCATATAGTACGGCAAACACATCAACGTCCGCAGAGTTTCTTTTATCTGCAATAATTTTTTTGATATCCTCAAGGTTGTCTCTTATATATCTTGGGTCTAACATAGGGAGATGATAAATACTAAATTGGTGGATAATCCTTTTCTTGACAAAACAAGATGGACTCGTATATCTACTGATGTTATACACTATTTATATACTTTTTGCAAGTCGTATGTCATGAAATATTTCCACTAAACAACACTCGTGAGTGAATTCAGCGAACGCAATATCCTTAGAATCGTGAGCGAGCACGACAACTGCTACCAGTTGAAATGCAATCATGTGCACACAATCAAATAGTTGATTCCAAGGGACAACATTGCTTATCCTGTGAGTTATAATGGGGCTGATAATTGGGTGGCTCGTTGCAAAAATCATCTATGTGCAAAATAAATCGAGCGATCGCAAACTCGCAGTGCAACAATCGAAAGCTACAACTCTGTGATATGTAAGCGAGAAAATTGCGCCATTATTACCAAACTTTCCTTATTCTTATAAGGATTTGGTGTTTTTGGGGAAAGGCGTTGATTACCTTTGTTTTGATGGGCTCGCTGAATGACATGTGAAAAAAATAGTGTTCCTTGAAATCAAAACGGGGAAAAGTATGCTAAATAAGAACGAGCAACTGATTAAATCAGCAATTGATACAGGAAAAGTGCATTGGGAAACAATAAGATTATAGGATACCATGTTATTTCTCGCCATCGGCGAGAGGCCCGTACTATCTTCGGTCAGCTCGTTTACCATTGACAGGACGGGCCCCGACTTCGTCGGAAATGATTGCATTGATTGCAGATAAAAATATTTTTATCGTACTACCATATCCATGATAGAGAAATACATTTGGCTCCAAAAAGATGAAACCAAGGAAATCCTGATAGATACAGCAGGGGATTATGCATATTTTTTTGTCCTCGCGTGATCAAATGCATCTATTGATATACAGGTAAAATCCGCTGATGCGACGGTGAAATGTGCTGTTTTGTTGCTTTCTCTGGATTCGAAAAAACATTCTACAGTCGACTTCTCGCTTTTTTTGGAAGCATCAAATACAAAAGCTGACGTCATTCTTCTCTCTTTCTTGGGTGATGATGCGACTTCTCATCTCCATGGGAAAATAGATTTAGCAAAGTGAATACAAAACGCAGAGGGGTATCTTAGCGAGGAGATACTACTGCTAGGAAAAAATGTTACCATTAAGAGGTCTCCACAGCTGTTTGGGGGTTCCAAAAATGTAAAAGGATCACGCGGGGCGTCAATTCAGCGTGTGCACCCTGAGAAGCTTTTTTATATGCGTTCTAGAGGCATTTCTCTTGAAACCGCTCGCTCTCTTCTTATTCGTGCATATATTCAAAAAACCATGCAATTTGTGGGATTATCGGATGAAAAATTACAAAACGAGATAGAAAATATACTTTGAGTAGAATAGTTAGAAACCACAGCAACCAAATAATCGCTTATGGTAGCGATTTTACATTTGATTTTACCATCGTCGTCGAACCATAAAAAACACCCTAAAATTTGCCTAAATGGGTAATTTCAGTATACTTATGAAGAGGATTTTAGATTATAGGAAAATTAAAATATAATAGTGTCTATAATCTACTTATGCTCTCCCTTCTTCTCTTTTCCTTTCTGCGCTATGCACACGAAAAAGAAGACTTGTTCTGACGCATATTTTATATCCCTTTTCAAAACAAAAATGGCATACAAAAAAAACATTATTTTGGGAGGACTAATCGTCTTGCTTGGAAGTATCTTCTTCTTCTGACGTGCTCAGGCAGGCACGATAACTTTTGATTGATTTGCTCCATGAGATACTATTAGTTCAAAGTATTCTATGGTACATTTCGGCTTCCCTGTAGATGGGGATGCAACAAATGATCTTGCATGAGGAGCTTTTTGGCTTCCAAACATCGAACTAAACTCGTATCAAGAGCTTACTTATCAAGGGGAAACTAGAATTTGTAGAAAACAAATAAGAGGATTATATCATAATGCTTCAAGAGGAGATAGATTATGGCCAATAGATTTAAAATCACTAAATTATTTAAAACAAATAAATACGAACTATAATAACCTCTCTATGAGTGGAGGTTGGTATACAACGTGTTCATGAGGACAAAACCGCATGCCATGATCTGATATTTATGGACAAATTACTTTCAATGAGTCTACATATTGAGATAGCACATTGTCTGCATGACTTATGTATACTATGAATAACACTATTTCAGCTTCTCATTCGGGATTTTATCCATCTTTATCATATTATAATAACGAAACACCTGTGTGATATCTTTTTGATTCACTTGGATGAGTGTGATTTGTTTGATGAATTTTCAAAAATCATAGTGGGCTACTTCAAGATATTAAAAATGATAAAGGGATCAACGATCTTTTCACTTGAAATACAATAACAGGTACTGGTATTTGTTATGGTACCTGCATCAATAAAAATCTTCAAGCCTGATTAGAAACTGCATGGAATCTTACTATCATGGGTAACACATTGCTTTCTAGGGGGTGATTAGACCTTACGAACAGGCAATCAATTTTTCAAAATATTGGAAAAAAATCAGCAATTATGTTTTCTGATCTTATTAATATTTCAGATATCTTGAACGAACTCAGGAGAAATGCAAGTAGTTTGTGCGTGTGAAAAGCCCGAATGGAGGATTTTCCAGCATCGCCATCTGAGGAGCAGATTATTTGTATAAACCAATCTGATCCTTCTCCATTTGTAATTGACCTTTCAAAGCCAATCGACTACGACAAAAAAGACATTATCGTACAAGGGCGCGATGTGATTTTAGAAAATACTATGGAATATGTTGATGCTGACCAATTACCAACATTAAATATTTTTATTGATAAGTGAAATCTATACTTGAAACCAGATACACCACAGTTTAGTAATCAAACAACAGGAACCTATCGAACATTTGATGCAGATGCATTCTATGTGTGACACACTGGTGGAGTAACTACTGGTAATTTAATTATGGCATCTGGATTAGCTTATGCACAGATGTTAAGATGAAATATATTTGTAAATGGTGTTATCGCTGGATTCAGTGGCGAAAAAGTTGATCCTGAACCATGAATAATGCCAAACAAATATTATATCTATGGTAGATTAGCTTCGCTAAACACTCCGCTTGCGCCATCTGATAAAAGAAAAACAATGGTGATTTCTATGTTTTGAGAAGATGCTAATTTGGAAAAATATCTCAGTCTTTCTAGTGATGTGTTTTTGTGGAGTTGCGGTCTTAATTGAATTTCTACTGATTGAACGCCATGTGCAGTTTCTTGAGATTACTTCAAAGAAAGCGCTTTTATTTTGATCAGAGAGTATATTGCTACGAATTTGTTTCAATAAAATATGTCTCTGAACGAGTCTCTTTTATCTGCTTGCAGAAAGAAAAGAGACGAACTATTAATCATTAAACATTGGTTTTTATTTTCTTATAATCAAAAAACAGCCATTGAGGCTGTCGTTATTTGGATAGATATCTTGTATTACAATAACTCTTCTAACACCTTTTGAACTTCTTGTGGATTTGCTCCTCAGGAAGTTTTTTTCATAACCTGTCCGATAAGAAATCACATAGCTGTCGTCTTCCCATTTTTATATTCAGCAACAACATTCGCTTGTTCTTGGAGTACCTCTTTTGCTACATCTACCAGTGGAGGAAGAGATGTTTTTTTCGCCAGCGTATCAGATATGATCCCTGAAATTGGTTCTCGAGTAGCTAGATAGCTTGTTATGATCGTTTTCGCATCGTTATCAGAAATATTGTCTTTTGAAATTGCCTCCAAGAATAGAAAAAATTCCT
>CAZMFL010000034.1:7586-9818 GCA_964565575.1 uncultured Candidatus Peribacteria bacterium
ATTACCAACATTCGTCTGCGCAAGTACATAGTTTACTATATATTTCGCTATTTGTTTTGGATCAAATCATTTTTGGATGCCTTCTTCAAAAAGAAGTGTGATAGATTTGTTTGAAAGAATTCCATTTATGTACTCTTTGTTGAATCCATACTCGTTTCTGTAACGCTGTATCTTGGAACCAATACTCTCACCGATGAGACTATTACTCATCTCTTCAATCTCCTCATCGTATACCAATGCTGGCAAATCTGGCTCTGGAAAATAACGATAATCCACAGAATTTTCTTTGCTTCTCATCAAAATAGTAATTCATTTCGCGTCATCTCGCATTCTTGTTTCCTGATCAACGCTTCACCCATTTTCCAATATTTCTTGCTGTCTTTGTGTTTCATACGCGATTGCTCTTTTTATCCCACTGATCGTATTCATGTTTTTGATTTCAACTTTGGTACCTAGTAATTCATTTTTACTGATTGATATATTCACATCGCAACGCATTTGTCATTTATCCATCTCCGCTTGTGAGATATCATAGTATGCAAGCGTGCGTTGAATTTCTCTGATAAAACCATGGACCTCATCAGCGCTATGAAAGGTAGGCGCTGTAACAATCTCTACAAGCGGTGTTCACGCGCGGTTAAAATCCAACAATAATGTCTCGCCAGCATGTGCTGTCTTGGCAGTATCACACTCAACATGCGCTTCTAGTATCTCTGCTGTTTTCTCTTGGGTATAGTCGATTGTATGATAGAGGAGTTTCCCATTGATATTTAACGGTTTTGCAAATTGTGTAATCTGATAACCCATTGGAAGATCAGGGTAGAAATATGACTTTCTATCAAAATGAGAGTTTTTTTGTTGTTCACAACCAAGAACTTTTCCAAGAGCTCCAGCTTTTATAATAACCTCTTTGCTAATCGTTGGTAAAGCGCCTGGCATCCCCATACAAACTGGGCAGACGTGCGTGTTCACAGGAAGCGTATCAAAATCTTGTTCATTACGACAGCGACAAAAAACTTTGCTATCCGTAAGCAATTTACAATGAACTTCTAGTCCAATAGTTACAGTATATGTCATTTTATAAAAAAGAAAATAATTTTTAAAATGAGATTTTTGCAATCGCTGATTTTGCCCGTCCTATCTGTGTCAATCTCTTTGCCCCTAGATTGTGCGGGCATCCCGCCTTCGGCGGGAAGGGTAGTTATCCGCAAGTATGAGAGAAGTGGAATCTGATCTATTAGAAGCTCATGCTTTTTGCTATGTATTTGAAAAACCCTTTTCGATTTAGGATGTCTGTTTTTGTCACTTGTGGTTTTCTAACAAGGACTGTTGCATCAAGGATATTTTTCCTCACAGTTAGATCATCAAAGCGACCATTTTCGGTGATTTGCAATCAAGGTTTCCAAAATATTGTTTTTGCTTCTTTTCCCATAATAAAAAATGGAAGATCAGTCGAATATAATTTTGATATTATTGGCATGATATTGTATTGTGACTGAAGATTCGATTGAAAATATTGTTTTATTTGAGTTGCTAAATTCGGATTCACATACATAGAAGAGTTGATTAAAGGATCATCTGTAAGCAACAACGGTGAGATATCTTTTCTTGTTCCCAAGCGAAGTGTTTGCAAAGTTATATCATATTTTTTTTCTGAAAGTAATTTATTGTATTGCTCTAGAGATGATTGTGCATCAAAAAAGAAATAATCTGACACTCATTCATATTCAATAATGTTTTTTAATGTGTTTGCAATATGATCGTGTATGCGATCTCATTTGAAATAGAGTATGTGGATGAGTTTTTTTTCTGCAATTTGGTTCGATGTTTTGTAGTAAATACTGATAGTATCTATTAGATTATTATCTTTATCATAAAAGTCCAGTGAGTTAACTCATGGGAAAATGTTTTCATTGTTTTTGAGAATAATTTTTGTTTTTCATATAATTTGTGAATTAACCGGGATTTCTATTCATGCGTTTGTTATGGCTTTTGCAATTTCTATTTCTTGTATTTCTGAAAGTTCTATTGTAAGTGGTTCTTCAAACCAAGCCAGAGTATATGACTTTTTCTCACCTGTTTCTCATTTGTTTTCCAACGAAAGAGCATTTGGAAGCATCTGTATACCGGTAAGTATCGCTGAAGATCAAATACTACTAATCGTGGTTTTATCTGTAACTCCAGTAGAAAATGAATCAAACAAAAAGTGTTCTTTTATGATAGGCGTTGAAT
>CAZMFL010000035.1:0-9801 GCA_964565575.1 uncultured Candidatus Peribacteria bacterium
ATACCACAAGTATACGCAACTATTAGAGATCTCATTCAAACGTATTCTGATCAGCATGGCATAGATTTGGCTCTTAAGTAGTTCTTGCAAAATGATATAATATATATATGCTCAATTTATCTTTATTTTTTTTTACAAACCATGAAAAAAATATTGTTCTTCTTGCTTCTTCTCATTATATTGGGAGCGATAGGGTATGTATTATTTAATTTCAAATCCTTGAAATTACCAACTGGTATATTTAACAAAGGAGTCAAAGATACTAGAATTATTCTTGATCAGAAGCTACAAAGCGGTATGCGATATGTGAATTCTGGTGTGCAAAAATTAGAATCAGGAGCACAGAATTTGTTGCAATCATGACAATCTTTGTTTAATGATAAGAAACAAGAAGCTGAGGATTTCTTAAGAAGCCAAAAGGAACAAATAAAAAATGATGCACAGCAAGCACTTCAAGATGCTGCAAAAGAAAAAATAAATGCGCTTTTTAGTGGTAAATAAATCTATGTGGATATATATATTAATTGCATTGGTGTTGTTGTGGATTACAGGGTATCTTTTTTTTGTCCACAATAAACTCAGACAATCATCTGTTTCAAAAGTTTCTGAAAAAGATCGTCCGCATGTCGATAAAGATTCTTTTTTCTTTTGATTAGAAAAGGTTATTATTAAAAAACAAGCATTTATAGATATATTCCGCGAACTTTCTGTGTATGTATATGGAGAGAAACAAACCATATATGCAATTCTGATAGCATTACTTTCCAAATGACATCTCCTGTTGCAAGGCGCACCTGGTACATGAAAAACAACTCTTGTTCGTATCCTTGCGCAATTAAGTGGATTTTCTTATGCACGTATTCAGTGTACGCCAGATTTATTACCGCAAGATGTTATTTGAACTGAAATTTATGATTCTTCTTCAAAAAATTTCAAAATACATTATTGACCAGTTGTCACAAATTTATTGCATATTGATGAAATCAATCGTGCTACGCCCAAATTGCAATCAGCTTTTTTGGAGGTTATGCAAGAGAAATCTATTAGTATAGGTAAAGAGACCAAAATATTACCAGATCCCTTTTTCGTAATAGCTACACAAAATCCATACGATGCGATAGGGACATATATGCTTCCGTATGGACAACTTGATAGATTTATGTTGGGTGTATATACAACTTCTTTAGATAAAGAAGAAGAATATGAATTGCTGAAAGACTCAAAGCAACAATGATTGGATTCTGTACCACAGAATATTGTTTCGGTGCTAGATCCTAAAAAGGTGGTATCTGCCCAAGATGAAATTAGCAAAATGAAAGTTTCAGATGATGTTCTACAACATGCTGTACAGTGTATATACATTGCCAAAAATTATGCCTCATGATTGTCTACAAGAGCTTCAAAATCTCTTTTGTTGGCTTCCAAAGCGCGGGCGTTCTTGCAAGACAAAGATAATGTAGAAAAAAAAGACATTGATGCTGTCCTATCAATAGTCCTAAGACATAGAATTAGTTATCTTTTGTGAAAAGACATCGATGAGCAGATGCTCTTTCGTATTATTCTCTGAGATACACAAAAAGACGATATCGCAATGTTATAAAAAATGATTCAATAATTCCATTCACATAAGAAAGGAGGAATCCCACAACCGTTGCAACAACAACAAGAATTGTTCCTAGCAATCCATTCATTTCACCCCCAAATTGTATCCACGCATAAAAAATAAGTAGTGGCAATCCAAAAAACAAGACGATATTTATCACAAAACTGATTCAGAGGATAAATTCTAATATCACTGTTTTGAGTACTTGTCACATATTTGACATTGATAGTTGAATACTTTTGCTAATCGCTTCAATTGGTTTAGCTCATTCTAGGACAATAAAATATTGTGAAAAAGAAAAAAAGATCATCGTAAAGAGCATAATAGATCACCATAGAATTAGTACTCATGAAACCAACCAATTATCGATAACATCCATCACCCAAAACCTTGATAAAAATATCATAAAAAACAGGGGAGAAAACAAGGAAGTCATTGATCTGTATTCAAACATTTTGAAAAAATGCGTAAATCATGAAATAAGTGCAGATGATCATTTTTTTTCCTCGTCTGCAAGGTATGCGATGAGTGCTCACTCGCCAATTGGTGGGAATAAATAGTATCATATAACAAGCATTATTGCAACAATTAACAACATCCCTCCGTATTCTGAAAGGGGGAAGGTTTCAGTAATCCATTGTAAAACTTGAGTAATTCATCAGCTAGTCATATTTGCGGCTTCTGACCCTTGTACTAACCTAATGATAACACGATAGATGTTTGTACCCATAAAGAACAAGAAAAACACCGAGTGTATTAACTTTGTGATGGTTGTTAGTCTAACCAATTTGGTGTCCTCGCTAACTTGTTCGTACGTTGCTTGAATAAGCGGTCTAATAGTTGAACTCATGAATTATTTTTTGGATAATAACAGTATTTTGTTTTGAATATCTTCTGCAGATACAGTTGGAAATATTTTTTGTATATCCAGTGGAAGTGGTGCAGAAAAAATAATTTGTTTTTTTCCTCATCACGATTTTCATTCGGTTTGTACATTCCTAAAAGAATAATAGAAACTGTGTAATAATTGTCTATTTATTCCGTGTGTTTTGGATAAAGATTTTGCCAATTCCATATTTCCATAATCTATGTCTCACAATACGGGGAAGCCCTCTGAAGTCAGGTGAATCCTGATTTGATGCATCCTTCCTGTCAATAAGTGGACCAATCCCAATGAGATGTCTCCTAGCGTCTTATCGTGCACTGTCGCAAGATTATATACATGTGTTTCAGAGTCAACTCATTTTTCATAATTTACAAACATATGTGCCCTTCCTTTTTCAGCATGAAATCATTTAAAAAGTGGTTTGTTTATAACAAGGGAGTTAGGTAATTTCCCTGCTACGACGGTCACATATCGTTTTGTTACTTCTCTTTCTCTAATCAAATCGTTTAGATATTGTAGTGCTTCATATGTTTTGGCAGCGACAAGGACGCCGGATGTGTCTTTATCTAGTCTAAAACAAAACGCTGGCTTGAATGTAGATCATGTTGTGAGGATTCTGCCTCATAATTTTTTTTGTTGTTCATTTAAGTATGTGTATAATCGATCATTCATAGTTACTGTTTTGGTTTGTCCACTTCCAGGATGCATCAGCATGTGCGGTGGCTTGTTGAAGACAAGTCGATTCTCGTCTTCAGTTAAGATGTTTTTTTTTATGGATTCTCGAGTCAATTCTGCTTGTTCTGGCGTTGCCTTTTTCGTTATTTTTTTCCCAGATAAAGGAACAGTCTTGGAAATATTTATCAGAATACTATCTCCAAGCAATATTTTTTGTTCCTCTTTGCCTTTTTTTCCATTGATGCGAATGTGTCATTTCCTAATCCATTCATAGATCATCGCCAAACTAATAGATGTATATGGTCTATAAAATTTCCTTAAAAATCTATCAAAACGTTGATTCGCACTATCAAGATCAATAGTAATGGTGTGATATATGTTTTGGGTGCTTTCAGACATTTGTGAAAAAAAAGGTAGCATAAAGATATCATATATATATATTTGTCATTGTCTCTGCAAGGGACAATTTAAAAATGTTTTAATTGACTAGTTTATGTATATGAGTATAAAATCTTTTGTTTCTCCCAAAAAATTCACTTTAAAGCGAAAGCAACTTTATTTGCAAATCTTCGGTGTAATTTTGATTTTTTTTTGAATCTGATTAATCGTTTTAAATACTCTTTGAGATAGGGATGTATCTTGAATCGCTAAATATACTACCGTGGTTTCGGGTCAAAATATATCTTGAAACGCATTACAAGAATCTATAACAAAAAATGTAAAAACTGCTGTTCACGATATGGGAGAGTGATTTAGCACTGGCCAGATGCAACTTTTACATGATTCATATCAAAAAGAAAAAAGTATAGATATTGCAAAATCTCTTTTGAAACAATATATATTACAAAACAATTTTTCTTTTGCTTATGAACTTCTAGCAAAGATGAAAAAAGAAGATCAACTTGATGCTTTATCTGGAGAGTTGGTTTCTTTTATCGCATTTAATTATAGTTTGGTTGACTCTAAAAATCCTGCTATAAAATTAGAATTAATGTCTTCGCCAATTAAAGAAACTTATGAATTATTGTATTTATTAGCAGAAAAAAAATATTCTGTTTTTTTAGAATTGCTAGATAAACACTCAAAAGATGATTTAATAAAAAATCAGCCAATGATAGCGGTTTTTTTGCAAGATAGACAAACTTTTAGAACATTAAAGGATTCTAAATCTTATTATCTTACTTGACTTTTTGCTGTTTCACTTATGAAGGCTGGCTATACCTCATTAGCTATGGATTTAGCAAACGAAATTTTGGAGGAAGATAAAAATTATATTCTTTCGTATGAATTGTTATCACAAATTGCGATCAAGGAAAAGCGTTATCAAGATGCTGTAAAACACCTCCAAACACTTATGAATATTGATGTGCAACACATGACTCGTACTGCATTTTTCTTGTGACTTTCATACTACTATTTAGGTGATTTTAATAGTGCTATTACTTATCTAAATCAAGTTCGTGATATAACTTACGCATACGATGCAATAAGATATTTGATTCTTATTCACAATGAACAGGGAGAGTATGATAAGATGATGGATGAGTTCCGTTTTCTCCTTACAGAGCAACAAGTTGATCAACATGATTTTGCTTTATTCTTTGATATTCTCTTTTATGAGCCGTATCGCATAGCCGGAGCAAGTGGAGATTTTTCTTTGGCTCGTGAAAATGCGATTTCCTTGATTATCCCATATATTGATCTTTGCCAAAAGAAATTGACTTCTACTGCTCCTTATATTTGTAAATATTGAGAAGCGTGACGATATCTTTCACAAAATAAATTAGAAAAGGCAAGCAAATTGCTTTTGTATTTATCTAAAATATATCCAAAACCTATAATATTTCAGGCATTATGAGATTATTATACGCACCAAAATAGTATTGAAAAAGCCAACTATTATTATAATAAAGCATTTTTACAAGATGCTACTCAATAGTACATTTTGAAGCTTTTCCTTGCATTTTGTCTCAGAAAAAGTACACCTATAAACATATTTATTTTGCTTGTATATAAAAATGTACCCAACCCGAGTTTATGATGTTTTAATGTATGGAGGAGCGATATCAATTCTCCTATTTATTGTTTTGATGATTGTCATGGTTGTTGTCCTGTTAAAGGCAAACAATATGATAAACACCTGAAAGCAAGCTATTCAAACGGTAACGCATTCTGTGCTTGTGCCATTTGTCACATTGGCTAGTATTATAACTCCCTTGTTACGCGCCAAAACAAAAAAAACCACAAAACAAGTATAGGTAGTTATCTGCCTGAAAATAATAAAAATATCTTTTATCTTTATTAATTTTGTGATTATCGTATGAAAAAATCGAATGTTTCTAAAAGATTACTATGGTATGTTATCTTTTTTGTTATTTCACTATTTCTTGTGTTTTTTGTTGGAACAAAAGTGAATTCAACTAACGGGGAAACCACCCCAATACTCACTACCAAATGATTATCTCATCTAAAAAAATGACTTGATCTAGCTTGAGGAGTAAGATTGACCTACAAGGTAGATTTTTCAAAATATGAAGAAGCATACAAAACAGATGCTATTCAACTAACGCAAATGAAAAAGATGGCGCTTGATATTATTCTAAAAAATGTAGACAAAAGAATTTCTACTCTTTGAGTAAGTGATTATAGTGCTTATGTTCAAAGACTTACTGATGGAGAGTATCTTGTAGTGGAGATTTGATGAGTACAAGATATTGAAACAGCAAAAAAAATGATTTGAAAGACGGTTGAATTGGAATTTAAGTTACAAAACAAAGATAACGAGATTTCTGAATCTTGAGCAAAAGCTAGGTTAGACCTAGCAAATTCTTTGCTTGTTTCTGCAAAAGAACATTCAGATACCATGGAAAGCTTATGAACGTCGAAAGGATCAGAAGACGTAACATACAATCTTTTTTCTGATGTTACGGTTGATCAATTACCTATGATTTATGCAAACAATCTTCAAGCATTGACAAGTATAGCATCTTGAGCGGTTTTTGATAAATTGCTGACAGGTACATATCATATATTTCCTGTTGAAACTGAAACATGATATGCGCAAACAGAAGTTAAATGATATCTTATAACCCGTTTTCTTGGAAAAAAAGAGCTTGCGGTTGATGTAATTTCTGAAGATGATGTGCGTACATTTGCTTCTAGTCGTGGAATCAAAGTAGTTGAAACTATTGTCAAACAGAAACCTTCAAATAATTTGCTGTATGATGATGCGCAAAAAAGTGTGTTATATGTGGGTGATGAGATACTTCCTAATCAAGCAGGGTATGATGTTGCTATTTATCAAATGGCTGATTGAGCAGATCAAAACAAACTTACAAATGAGTTACAAAACGCACCTGGAAAATATAGCACATATCCAGATTTAACGTTGGTTGCGTCTTGATGGAAAGCAACTAGTGATGTTACAACATTGGTTTCAAATTTTATGTATAGTCCATCCTCTAAAGTTACTGCGTATAAAGAACTTGATGGTACATATTTTGTGGTTGTGCATGCGCTAAAAGATATTGCAGAAAAATCATTTCTTCAAATTGCTGTACCGGTGTCTGGAAAAGAATCAGCAGATAGAGTAATTGCATGACTATCTAAAAAAACGCTATACTCTTTTGAAGAATTATTCGTTTCTCAAACTCTTAATTGGGTTATAGCCAAAGATCCAATTACAAATGAAGTGTTAAATGGTTCATATTTTAAATATGCAAAAGTAGATTCATCTCAAACTGGGAAACCTGTAGTATCTATACAGTTTGATGAAAAAGGGAAAAGCATCTTCTGTAACTTAACTGAAAAAAATGTATGAGAACAAATGGCAATCTTTGTAGGTGGTAAGATAGCAACAAACGCAGTTATTAGAGAAAAGATATGTGGAGGTTCAGCTCAAATTGATGGAACGTTTGATGTTACTGAGGCGAGAAAGACTGCAGATGAGTTGAATTCTGGCGCATTACCAGCACCATTGCTTTTGTCTCACGAGGAAACTATTGCTGCGTCACTTTGAGAAAATGCTCTTAGGGGTGCTTTGCTAGCTGGTCTTCTTGGTTTGATAATTGCATATGTTGTAATGACGTTATTATATGGATTTAGAAAAGCTACCATTGCAATGCTCGGGTTATTGTCGTTTTTGGTTTATCTTTTAGGCGTAATGAAGCTATTTGGTGTTGTTTCTTCACTTAGTGGAATTGCTGCTGTTATCCTTTCTGTTGGTATGGCAGTAGATGCAAATGTTCTGATATATGAAAGGATGAACGAGGAGTTAAAAGCTGGAAAGTCTATGAAAACAGCAATCAATGAATGATATGAAAGAAGTTGGTCTTCTATTAGAGATGGAAATATTACCACAGGAATTATTGGATTATTATTGTTCCTTGTTTGAATTGGCGTATTTAAGTGATTTTGAACATTAATGGTAATCAATCAAATAATTATTTTGATAGTAATGGTTCCACTTACAAAAGAGTTGCTCCATCTTTTTTATCGTACTGATAGATAGTTACTATATAATTGTTCTGTTTCAAAATATTTTTATCTATTTGTTATTCCATGAAAAAATCAATCTTTTTGGTGCTTACAGTTCTCCTTGTAGCTGTGTGAGGGTACTTTGCTTTAGACGCTTATCTTTGTAGTCATCTATATTATTGATGGAGTGCGTTTACAACATGTACTGGTGGTCAATGAGAAGGATTAAATATGCTTTGAACTTGGAAGAATTGGACCCCTGTAATTGTTGCAATCCTTGCTTCACTTATCCCATTATGATATTTATTTTTGGTTAATGGTGCAATAAAATTATCTTGATTACTTTTTAGTATAGTTGCAGGTACTGGTATATATATGATAGGTACTACTGCTCTTACATGATCTTTGTTAGGTAGTGCGCGGTTAATACAAATTTTTCATGTTATCATCATATTTGCTTTTTTGTTTTTTTTCTTGATTGCAATAACCGCACTAGGCGATATCTTATTTAAGGCTCTCCGTTGGCGTCAAGAAAAAACTATACACGGAATATTTTTGAGATTTACAATCGGACTTATAGCATTTTGTGTTGGGAATGTGTTTTTGCTTATGGCACAAGTGTATTTTGGAATAACTGTTTGGCTTGAGTTTTTTGCAGGAATATTTCTTTTGTGGAAACAAAAAACTTTTTTACTTGAAGCTAATAAAATCATAGAAGATTTTATGGCAAATGTGTACAATAAGTTTACTGCAAACCCAATTTTATGAATTATTTTTGTTCTTCTCATAGCTTTGATCTGTGTATATGTGTTTATGTGATTTAATTTGGCATTTATACCTTATTCAACCGCATGGGATGCTAATCACGCATATTTGTTTTTTCCAAGAGCGTGGGCTTTAAATAATGGATTGTATCGAGGGGCAACCGGAGCTTCTTCAACACCATATCTTTGGTATGGATTCCTAACGTTTTGGTTTAAACTTGCTTCATCATTTTTCTGAGGCTCTGGAATATTTGGTATTTCTCCAGATAGTTTTGCTGTTATGATGAACTTTTGGAGTTGACCATTGGTTTTGATTGCATTTGTTTTTTTGCTGGATGCATTTGTCGCATTTTTGCATAAAAGGTATGGTGAAAAAAAATGAAATATGTCGCCAGAAAACAGTTTATATACAAGAGTGATATTGTGTATCGGAGTTTTTCTTATGATACTTTGGTTATCTAGCTGAATGGGAGCTTTTTTGGTTTTTGTAGACAATAAAACTGATTTAGCAGTGATGTTTTTTGCTATCTTAGCGTTATATGTGTGAATTCAATTTGTGACTCAAATAAATGGATATGCTTCTCAAGTGGAAGATAAAAATTCTTTTGAAATAGCTGAGGATGACTTGAAACAAACTGAATACTCGAAAAAAAATATTTTGCATTTTGCTATCCTGTCAGGTATATTATTTGCCGCATCAGCAGTTGCAAAACCTACAGGTATGTTTGATTTTGTCCATTTTGGTATCTTTCTATTGATGCAACGACAAATTTTGCTTTTTGGATTCGGAGCATATACGTTGATTTTATGAGCATTGGGCTTGACGCAAATGATGCTTGTGGGCTGGTTTTTAAGTGCTCCTCAATCTTTGGTTTTGGTATGAATTTGACTTGTCATTCTAATAATTGCGATTGTTTATTCTCTTAAAAAAATTAATTGGCAGGTCTACTTACGCTATCTACTTATATGGGCATTTACGATTATCGCTTGAATCTTTCTTTATAAGGGGCCTTTTGTTCTTATTAGCAATATAGTTTCAGGCAATTATAATATTCCAAGTATGGTTCGTGCTATCTTTCTTGGGCAAAATACGCAAAAGGATTCAGCGAGAATCTTATTGGCATCAAATGTTTCTATGCAAACTTTGGAACAGATTGATGCTCAAGAAGTAGTATCCTCTTCTACGACTGGTTGATCTGAAGATACCAATCCACAAACAGGAGCTATCATGGCTTTTGAAAAATGTATCGCGACATCGACAGATAAAAGTACCTTGTATAGCTGACTAAAAGAAGTTATTTGATCGGCTGCAAATGAAGACCTTGGAAGATATATCGGCTATGGATGGAAAACCTTTTCGAACAATTTTTTCACCATCCTGTTACCAAAAGGATGTT
>CAZMFL010000036.1:0-9797 GCA_964565575.1 uncultured Candidatus Peribacteria bacterium
TTCGTCTCTCTCTTGTAATTTTCCCCCAATTTGTTTATACTGTAAGCATTAAACAGATGGATTCTAGTTCTTCTTAACAAGAAAATGGTCTGTTCTCCTATCTAATCAGGAGTTTTTTTATTCGCTTATATTTCAACAGCATGCCAAAAATTATAGCATTAAACGCATTGGAAGTATTGGATTCAAGAGGTAATCCTACCGTAGAAGTTCATCTAACCATAGAGTGATGAAAACCAGCAAGAGCAATTGTTCCTTCTGGAGCGTCAACTGGTGCTCATGAAGCACTGGAACTTCGTGATGGTGACAAAACCAGATACCTTGGAAAAGGAGTTTTGAAAGCAGTTTCTCATGTAAACGATAACATAGCACAAGAAATAATTGGGAAAGAATTTGCAACTGTAGCCCAGTTGGATGCTGCTTTGATCGCATTAGATGGCACAGTAAACAAATCTACATTTGGTGCAAATGCAATCCTTGGTGTCTCTATGGCATTTTGCCAAGCAATGGCAGTATTAGAAAATAAACCATTGTATAGGTATCTAGGAAACGGAACGATTCTTCCAACACCAATGATGAATGTTATCAATGGATGAGCACACGCTGACAATAGTTTGGATTTCCAAGAGTTTATGATTGTGCCTGTTGGTGCGAGTACATTTGCACAAGCATTGAGAATGGGAGCAGAAGTATTTCACAACCTAAAAGCAATTTTGAAAGCCAAAGGACATCTCACTGCAGTGGGTGATGAGGGAGGTTTTGCACCTAACTTGGCAAGCAACAAAGAAGCTTTAGATACTCTCGTTTCAGCAATTGAAAAAGCTGGATATACAACTGACCAAATCAAGATCGCACTTGATGTAGCTTCTTCAGAGTTTTTCAAAGATGGAAAGTATGTTTTGGAAAGCGAAGGAAAGAGTTTTTCTTCTGCCGAAATGGTTGCATATTACGCAGATCTTATTGCAAACTATCCAATTATTTCTATCGAAGATGGATGTGCGGAGGATGATTTTGAGTGACGAAAAATGCTTACAGCACAACTTGGAGACAAAATTATGACAGTCGGAGATGATTTATATGTAACCAATATTGAGCGCTTGCAAAAAGGGATCGAAGAAAAACAAGCAAACGCAATCCTTATCAAACTGAATCAAATTGGTTCTGTATCAGAGACGCTTGCTGCGATTAAGATGGCGCAAGAAAATGGTATGAATGCAATTATCTCACATAGATCAGGAGAGACAGAAGATACTTTTATCGCAGATCTAGCGGTTGCTGTAAATGCAGGTTTCATCAAAACTGGTTCGTTGAGTAGAACTGATCGTATCGCAAAATACAATCAACTTCTTAGAATTGAAGCAGAACTTTGAAATGAAGCAACATACGGGAAATAGATCATCGAAGATGATGGCCCGAACAATCTGCGGTTGCTTAGATTGCAACGATAGGACGGGCCATGAGTTCGTTCCCACTCACTCATTTTGCACTTTTGTGAACTAAAAAAAATTTATTAAAACACTTATTTGTTTGTTTATGAATTCCTCATGTCAACACAAAAAACTATTGAATTTTTATTTGAAAATGCAATTATCCCGCTTATAATTACTATTGGCGCTATAATAGTTCTTGTCAGAAAAGTAAAATTCAAGAAAAGAAAGTCTAGCATAAAAAAATATATACAAGAGGAGTATTGAGAAGACAAACTATTTCATGATTTATGATGGGATACGGTTCATGAGCCATTTATTGGTTTTGAAGGTGATGCGGTTGAACCTATTCAAATTCATACGCTTGAGGAATATAAAAAAGATTATATGATTGAATCTAACGTGATTTGATTTTCAGGTCCTGGTTTGAAGGTTGATTATATTATTGATGCAATGGGGCAGAGGTATCTGATAGACAAAATTTCGCTTGCTGATTTGTGAGTTGAAAATCAAGACATGGCCGATATTGCATTTGAGAAAACTCAAAAAATAACAGATATTGTTCCTTTTGATTTGCTTAAAAAGCAGATTCTTGACTGAATAAAAGACTTGTGAAAATCTAGTGTATATAGTTGATTGGAAGAAGAAATCCAGAAGTCGCATAATATAATTGAGCTGGTAAAGGTGATGGATAAGGGCTTTTATTAGTTTATTCTATTTACAAGAAAACAAAAAACCAATAAATACGGCTGATTTATTTAAACAAAAAAACTTATCAAAAATCAAGATTTATATATTTATCATAATCAATAAACATGAACCCATTTAAAAAAACAAAAATGATTGCGACAGTTGGTCCCGCAACAGACAATGAAGAAAAGATTATTGCACTGTATAAGGCTGGAATTAATGTGTTGAGATTCAATTTTTCTCATGCAGATTATGAAAATACAGCAAGAGTTGCCAAGTTAGTAAAAAGATTAAACGAAGAGAAAAAAACGAAACTATGACTGCTGTTAGATACCAAAGGTCCTGAAATTAGAACAGGAGATTATGAATGAATCAAGTCATATAAAAAATGAGATAGTTTTAACATATATATCGATGCTTCTAAAGTTACAGGTGAGCAAGACCAGTTTTGTGATTACCCGTACCTTGTTGAAGATATCAATGTTGGAGATATTATTAGAATAGAATCGGGGCTTTTTGATGTTATCGTAAAAGAAAAACAATCAGATCACGTGCTTGTTGAAGCTATGCATAGCATCTGAATCAAACAGCGTAGGCATATAAATTTGCCAGGTATGAAGCTGCGTATGCCTTGATTAATTGAACAAGATAAAAAAGATGTTCTGTTCGCTATAGAAAATGATTTCGATTATATCGCAATGAGTTTTGTGAGAAACAAAGCAAATATCCAAGAATTGAGAACGATACTCAAAGAAAAAAATGCAGAAAATATTCAAATTATTTCAAAAGTCGAAAATCAAGAAGCGCTTGATAACCTTCTAGAAATTGTTGATGAGTCAGATTGAGTAATGGTTGCAAGAGGCGATTTGGGAATTGAGGTGCCAATCGAAGATTTGCCAATCTACCAAAGACAAATTGTTAAGGCATGTGAAGCAAGGTGAAAATTCGTGATCGTTGCGACACATCTTTTGGAGACGATGATAGAAAATCCATTTCCAACTCGTGCGGAGGTTTCAGATATTTTTAATGCAGTGCAGCAAAAAGCAGACGCATTGATGCTTTCTGGCGAAACAACAATAGGGAAATACCCAATTCAAGCAGCTGAGATGATGAAGTCTGTTATTAAAAAATCTGAATCAGTATTAGATTATTCTCATCATAATGATTTTGAAGCACCTTGATGTACTGCAAGAGATATTGAAAAAAAATATCTAATTAGAAGTGCAATTACTATCGCAGAAAGTAGTTGATTGGATGCAATCGTGATTTTCACAAAACATGGAAAACTCGCAAAGATGGCTGCTGCATTCAAACCCAACGTAAGGATTTTTGCAATCACTAACAATTTGAAAACCTTTACAAATACAACATTGTTGTTCGGAGTGACTTCTAGATATTTAGAATATGAAGATCACTCAGTTGCGCTTGAAGAAACCCTAAAAAAAATGATAGAAGCTGGAGATGTTACTATAACAGATAGAGTAATTGTTGTGACTGATTTTAAGAAATGAGATAAAGAAATTCCATCTTTGGAGATCATTACATTGCAGGATTTGATTGGATAAATTTGATTATGCTCTCAGAAACAATATGTAAAAAGCGGATAAATCGCAAATAGACCTTGTTAGTATCCTTGCTACCATTCTATTTGCTTTTTTTTTAAGAAATCGTAGAGTATTTTGGGTTATGGGAAAATTGCCCCACATTAATGATTAATGCTCCTTTTTATTAATAATTCATAATTCATGATTCATAATTAATTAACTCCCACTACTTCGTTTTTTTACAAGCATATAAAAGAGTTTCGCTCAGAGACATAGCTTGCGGGGCATTATAAAAAATACTATAAAAAATTAGACCGATTTTATATCTTGAAATTCTACCAGACATATGGATATCAAAACATATAAAAAAAATATTGATAAACAGATGGCGTGTATCATAAAAAAGAAAATTTCATTTGCACAAAAAGTGGCGATTTGGCCAAGACCACAACAAATTATTGCTTATGTAGAAGATGCACTTTTAGCAGGTGGGAAACGTCTTAGACCATATCTTATTTATTTGTGATATAGGTTGTATGGATGATGATTGGAAAAAGATATTTATACTTTTTCAATAATTGCAGAGCTTATACATAGCTTTGCGCTTGTTCATGATGATATTATCGACAAAGGAACTATGAGGCATGGGAAACCATGTGTTCATATTTTTGCCAAAGAACTTATTGGGTGAAAGTGACAAGATCATCTGGGAATGTCGCAAGCTATTTTGATAGGGGATCTGTTGCATGCGTGGGCGTATGACTTGATGTACAATACTGCATATGACTTTCCAGCTCGCCACCTGAAAGATGCACAAAAAAACATGCAGACAATGATAGAAGAGGTCATTGCCTGACAAATGTTAGATGTAGATATCATGACTGGTGATCATGTAGATTTAGAAAAAATAGAAATCAAGAATCATTTTAAATCTGGTCAATATTCTTTTACGAGGCCAATGATGACCTGAGCAATCCTTGCTTGAGCAGACAAAAAGATGCTTCTGCAAATAGAAAAAATAACGACACTTCTAGGAAAAGCATATCAAATGCGTGATGATATCTTGGATGTGACATTTACCGAAGAGCAGGATCCTGCACATTATGACAACAAGACAAAGTTTTCTGATATTCAAGATGGACAACAAACATATCTTACAAATTATATTTATGAACATGGCAAGTATGCTGATCGTCTTGCATTAAGTAGAGCAATGGGCAAAAAATTATCACTCAATGAGATCGAATCACTTCGTACTCTTTTTTTAACTTCTTGAGCAATTTCCCACGCACAAGATATGTTGAAGAGTTATTTAGCATCAGCAAAAAGTCTCATTGATAAACTTAGGGTTCCTTCACCAGAATATAAAAAACACCTCTATGAAATTTTAGTTTTGTTAGAAACATTATAAATGTATAGGTGTAATAATTGCGATTATGCGACCGCGACAAAACTAGGAAAATGCCCTGATTGTAATGCATTTGGCAGTTTTGAACTTGTTCCCGGAAGTGAGAAAAACACGAAAAAAAGCCAACATGCAACAGTCTTAAAAAAAACCACAACGAGTGTAGATAGTCCTTCTAGTGCTCAGATAGCTTATTTTTATCCTTGTAAAGATGTTGCATATCATAGAGTTTTTTCTGGATGAATAAAACAGTGAGGTGTTTATTTATTGTGAGGAGAGCCATGAATAGGGAAGTCTACCTTGGTGTTGCAAATCTTACATCAACTTCCAAACAACTTTACAATTTCTTATTTTTCAGGAGAGGAGCAGGAAAATGAGATCGTACGTAGATCCCAAAGAGTTGGCGTTGAAAATATTGATATTTCAATTTATCACACAACATCCCTAGAAGATATTATCCTCACCGCAAGAGAAGAGAAGCCACAAGCCATGGTTATAGATAGTATTCAAACTATTTCTTCCCATCTACACGAGGGGATTGCTTGATCGCCTGCGCAGATAAAAGTGTGCGCTGATGAACTGATCTCTTTTGCTCGCAAAAACAATATTACATTGATCTGTCTAGGACATGTCACCAAATGATGAGAAATCGCTTGACCCAAATATTTAGAGCATATCGTTGATGTCGTGTGTTATATGGATGGAGACCGTTTCGGGAATTATCGCACGGTTAGATTGACCAAAAATAGATTTGGAAACACTGATGACGCAATAGTTTTTGCGATGACGCCAACATGATTGCAGATAGTCGGCAATGATTTTCGTTTACAAACAGATCTACAAAATTATGTTTGAAGGGCTTTGACGGTATGACTAGAAAATGGTCGTCCGATTCTCGTACATGTAGAAGCATTGCTTACAAAAAATTATAACAATCATCCACAAAGAAATAGTTTGGGAGTTGATCCTAAGAGAGTACAACTAATCATAGCGATATTAGAAAAATATTGCAAATGCAGGTTGTATCAATTTGATATTTTCGTCAATATACCTTGAGAATTTAATTTTTATGATAGTGGTGTAGATCTTGCAATTGCTGCTTCAATTTATAGTCAGTACAAAAATATACCACTGGATTCGTCTTTGGTTTACATAGGTGAGATATGACTCTCTGGACAAATTGTCAAACCAAAATCTTATGAAAAGAGAATTTGAATCGTAGATGGTGGTTTGGTTCCCGTTGAAATAAAATGATTGAGTGTGCAACAAATTTTACACGAATAGTATCTATTTTATACATTTTCACTTGCAGTTTGTCCTCAATCAACTATTATGCATATAGAAAAGATGTTATTTTCGTATTTATTATTTCATCATAACCACATGGTTTTAGAGAGCACAGATCAAGCTACAAAAAGATGAAGATGAAGACCTAGAAAAACACCTTTACCTGAGAGTAAACCTCTATCAAAAAATCATTCGACTGAGATCAAAGCTTCTGTCGTTGAGAAAAAGGCGAAACACGCAACCATGAAACAAGGTCTTACTCGGGAAGAGGAGCTAGAAGCATTTGAAACTCGTAGCAATAAATCTGGATTTTTGACACTGCTAATTTTGGTTTTGGGAATCGCACTTATTGGGTATGGTATGTACCAAAAGATACATCAGGATGAACTCCCATTACAAAATGATACGCCAATAATAAATGAAACTGTTATTGATCAAACAACAAATAAACAAACTGTTCTTACTGACCAAAAGGAAATAACGAATGGTGAAAAAGAAACAATCGCCACTCCAAAAAATCAACTTCCTGCAAATGATACTAGCAATCTAATTTGAAAGTATTTTGATCTTGTAAACAAATCTGATACAACTGCATTCATAAAATTACAAGATAATTCTTTCAACACGCTTGCGCCATTGAGAAATTATTTTGGAAGCACTCGTTTAGCGACTTTTATCAAAAATACGGTTGACGGCATCCACATTGCTGATCTTAAACAAGTGACAAATGATCCAGTACTCCAAAGAAATGCAACAGCGAAAGTGTATGATTTTAATATAAAATATGTGTTGAAGTGAGATGGGAAAGAGTATTCAGATGCTTGGAGATGATATACTGTAGTAAAATGAACATGAGATACTGCCACTACAGTAATCAATGGTTTTGTATACGAGTGAAATTCGTCATCTACAAGTCCATTTTTCCAATTTGCGAAATATAATATTAAATAGCAATTTAATCACATATGAAAAAATATTTCCTTTTAATAGTGACAACTTGTCTATTTGGAGTTTCAGCTATGGTATCTGCTGGTGATTTTTCTGCACTTTTAGAATCCAAAAATATTGATGTAAATGAGATCATTGAAGCGCCTGCGATTTCTAGAGAAAGTGTTGTTGAACTTATAAATCTCATAGAATGCCACGATTGTCATAGATCACCCAAAGATATCGTAAACTCACTAACAGAATCTCGATGGAATGACTTTCGTAAACTTCCCGGAAAAAATTTTGATGATGTGTCATACGATGCTACTGTTGCTAGTTGAAATGATTATTTTTGTGTAGCTTATGTAGCAAACAAATTATATGTGAATTGATTTCCTAGAAATGGAAGTCCCTTGTGTCCTTGAATGTTTTGTGGCGGAGTGAATATCACAAATGCAGATTTTGCACAGGCGGTTTTTAATGTGCTAACACCGATTATTTACTCACAATATTCGCTTCCTCGAAAAGAAGTAAGCACTCGAATTGCAAATCAACCTCAACCAATCAGAAATGTTTTCACGATAGCTGATCATAAGGAAATAGTAAATGGAACTTTGGCGTGCTCTACTTGATTATGTGCACTTCAAAAGCCAGAACAACTTTCTGTCTATACGAAATATTGCAGACGAAACACAAAGAGCTGTAACATGCAAAACACATTAAAATCGTATGATTGGCTTAAAGAGTGATTTTGGCCAACTTCAGAGGTTGCAATCCTTTTGGAGCAGTGAATGTTTTTGCCAAACGAACTTGAAAAAATAAATATTGAAAATTACGCATCTGGTAAGCTCGTTTTTGATGTATTAAGTCGTCTTAAAATGCGTATGCAATGTGTTGATACCGACGATCAAGATGGTGATGGAATTCTGGACTATGAAGATAATGCATATTTGACTCCAAATCCATCACAAAAAGATACAGACAATGATGGCATTGGTGATGTTGTCGACGATGACTTAGACAACGATACCATAAAAAATCCAGTAGGTGTTGTAGATGACCAAGGCAATATTGTTTATTCGTCATTTAAACCTTGAGTGGTATATGATAATTGTATTTTTACACACAATCGCGATCAAAAAGATACAGACAATGATGGCATAGGAAATGCATGTGAGGTGGATGAAGAAGTTTGATTGCGTATTTTCCCTAAACAATTATTAGACACTCGTTTTGCATTCTTCTCTGAATACTCAGGGAAACTAACTGATTTCGTGCGATATTTTGGAGATAACGAAACTGCTTTTGGAGATAAAACAAATCATATATACAAAGAACCATGAATCTATAATGTCCGTTTAGAAGCCAAGACAGAGAAAGGGAAAACGGTTGTAGCATATTTAACTGTAAATTCTTTAAATATTGTTGGTTCCGCATCGTTGATGCCAGGCGTTCTAGTTCAAAATGTCTGAGAAAAAGTTCCATATACGATAAATTTCCAAAATATTTCCGTGAATGAAATTGATTATGTTGTATTATATTGGTGAGATTGACGCTCGCGTGAATTGCGTGGAGAAGAGATCACAAATTTTGTTGACTCGTACCCTCAAGGTTGATGATACACGATTAGGGGAACCGTCTTTACAAAGGATGAAAGACAATTATCTATCTGATCTTATGTAACAATTCTTTGATTGAATTTCTGTTTACCTTTACAAAAAAATTATCGATCGATTCATTGTGATATGGACAAAGATGATATACCAGACCTCTGTGATGAAGATGTTGATGGAGATGGAGTAAAAAATCCTTTATGATTGATCCGTTATGAAAAAAACACTTGTATATATACCCCAGAAAACACAATCCCTATACTTACTGGTAAAAATTTTCCTCTAGACAATTGTCCTTTTGTGAAGAACCCAGATCAAAAGGAATGCAAAATACCTGATGGAGATATAGACAAAGATGGTATTATAGATTCAAAAGATGCCTGTCCAACTGTTCCTGAGGACATCAATGGTGTAAATGATACAGACGGTTGTCCTGAAGGAAAAACATCACATACATTTCCTTGAACATGCTCTCTGAAACCAGGAACATGCAAATCATGCCCATGTCAATTCGCCAAAAACGATTCGGCTGTGTTAGAATGAGATATTGTAAAAGCAGTACTATATGATTTTGGTAGCAACAAAGAAGTTTCAACATCAAACAAATATATTGTAGAGTAAAAAGAGAGCCAGCGGTGAAGATTTCAATAAAAGAAGGTTTTTATGTACATACAAATAGGTATTTTTTCCTCATTAGGGCTAGTAAATAGCACAAAAATATATATTATACCAGCATTCAAATTTTTTTTCTATCGTATGGGAAAGCGACAAAGAATTTTTCGAGAAAAAGCTACATTGCTTGGGCAGTTACCATTGATTATAGGTGTTGTAATCGTATATGCGTTCTTCCATATTTTTCTTGTGCATGGGTATGAAGAGATATTCGCTATTTGATGGATACAAAGCG
>CAZMFL010000037.1:0-9162 GCA_964565575.1 uncultured Candidatus Peribacteria bacterium
ATCAGGTCACTTGTCATTCATAGGTCAGTTTGTTAGTTTCAGATTTGTCAAAGTTCAGTTGTCTCATTCACTTTTCTATACTTATCCAACGAGACAGAAATAGCAAGTGTTTTGTGCACATAAAAAAATATTTTTTCTTCTCTGGCTCAAATATGCAAAAATAATCAGCATATTAGACATTGATATTTAATATAAAATAGCCTTGCTTTTTGATGAGGGAGTTGTATACTTATTGCACGAAATAAAAAATAAACTTTTTTCATAATAAAACCTCCTCGATTTGTTTGTTTGTTTACTGTTTTGTTTTCTACCGACATGGGGTAAATACCATGCAGATTAATAAATGATAAAGAAAAACACATCGTCTACTAGTTTGCTAGAAGACACAAAAAGGACACATTGTGATAATGCGTCCTTTTCTTTTTTGTAAAAAATTATGTGTAAAAAATATTTTGATACAAAAAAACCATCTCTACGGTCAAATAAGTAGATGTTGGTTTATTGTCAAAAATTATATTTTTTTAGTGATGATCGTGTTCTGCTTCAGCCTCGAGAGCGTCTGCTTTGGTTTCATGGATTGTGCCATCTGGATGATGAGCTGGAGAATAGATTGTATACATTTGTAACTCTCCTTGTCCTTTATTTATGATATTGTGTTCAGATCCCGCTGGGATGATAATTGTTGTGCCATCTTTCAAAGCATAAGATGTACCATTGATAATCGCTTCACCCTCACCTTTTTCAACTCTAAAAAATTGATCATTCTCAGGATGCACTTCCATTCCAATATCTTCGTCTTGTTGTAAAGCCATAAGAACAAGTTGCATATGAGCTTGGGTACTAAGTACTTTTCTAAAATAAACATTGTAATAACGTAAATGATAAAATAGACTACCTAGTGTTCGTTTTTCATGAGTTTTGATAAAAAAACGATCTAGTACGATCTAATTTATATTCATAATGAACAACAAAACAAGTGCAATCTAAAAATAATAATACTATGGAAATCAGAAAAAAAATATCTAGTATGGGGATATGCATCCACTGAAAAAGGTGAGAAACACCTATTACGAAAAAAAATATAGGTACCTACAAAGTGACATTGCGAACCTGCTAAAAGACACCTATACATCTCCAGAAGAACGACGCAATGATGAAATCACAATGCAACTTGTGGGACACTCAACCTTGTTGATCAATATCTACGGAACATGGGTTTTGACTGATCCAATTTTTTCCAAAAAAGCAGGATTCCAAATTGGTCTACGAGTAACAAAAATTTTTGAAAGGTGGTTACAACACAGAAAAAAATGATTTGGGAGCAAGGTTCTCTCCTCTATACAAAAAAGGAAAATTGGAACAAGAAGACGCAAGCAAGCGACTATTAAGATAGATGATATACAAACACTTGATTATATTCTACTTTCTCATGCACATTTTGATCATTGGGACAACGACTCATTAGACGGTTTGAGAAAAAAATTTCCAGGCGTGACTATCATCTGTCCCAAAAACACAAGCAGACTACTCCACCACACAAACCACAAAAAAATCATTGAATTAGATTGGGAAGAACATCACGACACTCCTGAGATATCTTTTCTTGCATACGAAACAAAACATCGATGAGAAAGGTATCTTCACAATCCTTTTGTAACATACAAGAAATGATCAAAAAAACAAAAATGACACAATAGTTATGTGATATCCAAAAATGGAAAAAATATATTTTTTGCCGGAGATACGGCATACACAGAAGCATTTTGTGATCTCCCAAAAACTCTCGCATGCATCAATCAAAAAAGCATAGATATCAGCATATTTCCTATCGCCGGATATACGTGGAAAAGGAATCATTGTACACCAGAACAAGCTCGAGACATGGCAAAACAAATGAACAGCAAGCGGTTTATTCCAATGCACTTCGAAACTTTCCACTCATCGAAAAGACCTATTTATAGACTCATTGATACATATAGAAAAGAATTACATTGGAAAAAATTGCTTGCAAAACATGATGGAGATGATATCCTTGAAAGCACCAGATCCGAAATGCATATAGGATTATCATCAATTGGTGAGATATTTATCTATAAAAAAACACACAATGTATATTCTCGTTCTTAACGCTGGTAGTTCATCACTCAAATATCAACTGTTTGATATGGAGAAAAAAACACTCCTTCTAAAATGAAATGTAGAAAGAATTGGTGATGCAGAAAGTTTGATTAAACATACAGATAAAAACGACAAAAAACACTCTATCAATGGTCATCTAGCAGACCACACAAGTGCACTCCATACAGTACTTGATTTGCTAGTAGATCCAGAGCTTGGTGCTATACACTCACTATCAGAAATCCAAGCAGTCGGACATAGAGTTGTGCATGGATGAGAAACATTTAGCAAAGCGACGATTATAGATGAGGCAGTAAAAGAGACTATCAAGGCGTTAATTCCTCTTGCTCCACTACACAATCCTGCTAATCTTATGGGTATTGAAGCGTGTGAAAAAGTGCTTCCATGAGTGCCAAATGTCGCAGTTTTTGATACTGCATTTTTCCAATCTATGTCACCAGAACATTATTTATATGCATTGCCGTATGAGTGGTATACAGAAAATAAAGTGAGAAAATATGGCTTCCATGGGACATCTCATCAATATATTGCAGAAAGATATGCCGAACTTACAGGAAACACAGAAGCGAAAATCATCTCGTGCCATGTAGGAAATGGTGCGAGCGTAGCAGCAATTAGCGATGGAAGAGCTGTGGATGTATCACTGGGGTTGACAACGATCGTTGGTTTGATCATGGGAACAAGATGTGGCGATATTGATCCTGGTATTATCCCTTATATCATGAGAGAGAGAAATTTTTCGGTTGATGAACTTGACAATGCTCTTACCAAAAAATCTGGGCTTCTTGGATTGTTCGGAAAATCAGGTGATCATAGAGATATTGAAGAAGGCTACATCCAAGGGAAACCGCAAGAAGTGATGATTCTGAATATGTACACAAATGGAATTTTGAAATATATCGCAACGTATGCCGCGTATTTACAAGGAGCTGATGCTATTATTTTCACTGCCGGAGTCCTTGAAAACTCTGCAGTGCAAAGGAAACTTATTGCAGAAAAATTAGGCTGGATGGGAGCAGAGTTTGACCCTAGCAAAAATGATTTTAGAGGTGAAGAAAGAAAAATATCAACCGCCGATAGCAAAGTAGAAATTTGGTGTATCCCTACAAATGAGGAGTTGATGATCGCAAGAGAAACATATGATTTGGTAAAAGACCTCTAAGATACATGAAAGTTATATTCAATATATTTTATTTTCTTAGTAAATATTATGTCTGTAAAAAATATATACGATCAATGGGCAAAGTATTATAGTGAAGATCAAGATACAATTTTTTTATTTGATTTAGAAAAACAATGCGTGATTAATATGTTAAATTTACATAAAAATAATAAATTTCTCGACATATGATGTGGAATAGGAAAGTACATACCCTTAGTACTTAAAAGGACACAAAACATAATTTGTTCTGATTTATCCAAAGAGATGATAAAAATTATATCATCAAAATATCCAACAATACAATGTATACAATCTGATCTCACAAAAAAACTTCCTTTCAAAGGCTGATCATTCGACAAAATTCTGTGTACACAAACTATTAAACACATCAAAAACATCAGCTCAACTTTCAAAGAAATACACAGGATTTTAAGGAAGAATGGAGAATTTGTATTTACAGTAATACATCCAGAGGCAAATTGGGAATGATATATGTTAAAACACAAGAATGAGAATAAAGTCGAATGAGATTGTTATATAACAAGGCATACATTATGAGAAATACTTAATGCAATTAATGATGCTAATATGGAGCTGATATGAATGCAACAGATGACAGTTTGAAAGGAAGTAAGAGAATTATTAACAAACAATTCGTATAAAACATTACAATGAAAACCACTAGTACTATCTATAAAAGTAAGAAGAAAATAAAACACTTTCCCTCGCTACGCTCATATAACCAACAGAACTTATCCAAACATACAAGGCACTGTCAGACCAAGCTCAAACATTATCTAACTGTTGTTTTTTGCGTGAGTTATTCCACATCTGAAATATTTTCCATTACAACATCAACATCATAATAGTGCCCTTTGCAGTGCGTTTCTAGCAAGCTTCGTTTTGTTGTTTTGAGATTGTGATGAATCGCTCAGTATGGTCCAACTGGATCTTTTTCATTTTGCAAAACAGTTACTGGGAAATCAATAATCGTATCATATTCATCTGCGTCAAATCTTAGATTGGTAACAACTTTGAGAGGAATTCAGCACAACAACACGAACGACGGCTTCTTTTCGATAAGTTCAATCGTCTGGAAAAACAAATTTGTTCAAGCAGACTTCGCAATAATCGCATAATCGGTACTGCCATTTTTTGCAGTACACTCCCCTATCCACGCAAGCAATTTCTCTTGTTCTTTGACAAAACTCATTGCTGAGGGTCAATTTTCTTTTCGGTGTTCGTAGTCAAGATAGCCGGCGTCATATCACTTTTCTTTTCATGCTTTGATCAACTCTTCAGCTCGTTGTTTGTTGCTAACAGAATTTCATCCAAGGACAAGAAGATGCATTTGTAGAAAAAGAGAAGATAAAACTTCTTCAAGTATACAGAAAGACATATCCTACATCAATGTAAAAATATTTCCGACTTTTCCAGCAATACTATTGAAGTTGATACCGGTAGTATGAAATATTTGAACCATTTTAGCGAGAATTTATTTTCGTGTTTAAAAAATAGGTTTCCAGTAGCACAAACTAGCAGAATTTTTGCAAAAAAACAATTTTAGAGTATAATTTTTACAAGGTTTTACTTTGTCGTACATATGAGATGAATACGGATCTGCTTATTACATTACAAAACTATGGACTTAGCGAAAAAGAAGCTAAAGTATATTTAACGGCTCTGGAATTGGGAAGTTCTCCTGCAAGTAGTATCGCTAGAAGAAGTGAAATAAATAGGGCGACGGTCTATACTCTCTTGGAAGAAATGACAAAGAAATGAATTATAATACATAATGATATAGAAAAAGTTAAATATTACTCTCCAGTTCATCCTGAAATTTTACTTAAAAAAGCAGAAGAAAAATCAGAATGACTTAGAAGCTCATTGCCATCATTACTTAATATCCTCAACAAAAATTCGGAGATTAAGGAGTCGAAATCAAATATTGTTGAACAATGATTAAGAAAAAGATTTACTTCAGAAACAATGAGACAAGAATTCAAAAAAATATATGATGGATTTTTCAAAGAAAACGATATTGTTTTGAGTGGGACAAATGTTTTTACTCGATGAGGATGAATAGGTATTAGTTGAAAATTCAATCTTAAACAAAAATTACCTACCAAGAGTTACGTGTGAATCAAAATTATCAATAATAAACCTGGTGTAAAATTTACAAAAGCTTTAGAATACGATATCATAACTCATGCTTTTAAGCTTGTATCTTTTGAGTACAATGATGACTTTGAAGAAATTGCAAAATATCTTGAAGGATATCTAAAAAAAGAAAAATATAAGCATTGATTACAAATTTCTATCTTAGCTGAGAATAAACAAAGATTAGGTACTTGATATATTTCAGTAAGTATGAGTGTTCTCAGTGTGGCATTGTCTTTGCTTTTAAAGAGAATTACAACAGCAACATTACAAAACTATGACAAGTTTATATTATCCCCAGAGTTCGATCAAATACATGACCTTTCTACTAGACTCGTTCAGATACCAACCAAAAAGAATGCGTATTGATCAAACAACTACATAACGCTAATAAATACTGAATTGCCTAATGTATATAATTATGAAAACTTTTGAAATAAAAAATTTTTTGCAAAGACCATACAATGATTATTTAATCTCAAGAAAAGCCTATTAACAGAGATTCCATTCGACTATTGAACATTTGTTTTTGGATCTGGTTATGATGCATCTATGCGTATTGCTATAAGAAAAACATTTAATGAACTCATGAGCGAGGCATGGGCTAAGTCAATTGATATATTCGAAAGAAATGGTTTTGAAAGATCACAACTACCAGAAATATTTGGAGAGTTAAATACAGATTGATTTGGAAAACCTTTTCAAGATGTTTTTACCATACTTAAAATGCAAATGATTCTAACTTTAGGAGATGTACTTAAGTATTCACATAATGAAGAAAGCATAGAAAAGTTTTTTAGGACTATAGAAAAATATTATCAATTTTCATTGGTTACTGAACTACAAGATGATTTTATCCTTTTGATAAAACAAAAATTTGAAAAGTATAAAATGGCTAACGATGAAACCTTGGTGATATTTCCATTATCTGGATGAAAGACATGATGAAGCTTTTGATTCGTTATGAAACACAAAAGAAGTAGACAAACATTACAAAAAGTATTTGAAGAATTAATAAAAGAATGACATAAACAAGTAGCAATTACGTATGCAAGTTGGATCGATGGGACATCTGCAGATGGTGTAATGCTTGAAAAGAACTCTATTCCTGGCTTGTTGTAAATTTATGACAACAGATTTTACTAGGCAATTATTGTATTTTTCAATTTATTAGATAAAATACCATTGTCACATTGACGAATTTATATTTTCAATACATTATCATGACGGATTTAGAAATCACAATGGGAAAAGATGAAAATCAGTTACAACCCTGATCAGCAAGTCAACTTACAGACAGTGGAAAAAATGATCTTTCAGAAGCTCTAAACAGGGATGAAACAATCAAAAGCATACAATTCTTTTTTGGTATTTGAATGGATACTTTAGTAGAAAAAACGAAAGCCGAATTGCAACAAACTGACTGCTCTAGTTTAAAAGACGCAAGAATCATCTCTTGTAATCTAAGAGAAAATGATGGCGATAAGTACATTGACTGTAAATGAATTAATATCGCATTAGAAGAATATCGTAAAAATCCTGGGAAACCAATGATCCTAACCAGCTTCTTGCCTCTAAATAGCGAGCATTGGAATTGAATAGTAGGAAAGAACAAATTAGATATGTTATTGGGAAAACCGAATGTAAAATACATTCAGCTACCATTTAATACTGGAGAACTACCAAAATTGTTTATGCATTCTGAAAAACAAAACATAAACACATCAGAAGAAGCATTTCAGAATATATTAGAAAAAGAGATAAGTTCTTTTCTCCATGATGCAAAAAATTGGATTTCCGATACAAGCATTAAAGAGCAATCATATGAATCCCAACTTGAATATTTACTCAGTCAACCTGATGATATCAAATCTGAAAAATGGATTGCTTTTGAAGACAAACTCATCTCACTTCTGCAATTCCAACACCCAAGTTATAAAAGCGTTTCTAGAGAAAGAAATCTTGGTTGAATCATAGAGACATTCAAATATATAAAAGCTAAAGAACTACCTGAATGAACAAGATATGCATGAGTTTTTGTAGATCGAGATGGTACTTTATATGACAATGAGAAGCATGCATTTAATCAACATGTGCTTGATCTAATAAAAAAATATCAACAAGAAGGGAAAAAAATCACAATTTTCACTCTCGGTAACATCAAAATCAAACAAGCATTGTTAGATGCAAGCAATATAAACCTGAAAGTTGAGAGTAAAATAGACTATAAATGAGCAACTGTTGAAATTGTTATCGACGATGAAAATGAAGAAAAGTTATATATGAATGCGAAAATTAAAGCAGAGAATCATATAAAAATATAAAAGGTTACTACAAATACATCAAGAAAGGAGCTTATGGCTCTTTTTTATTTTGTTGTAATTCTCCAACAACACATTTACCACTAAACATATTGACGATATCAATAAAATAATTATAATTCTTTCACAATCACGAGATCATTAACAGTTCTACCATACTAAATATAGTAGTTTGCTTTCATTTACTACCCCGATTTAAATGAAGAAGATATTAAAAGTATTAAACAAAAACAAACAATCAAGGTTATGAAAAAGTTTATTTCTATTTGTATTATATTGCTTCCTTTGAGCTTAATCGCTCAAGAGAGCAAATGGTTCGCATCGTCTGCTAGTTCTTATGTGGGGCTGATGCAGACAACAAACAACCCGCTTACCATCATCATGATGGGTGGAGAAAAACCGATCTATCAGGTCAGCGAGAAAATATCGTTGAATGCATGGTATTTCGCCTATGTTGATAAAACAATTGGCTATACCTATGCAGGTCCTTCGCTATCTACTCAATTCCAAGATGGATTTGCTTCATTTGGACTTGCAGTTGGATTTACGAGTCAAGACTACAAACCTATTTATGCTTTTTCAACCTTTGGAATGTATAAAAATATAGGTTGGTTTTTGAATACTGAGCACAATGCGTGGCCAACTTGGCACCGAATATCGCTAAGTTATTCACTAAATAAGCACATCGCTCCTATGATTTGTAGTCAAGCTTTTTTGGGATCTGGTCCCGGAATCAAATTGACCTACAAAAATGCGTCATTAGAGACAGTCTATCACTTCAAAAGTGGTCGTTATTTTGGCTCTACAAATGACGGTGGAGGCGTTTCATGTAACCTAAATATAAATCTATAAAAATAATTAACTAAAGCTGGGAACAGGGTTAATACTGAATAATAAGAAGCTTTTATAACTACTTTGGAATTACGAACACCAGGGTATAGCTGTTTTAGCGTAATCGTCCGGATGTTAATGCGGTTCGTCTTGCTGGGCTTAATAATGCCACAAGCGCAATGTATCTATAGGACGTCCTGGTGATGTATTCACTAGGTGCAGTTAGCCGGGAAGGACCGTAACTTTCTGCAAGTTAAAGAAACCAGATCACCGATAGAAAGTCTCTGGAAGTTATAGTATTTGAGGGAACAAGATCGGTGGATGTTCTCTCTATATTCAAATAAATAATCAATTAAAATGTAAAATAAAATGGAAAAACAAAAAATTTGGAGAGCTATTCCTATAGAAATGCAGGATGAACCCTATGTGGATAGATTGATGGCATTATCTGAAAATTTTATACGAAAAAATGGATCATCTATGTATAGATTTCCGAAACCTGAAAGTGATTTTGAATTTTCAAGCTTGGCGTCTACGTAAAGCCAACAA
>CAZMFL010000038.1:0-9070 GCA_964565575.1 uncultured Candidatus Peribacteria bacterium
TTTCAGTCTGTCCAGCCATGCTTCTCTCATTTAAATGTACCCCGTTTCAAATATTATATCGATTGATTACGGTTACATTATATAGCATTATCTAAACTATTTCAATATATTCTAAATATATCTTTTATTCGAACTTCATTTGATTTCTGTAAAAGCGCCAAGTATTAGTATGTTTGTAGTATCATTTCATGTCCCACCATATTTACCGTCAGCAGCACTTGCACTAAACTCCGCAAGTTTAGTTCTTGTTGTACCACTCGGATCAGTAGGAAGAGATGCTAAATAACTCGGCACAAGAACATTAGCATCAACAGGATTACCGTTAACTATAAGAGTAGAAAATGAAAGGCCATCTTGTCTGGCAACACCAATACCTTGTCCAATTTGAGATAAACCAGTTTTTCTTTGAACATCTCTTGCTCTTCCTTGTACACCTTGGAGTCTAGGAATAAGAGCAGCAGCTAAAATACCGATGATCACAACAACGATCAACATTTCAATAAGTGTAAACGTTTTTTTTCTAAGTGACATGTGGAAACATGTAAAAAAATAAAATGCTTCCATTATATAATGTAATTGTTTGTTTATGCAAGAGGATATTTAGATTTTCTTATAGTGTCCGATAGCAAAAAAAACCAAAAAATAGTAAACATATTGACATTAACATCCCATGTTTTTCTTTTTATTTAAAAAAAATATTTGAAAGATGATCTTTTGTTTGTGTGCATGAACCCAAAAAAGAGCTTCAAAAGCCCACTTTAAAATTTCAATAATAATACATAGCCCGAAGAGCTACCAAAAAATATTGAGATTGATGTCATTAGTTTCCAGTGAAAAAATTATCACAACAAACAAATCGTTTCTATATGATGTGTGTGTGGAAACATATCAACAGGTTGTAGAATTTTTGCAGAAAAAACAACGCTGAGAAGTGCAATATCTCTGGCAAGAGTAACAGGATTACACGAGATATACAGAAGTTTGAAAGGGTGTTTTTTTCTTTGTTCAATGAGAAATGAAACGACATTTTTGTGTAACCCATCACGAGGCGGATCAACGATGATGCATTCTGTTTGTTCACATGCCTGTGCAAAAGTCGCATCTGAATTGAGCAGATCTTCAGCTTTTCAAGCCAGGAAATACGCATTTTCTATTCAGTTTATCTTTGCATTATACTGTGCGTCGATGATCGCTTCTGGTACGATTTCGATACCATACAGAGAGTCTCCGATCCCAAGTTTATTGCATGCGATACCGATACTTCCTGTCCCGCAATATAGATCTATAAGCGGTCAGTGAACTTCGCCCAGAAATTGTACAGCTGTCCCGAATAGCAATTGTGCGCCTAGCGTATTTGTTTGGAAAAAACTGTTTGTTGATACTCTATATGGTACATCTATAATTTCTTGTTCTCAAGAATTTTTATTTTCTTCTCCATATGTTGTATTTCATCCTAGAGTATTTGCTTCGATGACGCCGGATTGTATATCGCGAAGCGAGAAGCGGAGCTTCTCATATATAAAGTCATCTCACCACAAAATAGTTTGTCTTGTTTCTCTATTATAGATGCTGTCGCCAAGACCATTATTTATTGAAATAATGAAACTCGTAACAGTAGTTTTGAGATACTCATCGTCTTTTAATATTGCTTGGAGTGACTCTCGTTGTGTCTGTTGGTCGCTCGTTAGTGTGTTATCACAGATACTTAGATTAAGGAGAAATTGACCTGTATTTTTTCACTCGCGAATCATGAGGTGTCTGAAAAATCACGTATGATGTATCTGATTGTGCGTGGGAAGTCATGACTCCACGCATAGTTTTTTGACGTACGAAAATAGTTTTCTTGATTCTGCAGAAACGAGCAAACACTCGTTGATATCTATGATTTGGGAAAACTGTCATTGTTTGTGGAATCCAAGCGCTCGAGTGTTGTGCACTTCTCCGCGTTTGTAATCGCCGAAACTATATTCTATTTTGTTTCTATATCATCGGTGTTCTGGAGCAGGCAAAATATCTCTTATTTCTGCGGTTTCTAACTCTTTGCGAACAGATCTAAAAGTATCGGAAATCATCTCCTGTTTCAGGTTGAGTTGTTTTGCATAATCAACTTGTTGTCGTTTGCACCCACCACATCAGATAGTATGTTCATTAGCACTTGTTGTATCTTTGCTTCCAAAGCCGAAATAATGAGGGCATGGTGCTTCCATAGTTCCATATTCTTCAGCGATCTTGTGAATAAAAAAAACTCTTCCTTCAAAGAAATCTTTTTTAGTTTTGGTTACGATTACATCAATAATTGATCAGGGGAGTACGCCACCATGTACCAATATTTTCTTTCCATCAGGCAAACGTCAGATACCAACACCGCTGTATCCTAGTTTTTCTATTGTTACATTTTGTAAGATCTTTGGTTTTTTGATGCGTTTTTGCATGTGATATATGGTTTGAAGTAGACGTGCTCGCAGATATGTACTTGGCGCATATCTCTTTATGCTATCTCACCAGTTTCTGTGTTGATACTAACCATATCTCACTCATTTTTGTGCAAAGGAACTTGTACTTCCATACCAGTTTCAATCGTCGCTGGTTTTTTACCAGCTTGTGCTCTGTCGCCTCTCACACCAGGTACAGTAGAAATTATTTTGTATTGGATAGTAATTGGAAGAAGTACATTCAGTACGTTTTCTCAGTGTTTCTCCAAAAACAGATCAAGATTTTCTTTTAGATAAGGAGCAATATCTCCCACGATAGATTTGTCTAAATCGTGCATGGTGCCTGTATCGTTTTCCATGAACGAGTAGGTGTCTCACGCACTGTACAAAAACGTCGCACTCATTTTGCTTACGTCAGCGAGATCAAGAACCGTACCAGATTTGAATGTCACACTTTGCACATTACCAGTGATGATATTTTGTGCTTTAAATGTGTATGATCCTTGTCTTTGTTGCATTTGCATGAAACTCAAGTCTAATACCTTCATAAGGTTCCCATCGAGATCAAGGATGGTGTTTTTCTTTACTTTTGCTACATCAATTTTCATAGGATTTATAGTAATTTTCTAAAAAATGGCATAAAAAAATAACCCCTGAAAGGCTATCAACCAATGGTATGAGTATAAAGATAGATATATAAAAATCAATGTTTTGTGCTACAGTGGTTTTTACGCTTTGGGTTTGTAGTTACTCCTGATTTTTAAGAATTTTTATCAAAAAGTGACAGATTGTTTCCAATCGTTGGTAGTGGAATGTCCAGGATCTATATCATCATAAATATTTATTTTTTTTGAAGTTCTGTTCACTTTTTCTTCAAAATTTTATATACAATTATTGTGGCAAATATTGTCACAAAAAGAAAAATTACAGGCACAAGAAGCAACCAAGGTGGCAAACATCAGGCTCAAATACATCAATCATGGCTTGAACCATAATTTTTCATCAAGAAGATATATGCTACTACAGTAAGCAACGCAATACCAAGACCATATAATACGGAAAAAATAAATTTTCTTATCATTTTTTTTGCAAGTATAAAATCATTACTCTCAAATACCAGTTGCAGTTTGCAGTATTTTTATAATAGCAAATGAAGATATCACGATAAGCACACCCACGATTGCATTTAGGATATCTTTTTTTCACGGATCTGATCATTTGTATACAGCTGTCGCATATTTATATCCAGCCACGATAATCATAACTGCACCAATAAGTAGGGCCATTTGCAACAAAAATCTAATAATATATCAAGCATATAATTTGATGCTATTCCAAGAAAAAATTCATGTTTTAAATTGTGAGCCAATGTCTATTTCATTTGGTTCACTATTAAGTTTTTTGTTGTATCTACTCCAAACTGTTCATATTTCGCATTCTCAACCGCCTTTGCCCGCGACACAATCTACCATATTTCAAGCTTGTTCATCAGATAAATCTGCTTTTGGAATTATCTCAATGTTGGTAGCAAATGTGTTTTGGGAAAAAGAGTACCACAAAAACATTGTTGCAAAGATCGTGGCAAGGGAAATGATGGTTTTTTTCATGTATGCTAGGATAAGTAAAGGGATAGAGATTTGTCATATTTTACTACTTCTTTGTTATAGACAAATTCTATTGTTTTGCAAATATATTATTTCTCGCAACAAAAATCAATTCCAATCGCAAGAGTAACGCTGACGCGCGCCACATAACTTTTTTGATACAAATATCTTGCAAGTCTAGAGAATATCAATATCTATAAGATTATGTACTTACTCTCTCATATCCTTCGCAAATCAGTTGCAAAAAAAAAACTAGCGACGCCATCATACATGGGCGTGATTTTACATATAATAGAGGAATTTGTAGGAGAGAAACCGCAATCAGGTTTTATTAAACATAGTGTTGTATATTTAAAAATCGCCGACCAAGGGAAAAAAATGAAGGTCTTTCAGGAAAAATTATATTGTTTAAAAAAGATACAACAAACCCTGAACGAATATTGATATACCATAAAAATTTTTGATATAAAATTCATACAATAATTTGTTTTCATTCGTTTTGGGAAAATCAACCCCTTTTCCGTGATACTTTCATAGAAGTGGAGTTTATCAATTTGTAGTTTTTCTATATTTCCCAATCACTTGTGAAATATTTTTTTTATAAAAAAATCATACTCGCCCTTGGCTTTGTGCCGTTTGAAAAAAATCAAACTAAAATAATATTTAATGATTAATGTTTAATGTTTAATGTTTAATGTTTAATGCTCCTTTTTTATTAATAATTAATAATTAATAATTAACAATTAACAATTAACAATTAATAATTAATAATTAAGGGTCTTTTCTTTCTACTTGTGGGAATAGGAAAAAGAGCATTATTCAGATGTGTGTTTCGTCCCTTCTAGCTCACTGTAAATAATTATTTTTATCTCACTCCAAAATCATTCCGCAGGAAATGATCAAGATTTGATAGAGGAATCAAGCAATAGACACCTGTGAAATATATTGGCTAAAGCGTTTTTTTTCTGAGTTAAAAAATCAATATATTTTAGATTTTTGATAATCGGGAAAAAATGCATTCCTATTTCAGCACTTATTTCCTTGGCTGATTTTATATCGCGTGAATACAAATCAACGGTTTGCAACATGTGTTTCAATCATCGATACAGCGTTCCCAAAAATTCTGGTCGCGCTACTTCGCTAGCTGACACATTGTCAATTAGTTTCAAAGTTTTTTTACTATCTCATGAGGTGAGTGCGTCTATTACGCCAAATGAATTTGTTTCGATGGTAGTATAGATAATCGCTTGTGTATCTTCTTCAGATAGTTTTTTTTGGTTTGTGTATGAAAGATATTGTACAATTTTGTTACATTCTTGTTCTAAACGAAATAGGTCTTTTCCAACAAATGAAAGAAGATACTCTCACAAATTTGAGGAATAATACTCGCCCAATTTGTCTTTGATAAAATCAATTATTTGTTTGTGGTTTAGCACAGGAAATGATTTGATGTGGGCTTCTTTTTCTAATATTTTATATAATTTCAATCTTTTATCAGGGTCAACAGACACGAAGACAAGTATTACATCTGAAGAAAGTTTTTGGGTTTCGTTGTCAAATAAATTTTCAAAATAATTTGTTACCTGCTTTGTGGGTTTATCTCAACTTCCTTTATCATCGGGAATACCTTTGCAGATAATAAGTTTCTTGGTGGCAAAAAGTCATCATCATTGTAAAGATTCTTGTATGGCTTGTGGTGAAATAGTATCATTTGTAAACACAAGACAGTTTTCTTTACCAAATTTATCAGAAAACGATCCTTGCCGTTTGTGCAACTCTTGGCTTAGATAGTATCAATCTGGTCATGTAAACAAATACAATCACTCTTGCATTAAGATTTTCTAGAATTAAAATATGTGATAAGTGAGACTAAAGACAAAAATACAAAATATCCTAATGAGCAAATTGCGATGCTGTGCAGGATTGGATTCCCCCATAATTTTGTAGCAAGATAAAATTTTTGTTTTGTTGTAAATATAGTTGTGTCTTTTAGTTGCATGACAATACGTTTTATGGATTCGTTTTTATCGTTACAAACTCGCCATTTTCATTTTGTCTGACTGGTTATATAATCTAAACGTTTCACATTGCGTTCACTCATAATAGTTGCATCAACATAGTCTACGCCGATAGGATATCATATTTCACCTATTGAACAGATAAGCAGATCGATATTGTCTTTTTGCAAATAAGGGATAAATGTGTCTATTGTAAATCAAGTATTTGTATCTCCATCTCCGATTAGAAGAATCGTTTTTCTCTCAGCAGGAATCTTAGAAAGCAAATCTCGCGCAAATCCAATTGCGTTTCAAGGTGCGCTACCTAAGTAAGATTCAGATACATGATAAGATCATAGTGTAAATGCTTGCATTGTCTGTTTTATCCCAAATGTATCAGAGGAAATAGGTGTGCGAAGGATCGGTACACCACCATAGGGGATTGTAAAATACGTTGCCTCAAAATTGGTAAATAATCATCAAATTATTCCTAAAGCGTGTTCATATCTATTTGGCTCCAGATCATTGGAACTCATAGAAAGCGATGTATCCATAAGTATTGCAATTGCATTCTTTGGAGTTTTGTCTAATTCTTGTTTCTCTTTTACTGATAACAATCCTCACCAAATCAAATACACCAAGCAGTATAAAAAAAGAGTAGTTGAAATCACGCTAGTTATCTTGCTTCATATTGTTTTGTATTCTCGTGGGATGTCCGCTCGTGGGCGTCGAAATATTTTGCTCATGAAGTGTGTTTAGAGAGTACTGGTTATGATAATAAGTCATCAGTTTTGGTTTTCGTCTTTCATAATTCGTCTAAATTCAGAGTTTTTCTTTCTTGCACTTGGGTGTCTTCAAATTGCACTTTGGATGATTCTATTGCAACACGTAATGGGTCGATTTTTGTAGTAGAGTTTTTTTGAAATTTTTTGTTAGTATCCAAAAAACGATTTCTAAATATTTTTGTCATAAAAGGAATAAGTGGAAGTTCAGATATCTTAAAAAATGCAACAAACAAAAATGTTAAAAAGATTGGGATTGCGAGTATTGTAGCAAGAACACTATTGTTAGATCATTTTGCAATTGCATTCCAAACCATGAGTGCTATTCATGCGCCAACGGCAATCAATACTAATTGAAATAGTGACACATTCCAAGGTCATACTTGGAAGTGCATATTAAATCGTCATTTTTCAATGTTTCTTGGCACAAATACTTTCATGATCGTAATGAGAAGAAGTAGATATTAATATTTGAGGTATTCAGGCGCGTTTCAGTCTCAAGAATAAATTTTTCCGTTGATTACCATGTCGTCGCCAAGTATAACTGTTAGAGATGGTCAATCTGGTATAAATGGTCACTCTTGGATAACAAATGGAGGAAGTTGGCGTTTGATTTTTTCTAATGATGCTTCTCGACCTTTGCCATTTTTTATAACGGTCGTTTGGGAATAACTTTGAGGCGCATTTCCAACATCAAAGATGATAAATCATTCTTTTACAAAATCAACCGCAATATTATTTGCAAGTGCAAGGTTGCCAATTATTTTATTTGTACCAGTGCTAAGTCAATTTAACACGCGAATTGTGGCTTTTTCAGCTAGTGCATCAGTGTTCACGACCACATCTTTGATAAATGAATGAATAACAGAATAATTTGATGGATTGGATGGAGTCGCACCTGCGGGCATCTGTGTTGACGCTCATCACATAGCTTCGAGTGGTGGCGTATAAAGCAAACATCAAGCTTGTGCTTCATCTCGATGATTTGATCAACAAGCAGCAATTTGCCATGAAGATTTGTGATCTATTGATTTTGCAAATGGAATTAACCAGAGGATTTCATCAAGCGTAGCATTCGTATGAACAAATTTAGTTATGTTGTTATATGCATCTTCAATTTTGCTGGGTGAAAAAATCATTTTTGTAGTAATGATTTTGTCCATGACGCCATCTATGATCTCCTGTTGTCTACGAGAACGTGAAAAATCTGATGTTGAATGCCTACTTCTCGCATACATAAGAGCGGTAGCACCATCAAGTGTTTGATTGCCAGAGTCGATAGAAAATGTTATGTAAGAGTTGTTTTCTCATGGATATTGTGAATCATAGATTGGCTCTGGTACATCAATATTGATTCACTCTATCGAATTGATAAATTCTTCAAATCCATCAAAATCCACAAAAGCATAATAGTGAATATCAATATCGGTTATTTCAATAAGTTTTCCCAAAATATTAGGAGCCGACTTTTCATAGTCTTTTCAATTAGTGAAAAAACCATCTTGAAACACACTGTTTATTTTCCCATAAGCGCCACTCGGTTTTTTCACTCGCAAATCTCTGGGGATCGAAAGCATCGACATCGTTCCTTTTTTGGTATTGATAGAGGCGATTATTATTGCGTCGGTGAGATATCATCCGTCGTGTTTTGCCCCACCGTAGCCTAGAATTGCAACATTGATATTGCCATATTCATCTGTTATGGCTTTTGTACCAATTGTATTTCCAATTACAGTCCTAGCAGTATTACTAATAGTAGATCAGAAGCCCTCGAATGTAGTTTTGAAAAACGAAAAGATACCACCTCGAGATCGCCCAATCAAAAAACAGCACACCAAAAATACAAAACTTTTGATTCGAAAAGCACTTTTCCCTTTTTTGTAAGATGTGTTTTTGGGCGATTTTCAAGCGTATTTACTGTCATGTATATTTTCCTTGGTGGTCATCATCTCTATGTGATGAGTTGTATCTTTTGCGCTTGTTTCTTTGTGGTTATCGTGATTATCTGGTTTTTGGAAAATCTTTTCTCCAGTTTTGGTTTCAGTGTTAACAAATCATTTAGCTTTCACATCAGATAAATTTCCATCAGCAAAACTGTATGTAAGTGTCTCACTTTTTTTAAGATCTTTTTTTTCAAAACGCACCACTTTGGTGTCCAACTTCCTTTTCTTAAGCATAGAATTATGTAGGCATTAAAAGTGTAAAAATTTTATTTTTGTAAGTTCTAGATAACTCAAGATACGATACTCTTTACT
>CAZMFL010000039.1:0-4491 GCA_964565575.1 uncultured Candidatus Peribacteria bacterium
GAAGCAGATGCTTTACTTGATCAAATCTAGAACAATGAGAAAGAGTATCAAATTTTTTATCGTATTATTTGGCTTTTTGAGCACATTAGGTGCTTTTTTTGTTCCTTCTGCTTTGGTTATTTTTTGAGAATCCCAACCACAAACAGCTCAAGCAGAGGATATTTTAGAAAGTGTTTTTAAACCATCAAAAGATAACTGAAAAGTTTTGGATCCCGGAAACACTCCACTTGGTGTTTGAAATCGAATATTTAAATGATCAATATCTGTTGTTGATAGTCAATGAAATATTACTTGGCCTGAATCCAAACCGTCACTTATTGTGAGGGTTACAATGATAATATTAGAGGTCACAATAGCAATTTGAGTAACCATGTGCATCGTCATCGGAATCATGTACGCCCTTGCATCAGGTGATGAAACCAAACAAAAAAAACTAATTGGATATCTATGGAATATTGTCATTGGTATTTTGATAGCACTTACTGCTGATATACTTATAGTCCTCGTTCGCTCTTTTTCTCAATCATCTATTATTAAATAACACATTATTTCTTAACCGCATACGATGGCAGACAATATTACTCTTGATTTACCCAAACCTCGTACTTCAGAGCTATTACAAATACTTCCCAAAGAGCAAATTACAACAACAAGTACTGATTTTTATGACACACTAAATAAAGGAAATCAATATTTGTGGTTTGCGTTCGGTGTAATTGCTTTGGGAATTGTTGTTTATGCATGAATCAATCTTATCACTGCAAAATGAGATGAAAAAGCAATGAAAAAAATAACAAGTACTCTTGTTGGGTTGATTCTCTGATTATTTATTGCTATATTTTCATCTTTGATCATAAAACTTGTAATCAATCTTTTGGATTAATTATTGATTTTTCGCTATTTTCTCTATCTAACAGTAATTTTCAAATTTTCAAGCTTCGTTTTTTTCTTGTAATCAAGCGACAAATAGATATCCTGTCATTTCTCTTTTACCCTTTTTGCGAATAAAATGAAAAAAACAATCTTGCTCATATTGATGTTAAGTTGAACAATGTTTTTGTTATGATGTGGCGCCAAAACATCAACATATAATCCCGAGCAAATAGATTCTCTCGCGGTATGTCTTACGCAAAAGGGAGCAAAGATGTATGGAACCGATTGGTGTCCACACTGCATAAATACAAAAAAATTATTTGGTGAATCGTTTAGCAAAATTACTTTTATAAACTGCGATCCCAAAAACACGCAGGCCCCAGCCGACATAAACATCCAATGTAGAACTGCTGGAATAGAGTGATACCCAACGCGAATTTACAAATGAGAGAAATATTCTTGAGAGCTGAGCCTAGAAAAACTGAGCGAAATATCTGGCTGTTCTCTTTCGTGAGATACTATCCAACCCACAACTGACACAACAACTATTATCTCTACTTGAGCAGAAATCATCATCCCGGCAAATTAATAATCAACAATTATTTTACCATATCACAAAATGACAATAATGGGCTACCTGATGGTTAGCCTTTTTTGTACCTAGAAACTTGCAAATTATACAAAAGGGAGTAGTATGATAGTACGTAAACAAAACGGCAAGGAAAAAATAAAACAAAAAACAAAAATCTACTGTATGTTTAATACGGTAACAATACGAGCCACCCACCAGGGCCTGGACGTATAAGAAAGAAGGTAGCGGGATCTTACTCTATCGTTATCAGTCTATCGTAGAAATATGATGCATTGATAACGATATCGAATGATATCTTAGCTCGCTACCTTCTAAAGTAGCGGACGAGGTTTATCTCTCCGCTTTTTTTATATTATAGGAAAATCAAAATATAATGGTGTCTATAATCTAAATACGCTCTTCGCTTCGTCTCTTTTCTTTCTGCAGGCAGAGAATTGAGTCTCGTTCAGAGGCGTGTTTTAATAAAAAAATTGCTCCTGAAAATTTAGAAGCAAATCAAAATAATAATCCTATTTAAAAAGGATCAGCCCCGCCGTCGTGAGTACGATCCATACTGCTACAATACTCCAAAATTTCCACAAAAAATTTGATTTACTTGTTTTGTGGTGGAAAAAACTCATTCCCAGTACGCCACCGATCCATCACCCTATCGCGACAGAGAACAATAAATGTTTTTCTGATACCCTCCGTTTTTCTTTTGTAGCTTTGTATTTGTCTATACCAAACAGAAGAAAAGAGTATGATCCAGTTATAAGTAGATAAAATAAAAAATATATCATAATCAATATCTAGTATGTATAAATAATTCTGATTAATTTTGGTTGTTTTCTGAAGGATATTCAGTATCTATGAGAGTAGTCTATCTTTTTAAAAATAAATTACAATTCTAATGCGTATCGCTTTTGCTTGATGAGGAACTGGTTGACACGTTTTTCCTGTCCAATCATTGATAAAATATCTTTTTAAGTTCTATTCTACTCAATATGATGTTTTTTGGCTAGGTGAGAAGCCGAGTCTAGAGCGAGAAACTTACCAAAATCTTGCTGCTGATTTTCTTGTAGATGATGCACATATGCGAACATCGCTCCCATCGCAAAAAGGAGCTACGAGAAATCCGATATTTAGAGCGTTTCTATTTTTGCGTATTTTTAGTGGAAAGCGAAGGAGAGAAAAAGAATTTTTTGCTATCGTGCTTAATGTATTTGGTCTTTTTCTTTTGCTCGTAGGGATATTCCAATCGATGTTCTACCTCCTCAGACGAAAAATAGATAAGGTGTTTTGTAAGTGATGATATGTTTCGTTGCCGGTAGTAATCGCCGCTCGGATACTTAGAAAACCAATACTGCTCCATGAATCAGATACCAAACCATGATTAGCAAATCGTATTTGTAGCAAATTTGCAACCACGATATTTACCTGATTTGAAAACGTTTTCCCTGACAAAGAGATTGTGGTTGGACAGATTCTTGATGATGATCTAGTAGGAGAAATAACGGCAATCAACAAACACGACATAACAGACGTTTTGGTAATAGGCTGATCGCAAGGATCACAATCGTTGTATGAAGCATTTTATGAGATGCTCTATTCCAACCAAAACGCTTTTGCGTACACACGTTTCCATGTTATCCTTGGGACACAGAATCTATCATTTATGGATCGTTTTGCCAAATTTGATTTTGTGCATGTCTATTCTTTTGTCGACCAAAAAACTATGGGAAATCTGCTGGTAAAATGCGATGTTGCTATAACGCGCGGTGGGACAACCTCACTTGCAGAGCAAGAAATTTTTGGGATCAAAAAAATTATTATTCCGATTCCACGAACCCACGATCAACTAAAGAACGCACAATATTATCAAAAAACATATTGAGATGTACTCATTGAACAATGAGATTCTGACTTCAAAGAGATTTTTGAAAAAACCGTTCTAGACTACTCTCACTACCTAAAACAACCGTACTCAAACCCACTGGAAGGCATCAGAAAAACCAAAGAGACAATAGTTGGATATTTGATACAATAACACCACCTATTTTACGAAATAATTCTTTGATATAAACTACTCTTTTACCATCCGATTTTGCGCTCTATAACTGAGAGCTTCTAAAATATGTTTTTTCCCCACGGTTGCTTCGTTGTCATAATCCGCAATCGTACGCGCGAGTTTGATGGTTTTGTGTACAACCCTCAGCGAATAATGCAATTTGTGGATTGCTACTTGCAAAATTTTTTCGCACTCATCAGACAAATGTATAAATTTGTGTAAGTCTTTCAAAGATACATGCGCGTTGGTTTTATACGCTGTTTCTTTGTATCTGTTTTGTTGCATCTCCCACGCTTGTTGTATTTTTTCTTTTGTCACACTTGCGCTGTCAATATTTCCCTGAGCTTGTGAATTGTTTAAGATATTTTCTTTTTCTTGATTTTCTATTTGTAAAATAATATCCATTCTATCCAACAATGGCCCAGACATTTTGCTCTGGTATTTTTTGATACTTGTGATCGGGCATCTACATGTGTGATATGGATCACCATAGTATCCGCATATACATGGATTTGTCGCTCCAACAAAAATACACTCCGCAGGATAAGTGACTTTTCATCGAACGCGAGATATATGAATTTCTCTATCTTCTAATGGTTGGCGAAGGGTATCTAACAGATCTCTTGGAAACTCTCCGATTTCATCCAAAAACAAAACTCATTTGTGTGCGAGTGATATCTCTCAGGGTTGTGCATTCGCTCCTCATCAAACAATACTGGCTTTGGAGCTGGTGCTGTGGATTTTGCGAAATGGTCTGGTGGTGATTAGAGGTTGTTCCGCTGTCAACATTCAGGCTAACGAATACAGGTATGTTACATCTATGATTTCGTCAAAATTCATCGGCGGTAACAACTCTTTCGTGGCTTTTGCGAGCATGCTTTTTCATCATCATGGCGGTCCAACAAGTAGCACGTTATGCATTCACGCAACTGCTATTGCCAACGCACGCTTTGCAACAAGATGTCATTGGATATCATCA
>CAZMFL010000039.1:4501-7160 GCA_964565575.1 uncultured Candidatus Peribacteria bacterium
ACTATTGCGGATGATTTTTTTTCTCAAACGTCTCACAGATTGGAATTTGTATTTCAATCAAATTTTTGTTGAATTGCCTTCACTAGGCCAGTTTTACCCAAGCAAAAATGAATTATCTGTGTAAAATGATCCACAACAAAAACCTCAATATTTTCAAAATACATACATTGTCACTCGCACTCTTTGGGAATTATGAAGGTCTTAAACCCCAGTTTCATCCCAGCAAGCACGCCTGCAAATACTCATTGTGTAGGCCTTATACTCCCATCCAACCCAAGCTCGCCAAACACAAGACAATTTTCAAGTATTTTTTGTACATGTATTGGAACATGCTCCTGCACAATATGTACCAAAAACCCTGTTGCGATAGCTAAATCACATATTGTTCAGCTTTTTTTGATGTCTGATGGCGCAAGATTGATAATATATCTATTCGGAGGAATTTCTATATTGCAGTGACGAAAACTAGCACGCAGACGCTCTTTTGACTCTTTTATCGCATTATCAGGAAGTCAAATAATATCTATTCACGGAAGTCATTTGTTGCTATCAATCTCTATTTGTATTTGATTGCCTCATCATCCGAACGGGATAAGTGTTTTGATATAAAGCATCTTTTCAATCACAGAAAAAATAAATACACACACTCTACCTGTTTTTTCTAGAAGTTCTACTGACAAAACTAGGACAAAAATTTTGGGCGAATATGATTTTTGTCTTTTTAAATTATTTATAAATTGTTAAAGGGTAATGATCCTTTTTTATTAATAATTAATAATTGATTAGCACTCACAACGTCATTTTTTTTTCTGTTAGCAGATAAAACGCCTCGTCCAAAGAGATATTTTTTCCTGCTTTTGTCTTTGTAAATGGCTGACTAGATAAGTATTTTTTCATATCTATTTTTTGATTTCACTCTTGTAATGATTGTTAAACAAGATAAACAACGACTATCGGCTCTTTGGAATTTCATCAAAAATTCTTTTTATGCGCTTTTTGATGCACTCTTTCCCAAATGTTGTCTGGTGTGTAATGGGCCAGGTGAGTATCTTTGCGCACAACACAAAAGAAATTTGCTTGCCTATGTCCCCTGTTGTTACGTGTGCGATAGGCCAACTACGCACGGAGAAGTTTGCTTTGATGATCAAAATAGTCCATGCAGGTGAGTTGTCGTGGGGTTTTATTATACCCACATTATCAAAGAAATGATCCATGCGATCAAATATGCCAATGCGTTTGAAATGCTAGATTTTTTTGTCCCATCGCTGGGATATGCAATACTTGCAACTACTCCTCTTTCGCAAATTGCCAAAAGAGAAACCACAATAATCACCTATGTTCCTATGCACTGGCGAAAAGAAAAACACCAGAGATGATACAACCAAGCACAACTTCTTGCAGAGAAACTTGCTTTTCATTTGGGAATTCCTTGCATCCAACTGTGTCAAAAAAACACAAATACACAAAAACAATCATCTCTTGGAAAAGAAGCTCGCAAGGGAAATACACAAAATGTTTTTCAATGGAACGAAAAAGCAAGCGTGCAAATTTTTTGAGAAAAAAAACTCACAATCCTTTTGGTTGATGATGTGCTTACTACTGGAGCAACGATTGATGCTTGTGCAAAAACTATAAAAAAACACCTACCAGAAGCCAATATCTGGGGTGTCTGTATCGCGAGAAATAATGGATAAACTACTCTATCTCATCCAATAAATCATGCACTTTTTTCAAATATTTATCATCGACGTGCGTGTAAATTTGCGTTGTTGTGATAGACGAATGCCCAAGTAACGTTTGGACTGACCTAATATCTGCGCCTTTTTTGATAAGTGATGTTGCAAAACTGTGTCTCAGCGTATGTGGTGTTACCTTCTTGTCTATTCATGCTAGTTTTGCATAATTTTTGACAAGCTCCTCAATCGCATTCCTCGAAAGAGTTGTAAACGACTGGAAGTTGCTAAGATTTATAAATAGATGATCACACTCATCATCTCTCATCTCCATATAATTTTCTAGTTTTTCACGAGCGTGTTTGGTGAAAAAAACAGATCTCATTTTTGATCATTTTCCAATAACCCGAAACTGATTTGAATCTAATTTTATATCCGTTTTTTTGAGCGATACAAGTTCTGATACACGAAGTCATGTCCCAAAAAGCGTGTGTAATATGGCTTCATCTCTTGCTCTTTTTAATCATTTCTTCTCATACATCGCAGGCATCGCCATCAATTGTGCTATCTCTTCATCTGTCAGGAAACTTACCACCCTTGGTGCAATTTTCCCAAGTTCCAGTTTATCTGGCGACAGTACGTCTATATCGTGTTTCAAACAAAACTTCAAAAAAGCTCTCAATGCTACAACATGATAGTTAATAGTTTTTTTGCTCAATCATCTTTTTAGGAGTTTCGTTCTAAATTCAAGTACGTCTAAAGAGCTTATTTCACCTACTGGCGTGTTCCCTCTGAACTCCAAAAATCTTCCTAGTCGCAAGGAATAATTTTCTATTGTTTTGGGGCTGGCATTTTTTTCGTTTTCCAAATAGACCTTGTATAGGTCTATCATTTCGCTGAAACTTCTTTTACTGAGTTGCTGTGTTGCCATCAAGCTGTATGTTGATTTCTTCTAAATTTCTTCTGAGATTTTTTATAAGTTCATC
>CAZMFL010000039.1:7170-9065 GCA_964565575.1 uncultured Candidatus Peribacteria bacterium
TTTAGAATACTCATATCCGTTGTATTTGCAAGCTCTTGCACGAGTTCATTTGCTTGTTTTTGAATATAGAATACCGTTGTTCTGATAGATGTTTCTTTGTTTATTGTTGCTTTGATTAATGTCTTTTTCGCTTCAGAAGCAAGTTTTGTTGCATCAGCAAGAACATCTTCAATATTTAGCGTCAATGGCATAGGATCTGTAGTTGGGTCCACTATTTCTCCAGTAGATCCATCAGGATTTGTTATTTCTCCTGTTACTTCTGGGTTCTCTGGAGTAATTATTTCCCCACCCGTAAGAATTTCGCCCGTATTCTCATTTGGTAGTATGTCGCCACTTGTCGTTGTTGGATCTAATTTTTCATTAATTTTTGGGCCAAAAGTTAAATATCCGTAGTAAAGAGTCCCAATTAGTGCGATGATTCACAATCAAATAATTGCTATTTTAGTAATTTTATTACCTTGAGGTTTGTTGTTTGGTGCAGTAGGCAAACTTTCGGGTGTGATTGTTGCTGGAGCAGTTACTATTGGTTTTGGTTGTACAACTTGCTGAGATTGATCGTTGGGATTTACATCTGGGATATCAGGACTTTTGTTTTCCAATCATCATACAAGATCGTCTAGATTGAAATTTGCAACCTGCTCATCAATATTTTTTAATTTATTTTCAAGTGTTTCATTTTGATTGTTTTCTATTGGTTGTGAAGAATTTTGTTCGTTCATTTCGGTTGATGTAGAAGGAATAAAGCTGTCTGTTTGTGATGTTGTATCTGTTTCATTATTTCAGACTGTATTTTCACTTTCAATTTCTGTGTTTTCTGGTGATACAGAAATAAGGTTTTCTTGAGTAGGACTTTCTTCCTCTACATATTCATTTGATAATTTTTTTTCAATACTATCTTCAATTGTTTTAAGTGATTCCTCTGAAAGAGTGTTGTCTATTTCTTCTGTGTTTTCAAGATTATCCATGTTTTCTTCTGTTTCCTCTATAACCGGTGTTTCCTCTATGACCGGCATTTCTTCAATAACCGGCGTTTCTTCAATAACCGGTGTTTCCTCAATAACCGGTGTTTCCTCAATAACCGGCGCTTCCTCTATAACCGGCGCTTCCTCTATAACTGGCGCTTCTTCAATAACCGGCGCTTCCTCTATAACCGGTGTTTCTTCTATAATCGGCGTTTTCTCTATAACTGGCGCTTCTTCAATAACCGGTGTTTCCTCTATAACTGGCGCTTCTTCTATAACCGGTGTTTCCTCTATAACCGGTGTTTCTTCAATAACTGGTGTTTCCTCAATAACTGGTGTTTCCTCAATAACTGGCGCTTCTTCTATAATCGGCGTTTCTTCTATAATCGGCGTTTTCTCTATAACTGGCGTTTCTTCTATAATCGGCGTTTTCTCTATAACTGGCGTTTCTTCAATTGTAGGACCGCCTAAATCCATAGGTTCAAATTCAAAAGGTTTTATTTCCTCTTGAGTTGTAGGTTCTTTATTTTGGATATCAGATGTGTTGTTGCTTACATCCTCTGTAATGTTGTCTAAATTTATATCTCCTAAATTAATCTCTGGTAGATCTTCAGAAACCAAATTTTCAATTATTGTTGCAGGCGCTTCAGTCGCATAATCAACACCATATCAAATTTCATCTACTGGTTTTGCAGGCGTGTTGCTTATTGTTTCAAGGATATCAACATCTCATTTTCATACTGGTTTGAAATCTTTCTCTTGCGCATTATCCAATGCTTTGTCTATCAAAAGATCTCCCAAATCGGAAATTGGCGCAGGCGTTGCAGTGTCTTCGTTTGTTGAAACTCAGCTTGCGTTCGTGGTATTTGCAATTTTCTTCTTAGGTTCTGCCATGGTTTTATCAAAAAAATTAAATATGACATAAGTATAATC
>CAZMFL010000040.1:0-4333 GCA_964565575.1 uncultured Candidatus Peribacteria bacterium
AAAAGAGAAACTAGAAAAAGACTTTTATCTGACACTCATGCTTCATCGAATCAGTCAGAATATACCAGAAATCAGTTTCAAATGATGAACTTGTTTGAATAAAATATATTTTCCATATTTCCGTTTAAGTGAAGATCTAGATTTCTCTATATCTATTGAAGATGAACTGGTAAATCAAAATGGGAAAAGAGAAAAATTTGCCCAATATTTAAGAGAAAAAATAAAAGAGCTTACAAATACTATGTGACGAACTCTCAATGAAGATAGACTTCATCACAAGAAAGCACAATGAAACGAAGAGTTGAAAAATAAAGAATATACATATTTAAAATATATTATCAGCTATTCAAGTGTTTATGATATAGAGGACCAAGAAATCAAAATAGAGCTAACCTATACCACAAGACAATATTTTGCATCAATCCAACAAAATATTCAATCATTGTTTGTTGAGTCAGTGACAGAAGCCAATATTTTCAAAGATCAGACTATTTCTTGTCTTGCTATAGATGAAATGATCACAGAAAAATGTAGAGCTTGTCTAACTCGTAGAAAACCAGCTATCAGAGATTTTTTTGATCTTCGATATATACAATCTCAATGAATTGATATTTTAGCACACAAAGATATTATCAAAGCCAAATGTGATGAAGTAAGTGATAGAAAGCGAACGTTGCACGATAATTATGATGAATTACAAAAACAAATTCATACTCATTTGTTGCCAGTAGTAACGACTCTCTATGGTTTTGATCTCAATGATATCTATGAAAAAATGATTGCTCTTCAAAAAGAATTGTTTATTTAATCAGATATATTTTATTTTTCAAAAAATAATCAATACTTAGTTCAACTCTCAAGTCACAATCTGGGTACGAATAAAGCGGAGTGAAGTAGAATATTTTTAATTTTTTATCTACTATACATGGAGAACGCTTCCACACAAAGACCAGAGCAATCGTCTCACGACTCTGATAAAAAAAATAAATTTTTGGATGTGATGTTGGAGGTAGATAAGATGCCTAACGATCTACATCTCCTCAGAGAGTTATCTGATGAAGATTATGATTTTGTCCAAAAAATCATCCACTCTACTGATTTGTCTTATTATGAGATTCAAAAAGATCAATTTTATCTAGTGAAAAATACTGAGTGAGAAATTATCTCTTTTTGTAGAATGTTTCGTATTTGACCAAATCAATTCGAATTAGGTTCTTTGCGAGTAAATCCTGCGTATAGATGAAAAAAATTGGGATATGGAATTATGCACAGATTATTGACAGAAAAAAACCTCAAAGCTGAAGTGTTTAGCGCATGTAAAAAAGAGCTCTCAGGATACTACAAAAAAGTCTGATTCCATGAAATAGATACTTGGGATGGTGTCCCCGAAAAACTCATATGAACAAAAGAACGGGCAGAGGAGCAATGATATAATTTCTGTTTGATGAAATATAGCAAGGAATAGTTACGCTATACCTACAGTTTCTTGTTTTCTAATATATTCTCTATACTTGCATCATGTTTTGGCAAAATTTTGACATCAAAGGAATGTTGTTTGTGATGTACGACTTCTTCTCGTAACTAATGTAGCGCCACACCATGGACATGTTTTCATGTGTTGTGTAAATCTTGCGTTGTCTGTAAAATTTATTCTACTTAAATGTTCTTGAAAATGATTCTTATAATAGTCATTTTCGCCGATTGCAACATTATGTAATTTTTCAAAACCTTTGAAGTCTATGCATGTTATTTTTTTGCTCGCGGCGTAACTTTCAGCTTCTTTAGTGAATATTGTTGTTGTGATGAAATATGCTTTATCGTTCTTTCATTTTCATGCATCTTGTAATGCACTATTAAACTCTCTCAAATCTCATATGGTAACTTGTCTCTTTCATTTATATGTCTTAACCTGTACAAAATGTTTCTGACCATTTTTCTTTCAAATATAATCAATTCCATTGTCAGCTAGGGGAATCTTTTTTCCAGTCCTTGTTGTCCTATACAATGGCTCACGGATTGTCGTATATCATCTTGCTTCAAATAAGTCTTTTACAGCATACTCAAAATCATATGGGCTCATTGCTCTAAATTTTTCAACAATTGTTTGAGGATTAAATATTCTTTGTTGTTTAAAACCATTTTTTTCTGGAGCTATACTTTCGAGGAGTATAGTAGATGGTTTTTTTTCTCAAAAAAATTTTTGTAAGATAGTAAACATTTTTAGAATAATAACAATTAAATATTCTATGTATATATTACTCCAAATGTCAAATAATGCAAAAAATAATTACCATAGTCACTTTCCCTGCATAAACCCGCTCTTTTCCCCTCCATTTTTTGACTTTCCAGTGTTTTTGCATATACTAATAGTAGTTTATTATGTACTACTCGCATATGACAACCAAAATTAACACGGCAGAAAAGTCCAAACTCCAAGCAGACAAACTTGTAGAGAGACAAACTCCCACCAAAAAACAGCTTTTGAAAGAAGGAAAGATTCTGTTAGAAACACTCTCAGATGATTTTGATCTTGAAGGATTATCAAGAGCAGAGCAACTAGAAATCAAGCATATCCGCAAACGTTTGCAGGAACTTATTAAATCGATTGAGAAAAATGCGGATCTACCAGATGATTATGAAAAGATACTAGAAGCAGGAAGAGAGAAGTTGGGCGTAAAGTCAATTGATGAAATCAAAGAAAAATATGGTGATGATCCAGAAAAACTGCAAGCAATCGATGCATTTCAAGCAGCATTAGATGTTGTCTGATTTGAGCCAACATACGGTTCGTTCGCAGATCTGGCAAATGCGATATTATATGCTTTTAGAAGTGCAAAAGCTGGACTAAAAGGCGACTGAAAAGTTGCGAAAGAACATATCATTGATGCAGGTATCTCTGCAATTTCAATCATCCCATTTGCTGATGTGATCAAAATTCTTAAACTTCGTAAAGTTCCCAAACTCGCAAAACAAGCGATTAAAGGTGCTCGTAGTGCCAAAGCCTATGCAAAAAAACAAAAAACAAAAAGAGTCCTTACCGCAACGGAAAAAAGAGTAGCGTAGTAAAAAGAAAACACCAGAGAGTTATATATATCAAAAAGCAGACCCCTCAAGGCCTGCTTTCTTTTTTGGTATTATTTGTATTTTGTCTTGCAAAATCATTTTTTATGGTTATAAAGTATTCGTTTTCAGATACTTAACCACTACCAATGGACAACCTTACTACACTAATTAAAACACAAAAAACCATTTTTACTTTTCAGGAGGTAAAAAATTTTTTGAAAATTCCAACAGATGCAGGAGTTAAAAGCTTCCTCCAGAGAGCAAAAGCAAATCAGTCATTATATAATCATTACAAAGGATATCGAGCATTACCAAATTATAATCCCTACGAACTTGCTTGTAAAATAAAATCAGGCTCTTATGTTTCTTGCGAAACAGTGCTTTTCAAGGATGGCGTTTTTTTTCAATTTTATGGAAATACGATTAGTTGTATCTGTGATGACTCTCGTAAATATAAAATAGATGGAAATGCGGTAATCTATTACAAAATCAAATCAGAAATTTTTAAGAATCCTATTGGGATCAAAGACTATAAAAATTATCGCATTGCGACGCCTGAGAGAGCGTTATGTGATTATATTTACCTCAATCCCAATGGAACAATAGATGCGCCTGAAAGTATAAACATGACTAGAATAAGTCAAATATTACCGATATATCCAGCTAAAACTGCTTTATATATCAAAAAATTATTACATGTTCAATAGCGAACTGCATGAATAGTACATGAAAGATATTCTTTTCGCAATTTTCTCTACTGATATATGACAATTTTTGGCATTTAAGTGATGAACATTAGCATATCGAAAACATCATCTGAATAGATTTTCTACAGATATTGATCTAGATCTTTTGGATAACACACAAGAAGAGCTTGTAGTTGCAAGAATGGAAGAGATTCTTGTCAGTCTTGGTGATATCAAAAATCAGATTTTGGGAAAGGAAATGCACAGATGGATATTTCGTTATGATGCAAATAGCATGAACATCAAAGTAGAAATTAACAAAAGAATTTGGAAAAATAATGGTTATCTATTGGAAACCATACACGACCAGAAAATAATGTGTATGAATCAGGAATCTATATTTACAAACAAATTGATTGCTTTGTCACAGAGATTTTATCCAAGAGATTTGTATGATGTTCATTTTTTCTTCAAAAAAAATTTCACAATAAATCCAGATTTAATCACAGAAAGGACTAACCTAACATTAGAAGTTTTCTTAAAAAGAATATCTACTACTTTTCCTAAAAATGAAGCTGCAAGAT
>CAZMFL010000040.1:4343-9054 GCA_964565575.1 uncultured Candidatus Peribacteria bacterium
TAAAAACTTTCCAGAGAATGCGATATTAACCGGATTGTGAGAGCTCCTAGATAACAAACAAAAATATCGAGTAAAACATCATTTGGTATCAGAAACGATCGAACAAATACAGCAATTTTTATCTTCCCCAAAATCGTTTGCGAAATAAGGAAAAAAACACCAGAGAATTATATATACCAAAAAGCAGACCCCATCAAGGCCTGCTTTCTTTTTTGGTATTATTCCGTAAAAAACTATTCTAATCCAAATACAACAGTCATGTAGTGTGTTACTGTATTCTCGCCTGCAGAAAGCGTGTCTGTACTAATCGTTTTCATCTCAGCACCAGCAGAATCCATAGCATAATTTGTCGCTCTATAATATGGAGTAGGGTATGAGTTCTGATCAGAACCGCCATCCTGGATTGAGAGGACTTTTCCTACTTTTTGCCCTGAAAGTTTAGCTAGTTGTTCAGCTTTGATTTTTGCGTTCTCAAAAGCTTTTTCTCTGGCTGCTTGCACTCCAGCTTGTGGATCTTTCACAAAGAAGTTTGTTGAGTTTACGATTATGTTTCCGAGTGCGGGGATTTGAGAGATGATTTCACTTCCTCTTTTCGCGATGTCGCTTCCCGTCAATTCGAGCGTTATATTTTGGTTGGCTCTATATCCTTTTGATTGTCTTCCACTTTGTGTCCAATCATAATCCTCGTACACATTTAGATTTTCTGTTTGGATCTTGTTTTCAGGGAAGTTCATCTCTTTCAAGAGTCCTTTAAGCGCTGTTACTTTCTTTTCCATTGCACTTTGCGCGTCTTGTGTTGTTGCGCCAGTTTCTGTGACCGCAAGATTGATGGTCAATGTATCAGGTGTAGCAGTCGCTTTTCCTTCACCAGACACAGTCAATGATTTAGCTAATTGTGCTGTTGGTGTGTATTTTGTGCCTCGCACATACGCTCCTAACAAGAGCAATGCAATTACGAGAATAAGAAGTTTGTCACCGAATTTCATAGTAAATACATTAATGATAAAAATATTTCATATAGTATAAACTTATGAACCACTGAAATCAAGCAAAGCAGTATTGACAAAAAAATTATTTTATTGCACTCACGCAATAGAGACAATCTTTTTTCCCCCGACAAGGTCGGGGGATGCCCGTCCTGTCGCCGGTCAGCTAATTAACCTTAGATAGTACGGGCATCAACTTCGTTGAAGGAGCCGTACTATGGATGGCTTTTGAAAATATTTTATAGATGATTTGTGCTGTTCTGTAATCTGTGAATAGCTATTATTGGTTTTTTATTCACCGATAATTGGTGTATGTGGTCTATCGTTTTGTAATGCATTAAAATCTTCATGACTTATCACATTTCAATATTTATTAATATGAATAACTGAAGAGCCATTTGTTTTTCATAGTGCTTTTTTCCTATTCTCTTCAATTTCTGCATCATATTTTTTAAGTAATTCCGGTTTTTCTTTTAGAAGTTCTCTTTCTTTAGCTCTAATTTGTAGATTTACATCGTGTATTTTTTCGTCGTTTTTCCCTTTCATAACTATAGAGTATCTTTCCCATAAAATTTCTTGATACTCTGTATCTATGCTTTCTATTTTTCATCACAAATATTTAGTTAGACAGATTGGTGTCTCTGGAAGGGTTGAAATGTTTTTAAGTAATTCTTGATCGTTTCATGATCCAATGAGATCTTGATCACTTTTAATTGATCTTACAAAATTTTTAAATCAACTTCAAAAGTGTTTTTTTGGATTAAATACATTTTTTGCCTCTAATTTTTTAAGTGTTTCTAAGGTTGTTTTTCTATTTCATTTATCATTAGATTCGGTTTTTCTAACTTCCTTTTTTTCATTAAGTTTTCTTGAGTGTTCTGATTCATATAGATAACCTTTTAATTCTTCTACACCTTGAAATCCCAAACTTCTAGCAAGCCGGTTAAGATGGCGCGTAATTTTTTCTGTTTTATCTTTGCCTTCATTATATTGATTTGCAAAAGCTAGATATTTCTTATTTGATAAATTTTCTCTATTAGGGAATTTCTCTAAAAGAATTTTTTTGATTTCGTTTTCATTTCTAAGTGGAATTTTTTCATTGTTTTTTAACACTAATTCTGGTTGATCTGACATTGCTGTTGCAGATGACGTTACTGGTGTTGTTAATACTTCAGGCGCAGATGGTTGATCAATTTTTTCTGGCGTGATTTTCTCAATAAGCTCTCTTGTCAGATGTTCTGGATATAAATGATCTTTTAATGCTTCTATTCCTTGAAAACCCAAACTTTTAGCAAGTCGAAAAAGTTCTACTGTCATTTTTTGTGTATTTTTAGGATCTTCATTATATTTCTTTGCAAATGTTCTATATTTTTGAGTTGATAAATCTTCTTTTGTTGGGAATTTTTCCAAAAGAATTTTTTTGATTCTTTTGATTCTTAGATCCTTTTTCTCAGCTTGTTCACTTATGGAATTTCCTCCATACAAATAATCTCTTAACTCTTTTACTCATGTAGAATTAATCTTTAATCCGAGACTAGAGATGAGTCAAGTTATGCTTTTGGTTATTGTGTACTTGTTGTTTTCATTTGCATTATATTCACGAGCAAATGTTTCATAGGAACCACTATTTAATTCTTCCTTTGTCTTAAATTGTTCTAATACAATACGTTTAAGCTCATTTTTGTTCTTGAGCGGGAGTTTTTCATTGGTTTTAATTATTCATTCTGTTGTTTCTGGTTCTGCTACAGTTTCTGGTTCTGCTGGAGTTTCTGGCGCTGTTGGTGAAGAAGGTAGATCAATTTTTTCGTCTCTACCAACATTTGAGTTATCAAAATGTTCTTCAAGCATTTTGTATCTTTTCTCTTCCAACATCTCCCATCATTTTATTTTTCTACGGCTGATAAGTTCAGTAATTTCTGAATCTTCTATGGTATCTATATGATTATCTGACATAATACTTTTTTGGTAATCTGAATCTTTCTCGGGTATAAGATGTATCCTAGCTCTATCTGCTTTCAATGCAGAAATTTTTTCATCATAATTCATTGAAAGAATAGCATTTAATTGATCCGTAATGCTTTTAACAGTAACCATATCATCGACCAATAAAGCGTCAACTATCTGTAATTTTAACCTGTCCTTTAGCTTTTCTTGTTCCTTTTTGTAAGCTTCTAATTGTTGAATTTTTTTCTCATAGGTAATTGGTGTTGTCTTGTTTTCTATCATGATTAATACAGCAAAAGAATAAAGATACTATCATTATAACTATTATGCTAATGTTGTCAATATTTTAGCCACAAAATATGTTGTTACTTTTTTACAACAGGTTTGTTAAATTTGTTCTTAATTCGGATTTCATTGCAAAAATTTTCTATAAAAAAAATCTTTCTGGAAACAGAAAGACTTGTGAGCAACTTTACTTTTCGGCATGCTCGTTTTCCTTGTTCACGTATGAGGTGGTGAATGCACCTGTCAGACTAGTGAGTTTAACTTTATTCGATTGGTAGATCAAAAGTTGACTTTATGAAGTCTTTTTTCTCTCTTTCCTCCATAAAGTTTGTAGGTTTTTCTATACCAACCCACATATAACTTACATCCCTTGGGAATCTGTCCAGTAAATGACCATATTTAACCTGTAGCCCTTTGCGACTGACTACTGATTTTATGTGGTCTATTCTTCTTTGACAGATTTCACAGTGGCCATGTAATGCTACCTGAAAGAAAAGGTACCCTTCATAGTCAATAATTTCTCTTGCTGATTGCCAGCCAAATAATGATACATACATAATAATTCCTCCTTGATTAAATGATTTAACAATAAGATAACTTTTTGAGGCTCTGCTTCCTCTAGGCTCATCCATTCTTTGTAAAAAACGGGGACAAAAACTGTATTGTGAGCAACTTTACTTTTCGGCATACTCGTTTTTCTTGTGGCGCTTAGGATTAATACGTATAACTAATTCAATAGCACCTCCAATAAATCCAATAGCATAACCAATCCAAAACCCTGCAATTCCTGTTTTTTCAAGATAATGAGTATAATAGAAGACAGCTCCAAGAAAAACAGCTGCACAGAGAACCAAAAGAATAAGTAATACTTTATTGGTTCTTACAGAAGGACGAATCAATTCTGCGATAAAAAGCATAAATCCTAATGAAAGGATATACGATAATGATCCTGAAAAAAGATCTACAATAGATAGTGCCATACAAAAGGTGGTTCAGTTGAATACAATATCCTCCCTGTTCCCGGCTTTAGTTAGTTTATAAATGATTTCACTTAGTTGATTTGGTTTTTTTACAATTTTATGGTTAATGGAGCTTTATACTCTCGAGAAAAAGAAAGGGTCATGTCTTGTAAAGCAAGATTATAGATGTCTACATCTCCTGCAATAAAAAAATTTCCTTTCAATAAGTATAACATTGGATCAAGAGAGATCTTTGCAACCTGAGATAGAGGATAATCTAGTGATGTTGGTCCATACCACACATGTTCTTCATAAAACTCTTTCAGAATTTCTCCTTTTCGAGCCTTAAAAAGAATTTCTTTCATTTGAAATCCTTTTCCTATGGCAAAATCCATTTGATATCGAAACAATACTATTGCAATATTGTTCTCATTATCAATGATAAATTCTTTGATTAAGGGAACTACAAATTCGATTTTATGAATGTCATACGTTTCAACAATATTTTGAAACTGAGCGTAAATTTCTTTTTCAAAA
>CAZMFL010000041.1:0-8947 GCA_964565575.1 uncultured Candidatus Peribacteria bacterium
AAATAGATGTTTTTTTCAAAAAATACAATTCTCCATATACTAGATATATAAGGTTTTATGAACATATATCTACGAACTATGGTGATTGAAAAAAACAAAAATGCACAAAACACTGAGAACAGTTTGATACACAATCTTACAAGTTCTCCCTTCAAGGCGTTTCTGAAAGAAGTAGGACTTTTTGCTGGAATTTTTGCTACTGTATTTATCATTAGTGTGGTTTTTGTAAATGCAAATCTGATTTATCACACTATAAAAGATGCTTTTACCTGAGTGGAAGCAGCAAATTACGATTTTCAATATACAGATGGTCAACAAGCGTCCAACTCTATTGAACAACTTGGGAAAGAAGAAACTATTGAAACGAAGGATATTTTGAGAAAATCAAATGTATCCGCTAAGATAACTAGAGAAGCATCTTTGCAATCTAAAACATATTCATTTTCATATTCTATGATACCTCCTGAGCATAGGATATTTATTCCATCTATCGGTGTAGACGCACCAATCATCGATGTTTCTGCTGCGACAGAAGACAAATTAAAACATGGAAATTTTACAAATGAACTAGCAAGCGGGGTTGTGAAATACCCATCTACTGCAAACCCAGGAACGCGTGGAAACTCACTCATATTTTGACATACAAGTTATTATCGATGGAAAAAAAATTGATATGGCGAAATTTTTGCAAAAATATTTGATCTGAAAGAAGGAGCAATAATCAAAATCGCGTGGTGATGACAATTATATAATTATGAAGTTGTTGCAAAAGTATTTGTTACGCCATCAAAAGTAGATGAAGAATATAACAAATATACAAATGGCGAATATGTGACACTAATGGGGTGTTATCCAATTGGTTCAGATTCAAAAAGATGACTTATCATAGCAAAAAGGATCAAAGACAAAGAAACAAACTCACTAACAATTGAATAATTTTATTTATCAAATACGGTTTAATCAAAATGACAAAAACCAATTCAATAAAACTTGCTTGGATGTGAACGCTTCTTTTGGGAGCTTGTTTTGCTACAATAAGTATGCCATGAAATACTACTACCGCACAACAGATCCCACTCATACCAACAGCGAATGAAATTATTTCAGGTGAATTAATTGACTATACTAGCGTGGAAGAAATTCCTTCTTTTTTAAGTGGATATTCTCACATAGAAACAAATAACAGCGTTTCAGAATTCTGAAAAACCACAAATTCTTGATGAAAGGAATCATCAAAAAACGCAATAGCAAAAAAATTGGGAGAATTTGATCGTATGCAAACTTCAATAAGTACACTTGAACAATTAGATAGCATTGATGGCATTTGAGCAAATCTGATTTCAGCAAAAGAAGCGGCAAGCAAAGCAAAAAATTTAGGAAATGATATCGACACAGTGATAACTGATTTTGACAAAATTCAAATTTTGAGAAAAGAAAATGAAAGCAAATACAAGATTGTGCTTGATCAAGTGAAAAAAGTAATCATTGATATAAAAATTACGAAACAAGCCGTGAGCAATACCGTTATGAGAATTAATGTATATACAAAACATATGATTGATGCTATATCTGATTTACAACAAACAAAAAATCGCATAAACAATACGAAAAACACACTTATACAATTGTTACCTACAGTGTATATGTTGCAAAATGAGTATATGAACGAAGAAGGAAATATCGATGATTTAAAACTACTTTTGGGAACTTGAACTATATGAGAAACTCTTTCGCAAGAAGATATGTTAGCATGATTAAGCCTAAGATTAGACACGTTGTTGGCAGAACTCTCTGACACACAAACGCAGTATATTAAGAATCTCAAAACAATACGCACAACAAGAAAAGAACTCAAAGCGAGCGTAGGTTTGTATCAGGAAAAAATTCAAACATTGGAAGAACAAAAAACATATTTATTGTATTTCGTTGAATTATACAAAAACAATAAAACATCATTAGATCAAACAATCACAGATTTGTTTGCTACTAGATCTGAACTTGAAAAGAAAATAAATAGCCTAATATTACATCTAAATAACAATAGTACAGGAGTCGTAATATCTGACTGATCTGGAAATCAAAAAGCATATAAGTGATATACAATAAACGATCCTACATATAAAGAATTTTTACAAATAGAAGATAAAAGAGAAGAAAGAGACAATTTTTTTGCATGGCCTATCTTACCTGTTAATCAGATAACAACATACTTTGGTGATTCTATTGATGTCGGTGACACAAAAAAAACTTTTAGTTGAATACAAACAATTGGGATTCAATGACAAGAGATATACGCACCTGCAAATGGATATGTCTATTTTGTACAAAATCAAGATTGATTAAATACGAATCGAATGATGATTGTACACAATGATGGGTATATAAGCGTCTTCACTAACATACAAAAATCTCTTGTTGAAGAAAAAAGCATTGTAAGAAGATGACAAATTATAGGATTGGTAGGCGGACAACCATGAACAAGATGAGCATGATGGTTTAGTACACAACCTATGCTTTCTATGCAACTATTTAAAGACGGCAAAAGTATTGATCCATTAGAAACATTGGATTTAAGTATATTTAATGAATCTATGAATATTAAAAGTAATTATAGAATGAAATTTTCACTTGATACAAAACACAGAAATAGCGTAATAGATCTAAAAAATATTGCATTTGTTTCATGAAACACACCTCAGGAAAAAAGATTGCGTTTTTTAAATGAGTATGCAAAAGCCCCATATAATGATCTTGTCTTGTGGGAAAAAGCAGCAGAAGGGACAAATATTGACCCTGATTTATGAATTTGTATAGGATATGCTGAAACTAGCTTGGGAAGAGCATTCGCATCTGCAAACAATATTTGAAACGTTGGTAACAATGATCGTGGTGATAGGGTTGATAAAGATTCGCCCTTTGATTGAGCTCGTGCAATATACATGACTCTGAACAACGGATATTTAGGTGGCTACAATACAATTTTTGAACTATCGGGATATGGGAACAAAGAAGGTGCAATATATGCATCATCAGAATACAACTGGCAGAAAAATGTAAGTAGGTGTCTTTCAACAATCAAATGATATGTTGTTCCAGAAGACTATCCGTTTAGAACATATCAGGAAAATTAGAGCAAGATAATTGACAAAATACGAATGCCCCAGAGATAGAATCGCTCTGGGTTTTTTTGTTAACAAAACACACAAGAGCATCCTATATTTAAAAAAAATCACAATATGCAATTTTTCTATTAGAGGAAAAATTTAGTTACAAAGACTAGGTATAAAAAGTAATTAAAGTTATTTTATCGATCAACATCAAAATAAATAAAATATGGCGATATATTAATCAAGAAAAACCTTATCTCTTAATCTAAAAATTGGAAGAAATTTTTATTTATAAAAAAGCATAAAAACCAAAGCAAGCAATTGATATAAAACAGTTTATGTAAATATTACTTAATCATAATCATAATAATAGTCAAAATTACGTTGATCATTTTTGTTCTTTGTTTTTTTAATAAGTATTTTTTCTGCAATTTCTTTGGGCATCTTATAATTATTTCTTGCATCAGACCAGCTATCTAATCATTCAAATGCTTCTAACCAACTGTCATCACCATCGCGTAATTTATCTCTTCACTTCAGAAATGCTTGCTCAAAAAGACTAAAAGTGCGTGAAATATCAGGATGTAAATTTTCTCAGGTTCATTTTCTATCATACGTTCAAGAAACAGCAACGCGTATCATATTAAGGTTCTTTTCTCTAATACCGACAATTAATAAACGTTGCGATTCAGGATCAAGCTTATCAAAGTATTGAACAAATCTTTTTAATAAAAATTTAAAATTTTCTTGAGAAAAGTTTCATTTTAGCATTTGATCTATTCAGCTTCCTAACTTTCTCCAGAGGATTGGACCAATATCTGCGATCGCAGGTGGAAAACTTGAGTAATTATTGTTTGCTCACATAAGTCTTTTCACAAGCGCAGGAGAGAAGCTCCAAATATGTTTGGTAAAAATTAATGAACGCTTCACATCATCCATGTTTCCCATAGATGACTCCTCCGCATCCATAAATTTATTTTCTAGATAATCTTTCACGACATTGTAGTCATTCAACGCTGGTTGTCCTGGAGTGCGTTCGCTATCGCTAGGTTTTAACTTATCCATTATTGTAAGCAACTTTTCTGGTGACATTAATGCATCGACGACTGCCTTATTTTCAGGCTGATGAATCCGCTCTTGTATAACAAGTCCATTGTTTTTTGCGGCATTTATATCACCAAGCTTAAACTTAATAGGGTCTTTATCTGTCTTTTTCTCGTAGCCAGATAGCGATTTTGCTCACGGAGTGTTTTTTGCTAGGATATCTATCAATCTCATCAATTGCAGTTCACCATCACCATCCATAGCATACAGTCATGGAACAAATGCGTATTTTCTTGAAAGTGAAGCAAACCATTCTTTCCCATTTTCCACAAAATTATGCTTCATCGATCAAGAAAGAATACTGAAAAGCATTGCGCCAGCCCAATCATAATAATATCTTTCATTACCCTGCACTTTCGCGGCCATTTTTCATAATGCTCCTGTGGAAGTTGCACCTCTTCCGCTCTGTAAATGATTATAATAATCAATTTTAATATTATCAAAAAGTTTTGCATCTGGCGTATCAGCCTCTGCTGCTTGCAACTGTTTTTGTGAATTCCAAGCTAATTCCGCCCCTCACAACATTTTTGAAAAAAATGCTTCGCCATAAATTGATTTTTTTCGAGGAGAATCTAATCATTGCGCCAATCAAAATGCTTGCAAAAATCACAAATCTTGTTTTGCATAGAGGTCTTGTTTTGTAATTCTTTCTGAACTATCACGAGGAAGTGCCTCAATTTCTTTTTTCAACTCCGCACGTTCTCTTAAATATTGTTGTTGATATTTTTCTCACAACAATAGTTTAACCCACGATCATGTGTTGTCATATGTAGCTAGCGCTTTGGCATATGGTCATCCATTTTCACAACAGAAAAGAAAATATCACGCAACCTTTAGTGGATTTTTTTGTGCATAAATAAATTGTTTATTTCCTATCGTATTTCATTTAAAAGGATTGTCGTTAAAAATTGATTTTCCAATAAATATTTGTGGTCAAAAAGGTCAAGAATTTCCTGCTTTTGATGGTTCGTCTTTTGCTTCCTTGATTTTGTTAGTCTTATCTGCGTCCATCTTGTTTTCAACATCGTCAGCCAACATGCCTGTAATTTCAGATATTCAAGGTATATTCGCTCCCGATAGCCATTTAGCGGCTTTTGACGTCATCATCGTATTCCACACAAGCTCTTCGTTCTTCTTTGCTCTTTCATCTAGTCGCTTATCAATTCATTCTTTTTTTATTTTCTTTAGTGACGCCATAACAGATTTGATTGATCACCATTTTAATCCAAAAAGTCATCTTCATTCAGCGGTCTTACGCATAAGATCTGAAGGAGGATTATCTGAAGACCACATTGCATCATTTATAAATTCTTGTCATTTTGCATTGTTTTCAAGACTATTTTTATTTATGCCATCAACGTCTCATTGCGTATATGGTCTCAGATTATTTTCTGAAGCAAAAAAGAAAAATCACTGTGGAGTAAAAGAATGCTCTTGTTTTTTTCCCCCTTTTCATCCTTTCCTCCTTCTTCCAATATAATTTGATTTCAATCTGCCTTGATAACTTTATACCACAATCTAAATGGCTTGTATGATCAACTTTGCTCATCATAATATTCACTATCAGCACCGAAATAATTTATATCTTTTCCTGCGTCTGGTTCAGACGTATTGTCCATTTGTATTTTTTTCATGCTGGAAAAATCAACTTGTGCTCTCATGTCTTTCAACCAAGCTTGATGCTTATTATCTAATCCGCCACTCACTCATGCAAAATCAATATCTGCGTTTTTCATATGTTCACCTCGTTCTTTCAAGTCGCTTACGCTTTTCAACCTATAGACCTCATCGTAAGAGCCTTGAGTGATTTGTTCTTTTATTTGCTTTCCAGAGATCGGCGATAGTGTGTTTCATTCAATTTTTTTCCCGTCGGCATCGTGCAATGGTTTAAAAACTCCATGAATTGTGAATGTTACAGCTCCAGTGGTCTGATTCACATCCTTTATTCTCAATTCTATCCAGTTTCATACCTGAGCATTCAATCACTTTGGAAAATAATTTTCGAAAATCCCTTCTTTTAAAAATAAAGAGGTGCCAACTTGAGGTTGAGCTCATTTTTCTCACTTTATTTCATTCCAAATATCTTTAAGTCCATTGACAGAAGAGTCTATTCTGCCATTTCATTCTGCATCAGTAGTCGATTTTTCTTCTTCTTCTTCTTTTTCTTTTTCTTCTTTCTTCTCTAATTGCTTCAATAGTTCTTTTTTTTCATCCAGTTTGTTGTATTTTACATCAAGTCTTTTCTCTTCTTTTGTAATATGTGCGTTAATGGGGTCGACCTGTTCTTCTAATGCAATTTGCCTATCACTCAATGCTTTTATTTCATCGGCAACGCGTTTTGCTTCGGTTTCATAATGCAACCTATCTGCTGGAGAAACTCAAGGCTTTCAAGCTTCAAATGCAAAATTAGCACGCTCTTTTTCAAGTTGTTCTATCTGCCTAGTTATATCGCGCAAGTCTGTTCTTATTTTTGCAATATCAATAGGCGCACTTCAATCGATAGATCAACTTCTTTTGGTTTCATCGAGGGCATTTTTTATTTCTATTATTTCTTTATCCAGGGTTTCAATATCTTCTTTTGTTATTGAAATTTCTTCTTCACGCGTTGTTTTTCCGGTAATTCAGGCACGTATCAACATCGTTGCTTGTTGCATAGACAATCATCCTTTCGTCATGATTTCCATCTTCCTCTTTAGTTGCGCTTGCGAATAATTTCGTCATCTAGCATGAGTCTTTCCATCTTTTCAAATTTCATATCGTTCACCATCATGAAGCGTAAGGGTATCTCTAATCTCCTCAGGAGCGTCTTCTTTATTTTTATATGATCCAACGTTATGTGCGGTGATGATAGCATCTTTTTGTATTTGTGATAACTCACCACCACAAAGTTTTTCCGCTCTTATCAATTTTTGCTCATCGCTAGCCAATAAATTTTTGAGCACTTCTTCTGTAGAAAAAGTATGTTTAGTTGGAGTAAGTAAACGAGAAGTAGATTTTGCTGTTGTTTGATTTTGTATGCGAAGTTCTTGGTCAACTTCTTCTAATAATTTATTTTTTTCTTCCTCAGGCAAAGAATCCCCATGCGCAACCATAGTAGAAATAACAAGCGCTTTTTGCAATGGAAACGAATCATTTATAGACAACATATCTTTTCAATTTATAGTTATATCCAACGGCGGTTGAAAATCCCAAGTTTCTATATAGTTTTCTCATACATCATAAGCTCCCCCACGCAATTTTGTAGCAATGGAGATTGTCGTCGGCTTTCCACCAATGACACATTGTACATTATTGTCTTTTCAATCCGGTTTCGTTAAAATAGCATTTGTTATTTTATCTATATCTTGTTTCGAAATAGAAACAAATTTTTGAAGCATAGAAGATATTTTCTCATACGATTCTGATTTTTCCCACGCATTTTTTTGTTGTTTTAAAAACCATCCTTGTGTATTTTCAGAGCATTTTGTTAAATCGTTTTTGTGTAGGTTCATCTCTTCTAGTGCGTTGATCATTGCAATGTCGTCGGCACTAGTAGCTGTACTACGGAGATACGATAAAAATTTTTTTGTTTTTTCTGCATTATCCATTTCTTCTCGATCCGTCTTATCTGCTTCACTAATTGTTTCCTCAAAAGCGTGATAATGATCTGCAAGCAAATCCGAAATACGAATTTTTTTACTCATTTTGAGTCACTCGGTTCTCATATCTTGTTGTAGTGCATTTTCAGCTACGGTTTGTCTCATAGCACCGAATGCAGAAAGATCTTGGACAAGATTATCATTTTCAAAATTTTTATCCTTCTGGTGAAAAACATCATCTACGCGAATTTGTATATCCTGCAAAAAATCCTTTGATGATCATAGCAAATTTTTGTTTTCCTCAATCCAGTCGTTATAGTTTCAAATTGCCTGCTCAAGTGTTGGATTTTCACGCGAACCACTAATGAATTTTTTATACGAATTTATTAATTTTTTTGAGTACGTTTTATCTTCCTTTGATATACCGCCTTTGACACCAGCTGTATGGAAGCTAACCGAAGATATTTTTTCAATTGTTTTTTGAATATACACCCTTGCAAGCGCGCTAAACTTACGAGAGTTAGTAGAATCACGCAAGTGTGAATGATCAAGCGTTTTTACCATATCTGCGCCAGACAGTGATATTTCTGCAATATCTTGATATGTAAGTTTGCGAGATAGGCGGTTTTCGATTTGCTGTATGAGACCTGTTGAATCAGTTTCACGAATAGCAGAAACAAAAGACGTATCTGAAAGAACATTATTGTCGGACTTTTCAGAAAAAAGTTTTTCTGCGGTTTGAGAAAGCATAAGTGAAAGCTTGCTTTTTTCAGCACTCGTAAGACCATCTTGTTGCAAACCATCGTTGTTGTTGACTACCGAATAGATGTTTTTTTCGCTCATTTTCTTGTGATAAGAAATAATATGTCTAATTATACTTCTTTTTTACAAAAACACAAAAAAAACAGTGACTTTCTTTATATAGTAGAAACGAGTAATTTTAGAATAAAATTGCCTAAATTCATGGAATAATAAGATTCACACAAAACTACTTATTAAAACAAAGGCAGAAAATACAAAAAAATTATGGAAACAAGCTTATTTACTTGCAGTTAAATAATTTTTCTATATACTCTAAGGGTGCTTTTTACATATAAATAAATCACATGACAGACACAAATTACAAAAGTACTATGGAAACTGCGTATGAATATTTAC
>CAZMFL010000042.1:0-8719 GCA_964565575.1 uncultured Candidatus Peribacteria bacterium
GAAACGTCTGGTTTGGTATTTGTACAATAACTATATTGATATGAGCCATTTAGATAACCATCTGTGCACACTCTTGTCTGTTTGGCATTGCAGTCACCCGATGGAGATGCATATGCAACGACAGATTGACCATCCAATATACTTCATCATCGTGGCAGTGTACATCTAGCGGTTGTGTTATTTGTACAATAACTATATTGATATGAGCCATTTAGATAACCGTCATAACATGTCCTGGTTTCTCTTCTTTCACAGTTTCCCAATGGAGATGCATATGCAAGGACAGATTGACCATCAGATATGCTTCATCATCGTGGCAGTGCACATCTAGAAGTTGTAGTAGAATTTGTACAATTGATATATTGATACGATCCATTTAAATAACCGTCATAACAAGTTCTAGTTTGTGAAGCACAATTTCCCATTCGAGATGAATATGCGACGACAGATTGACCATCCGCAATGCTTCATCATCGTGGTAATGAACAATTTTTTGGAGAGAAATAGGTGTTTACTAACACACAAGAACTTTTTGAATACGTTCCATCTAAAACGCCATTGCGACAAAATCTATATTCTCATACACATCAATCCGCAAATGAAGAATTTGAATATTTATATGCTTTAACATAAGATCAATGTCCAATATAACCTCATCGAGGCAATTTGCAAGAAGCTTGACGTTGAGGAATCGTGTATGATTCATTGGCTGGAGACCAAGATGTACTAGTATATGTTTTTGCTTGTGATGTACATTTTGAAGCAGTAAAACTACCTGATAGTTTACCATAATTACATGATCTCCTTTCATATTCACAAGAGCGACCTGTCGCAGGTTTGCTCGTTTTATAAGCAATTATGTATTGTCCATGATCTACGAATGATCCCCATGGCGTCGTACACCCTCTTTGCGTAAGGTCATAATAGGCAGTGCTTGAGGTATCTTTTGGTGTCGCATAAGTTTTGGGTGATGATGTTTTTGCTGTTGCAGAAGCAGATGAAATTACAGCAACACTACCATTTTCATTTTCATTCCAATTATCAGACGGTAAAGTTTGCCTAGAATTAGTTCATCCATAATTTACTTGCGCATATTGCCAAGCAGATCCTACAGAATATGGAGATTCATCTATTGAATTTGCATCTACAGAACTATCATCATAAACAAGTTCGTTAGTATTTTGAGGAGCCGAAAAATATGTCGGCAAAATACAATAATTATATTTGAAATCACCAAACAACTCTCCATCTACACACATTCTTCTTTGAAATGTACAAGATGAAGGAGATTGATACGATACAATATAACTTCCATTTTTGATGGTTTGTCATCGAGGGGTTTTACAAGACGCACCATTTTGTGCTATGGTAGAAAATTCTTGATCAGGGATTGAAAGCTCAGATTGTGTTTGAGGATTCGTGTTCTGATTATAGTCATCTAAACACGAAGGATAAGTAAATGTGCCATTTAATGTACCTTTATCACATGTTCTAATTTCCTCTTCACACAGTCAATTTTTTGTGGGTAACAATCACTTATATGCAAAAATCGTTCATCCATTTGGTATCTTAACTCATCGTGGAGTTTGGCAACTTGTGTCAATTTTATTTCCTGATCAATCTATAGTAATAATTGTACTATTCTTTTGAGTCCATAGTGTTTTTACTCGATCATCAATAGGAGTGAATTTAATAAGTAGCCAGATAATACCGACCAGCAACAAGATATTGATAATAAATTTCAAGATTGATCTCATAGCAAACACATGGAGAAATAAATTTAGGCATATTATACATGTTTTCTGTTGTAATGCAAGCTTTTGTGATTCCCGTTTTGCAATAGTTAAACGACTCTTAATATAAGAAAAACCGTATTATTATAACGGTTTTAAGCATCTATGAGACTTTTTCTTCTATCTTAGGAAGTTTGTTGTTTTCGGCGCATCAGTTATATTACTAGTGTTAGAATAGCTTTTATCTCAAACATGTATTGTTATTTGAGTTGTTCTATTTTTTCATACCCCTAAAAGAGATTGTAAGATATCTTCTAACCTCTTGAGAGATCCAGGATATTCAGTATCATAAAAGCCTCAAGGTTCCATAGCCTGTTCTATCATAGCTTTTTCAGTTTTATCTTTCAATTCTTGTTCAACCTGATTAAAACTTTCAAGTTGTATTCGTTCTCTATTTTTATATAACACTGTAGATTTAGAATTCATAATAACAACCTCTGGTGGATTTGGTATATAAATATCAGCCTTCACAAGCTCAGTTCAATTTGGCAGTTGTTTATATTTTATATCAGAATCAACATTTGTAAAGTCATATTTTAGACCTAAGTTACCCTTTACTTGCATTTTTAATTCAATAGATTGCATTTTATTTATTCTCTCCTTCATATAGTTCAGAATTGGGTTTCCATCCTCATCTAAGGTAAATTGTTTCTTCTTTATAGAGTCGGTTTTTTCAAAATCTGCCTGTACCATCAATACTTTTAAAACTTCTCTAATATTTTCTATTTTTCATTCTGTCTGAAATATTTCTGTACTTGGGTCCGGTTTCGTAAGATCATTGTAAATATAAACTCAAGCTCAAGTCAGAAGAACTCAAATAATCAAACCTATTACAAATCAATTTCAAAATCATGCTTCCTGAACTGCTTTAGGATACTTTTTTAGCATATCAAGATATTCTTTAAACTTGGGAATATCTTTTTCTTGCACTCAAAGGTCAATTAGAGTTTTTTTAAATGCTCCTGGATTTTCTTTTGAGATTATAAAAGCATTTTTGAACTGTTTTCAATTAAACTTTTTTTGGGTTGATTCATTTATATCATTGATTATAAGATTAACCTTATCAAGAAATACTTTTTGATTCTTTGGTTTTTCTTTATACGTTCTATACAATCCAATCAGGATATTTTTTTTCTCAATAGGTAAATTAGAAAACTTTTTCTCTCCAAGATTTAATCAAAATTTTACCGACAAATCAACTCGTAATGCAGGATAATCCTTAATAATATTTTTGTATATTGAAGAAATATCTTCTTTTTGAAGAAGTTCTCGATCTTTTTTAACAGACTCATTTGCACAACCCAAAAGAATCTTTTCTAAACTTCTTTTTACTTCAGGAGATTTAGAAAATTCTTCGAATTTTTTGCTATTGAAAGGTTGAAAAGAATCTGGAAGTCTTTCTTTTAAATCATTAAGTTTTTCATTCGTTCGTTTGCGAATGTCATCGTAAGGATTTGTTACTTCAGCATTGACTTCTTTATCAAATTCATTATTATCAAGGCTATTGGATTCAAAAGACATTGTTTGTTAAAAAATGATAAAAACTAACTCAATTATACCCATAAACAACAAATTTGTCAAAAAAAAAGACTAAAAACAAATAAACCAATAAAAAAAATACAAAAATGAAAACAACAAAACAAAAAAAAGAGACCGTAGAGCTTACTGAAAAAGAAGCTTTTATACAAAATGCTGTGAGGAAAGCAAAAGAACACTTTCCTGCTCCTCAGTACCCTGGTCAGTTTATTGACAGGGAATCGAAAGTTGAGGTAAAAATAAAAGAAGATTCTCCTTGGTTAAAAAAATCATCAAATGGTGAATCTTCACTGCTAGAAAATGAGCAATTAACAGAATTAAAAATCTCTGTTGACTTGTTTAAAGCACCGGATCATTTAGTTTCTTGCTTAGAAAAAAAACAAGGATTTGATGGACTAAATCGAGAGCAAATTCAAGAGCTATGGCAAAAAAGAAAAAACTACCGATATGAATATACGGTATTGGTCAAAAGATTTTATGCTGAGCAGGTCATAACAACCATGGGAAAAAAATAAAAAAAGCGGGGTGTTATACCTCGCTTTCTTTGTACTTCAACACATATTTTAGCTTCACACTGATTGTAAAAATTTTAGATCACCACTTGTGAAATAACGGATATCTTTGATGCCATACTTTATAGCGACGATACGCGTGATTCCAAAACCGAATGCAAAGCCACTATAAATAGATGGATCTATGCCTCATAATTCCAAAACATGAGGGTGAATCATACCAGCACCCAGAATTTCTATCCATCATGTTTGTTTACAAAGCGGGCATCATTTTTGATTGCAAATTGGACACCCAGCATCAATTTCCAAACCTGGCTCCACAAATGGGAAAAAAGATGGTCTCATGCGCAATTGTACCTCTTTTTCAAAGATTTGAGATAACATTTGTTGCATGCTCCCTTTTAAGTTCGCAAGAGAAATCCCCTTGTCTACAACGATTCCTTCTAGTTGCCAAAAAACATCATCATGAGATGCATCAGTATTTTCATTTCTATATACTTTTCAAGGTATCATAACCCTCACTGGCGCGCCAAACTTTTTTAAAATATGGTTTTGCATGGATGAGGTTTGCGTTCTCAAAACAAGGTTCTCTCAGGATCAATCATCTTGATGAAGAAAAAATGTATCATGGATTTCCGTTGAAGGATGCGTTGAGGGAATATTTACTGAATAGAAATTTTCAAATTTACTCACAACCTCATCTCCATAATAAATACTATAACCCAAGCTAGAAGCAATTTCCTCGATTCTCCTTCTCTCTTTTTGGAGGACGTGCATGAATCCCTGTTTTTGAACATCATATGACATAGAATAATCCACCACATCATCTTCCATAGCCCTTTCAAAAAAAGCTTTTTGTAAAATTGTTTTTTTTTCATCATAAATATTTTGTATTTGTTCCCTTAACGCTTGAATATTTTGTCATTTTATTTTTTTTTCTTCTGGAGAAAGAGTTGCCAACTCTTTGTTCGCTTGTGAAATTTCTCAGTGTTTTCCCAAATATTTTTCAAAAATTTCCTCTAATCATGCTAGATTTTGAACTTTTGAAAAAGCTTGTTTTATAATGGCAATATCCATTGTATATTTAAAAAACATAAAACTACTCCTCTACAAAAGCATATTGTGTGATTTTTGGCAAATCAAATGTAGTTATCAATCCAGTCAATGTTTCTGCTGGATTACCATTTTCAGTGATTAATAAAGCACCTAACTTCCTTTGATTAAATCATGTTTCTTGAGAACTTTTGTGCTCAAACATTGATGGAATTGAGAAAAGAGAAACCTTCTCAGAGATCACCGCATATTTTTCATTTCCCAATGTGAGATCCAAATCGCTAATATGAATATTTTCAATCGCAACATCTGATATACTTTTTTGTGTGGATAACCAATCACAAAGCACTCATTGTGTTAACAATCATTGCAATTCATGTTTTTCATTGTAAACAGGAACATGTGTATAACGGAAATTTCTCATAGATTGCATAACTTCTTTGAGAGAATCGGTTGTTAAACAAGAAAAAACTTGTTTTTTAAAAACACTTCCAATCGTAATAGGTTTCATGATTGCGTCTTTAAATTTTCTTAGTTCATCTAACGCATGATAACTTGGGATAGCATAATGTTTTCCATCTAATTTAAATCCATGAGCAATATGGTTTCTTAACTCTCCAAAGTATTTGAGTTTTGCCTGATATTTTTTTATAAATAGTGAAACCTGCGTCGTGCCTTTTGCTATTTCTTTTATTTTTTCATTGTATGGCAAAAACTTTTCGGTTCACACAAATCCATCTAAGTGTTTATCTAACTCGTTAAACACAGCAACATAATTGCTAGAATTTTGTTCAAATAATTTTTCACAGAGCTCTGAATACATAAGAATATATTGTACCTATAAAACAATTTTGTAATCGACCGACTATCTACGCTCTAGTATTAAACCAAAGTTTGAGCGGTCGACGCCCTTCGGGCTTTTTAATTTTCTATTATTTCATGGTGACCCCGATGAGCCTCGAACTCATATTACGGTTTTCGCAAAACCGTGTCCTATCCATTGAACGACGGGATCGTACCAAGAAGTATTACTGATTAGCAAACAAAAATCAACCTATAGAACCAGAAAAATACTCTATCTTATTTCTTTTTCCATGCTAAAAATGCCAACCCTAAAGCATCTGCTGTATCATGATATGCTGGATTTTCACGTAATTGAAACAACTTCATGATTGTAGATTGCATCAATGGTTTACCCGCTTTCCCATTTCCTGTAATGTATTTTTTCAATTCTACTGGTGCATATTCCACAAGTCACACATTATGTTCGTATCACAACGCAATGAGCACTCCCCTTACTCCATATACAAATTCAGCATTCGATTGGTTCCAAGAACTAAAAAACAACTTTTCAATAGCCATTTTTTTGATATCATAGGTTGTAAACATTTCTAAAAAGAAACTATAAATATTGTACAACCTAGAAAATTGATCATTTCTTGTCGGACTTTTCATATCCTGCAAAAGGATTCATGCATCAACAATCTTCCCATTCTCATCAATGAGCGCATATCCTAATTTACGAATTCATGGATCGATACCGAGAAACATGCTATTTATCAAAATAAAGATTGAGCTCCATTTTGTTGGAATTTTTTTAATAGATCTGTTTGATGGTGTGTTTTATGTAATTGTTCAACTGCTCACGTTTCTCAACGAATAATATCCCTTAAATGTTGAATCTCTTCTGGCCATAAATCAGGGTCAGTAGTTTCCAAATATAATCATGTATTATTTTTTCAAGCTCGTTGAATGATTTGTGACAATGATAATCGACCAATTGCTCATCTTCCCAAAGGAGCATGCCTATCTAAATGAGATCAAAGAGCTACTTTTGCGTCATTTATATGAAATGCATAAAGATTTTCAATTCATATGAGATTGTCTCGTCTCTCCACAATACTATCCCAATGTTCAAGATCATTTCAAGCGCCCCACGCATGAGCTGTGTCAAAACAAAACTTGATAGGTAGATCATGTAAATAATTTTTATAAAAATATCCTAGTTCTTCTAATGTACTTCACAATTCACTCCCCTGACCTGCTGTGATCTCAAAGAGAAATAAAGGAGTATAGCCACGTTTTTTGTTGTGTTCAAGTATATATGTTGCATTTTTTGTCATATTAACGAACGCCTCATCTTTTGTCGCAAATCATTTTTGTTTCCCTATGTGGATATTTATCGCATCAAATCAGGTCTCATGACCCACATAAAAATCATGAATAATACTTTTAATATCATTTTGACAATCGGCAGGGTCTTTAGAAAGATTTGCTAGATAGTTTGCATGAATGAGTCCACCATCTTGCTTATAAGTTTCTCTTCGCTCTCTTGCAAGGGCAAAATCATCTGGTGTATAAGAAGGAAAAATCCATCCTCTGGGTGATTTTGCAAAAATTTGCAATGATGTCCCACCTATTTCAGCAGATCTTTGAAAAGCATAATGTAAACCACCTGCGATAGATATATGTGCTCCTATCTTCAATTGTTTCATAATAATAATTCGAAATAAAATATGTCTCTTAACAATGCTCTTTTATTGGCCTATCAAAAGGAAAGTGATGAATTATTAATTATTAATAAAAAAGGGGCCATTAAACATTAATCATTAATCATTGTTTTGTTTTTCGTATAATCTAAAACAGATTACTATTTTATATTCATTCTATCAAACTATGCAATAGAAAAAGGTTTGCTTGCAATTACTTATATATTTTGTATGCTACTATATAGTCCTCCTATGGATATTATTTTGTATATATATATGTATGAGTATTCGCATATTGCCATTTTTAATTCCACTATTTGTCGGTTGTCTTATTCAAGTGATTAAAGTGCTTGTAGACATTTTGGCACATAAAAGAAAATTTTCAATAAGTGCATTTTGGATCGCATGAGGATTTCCGTCAGTGCATAGTGGAATTTCAAGTAGTATTACAACGCTTGTTTGATTGATGTATGGTCTAAATAGTATGATTTTTGCAATTTGTCTTACCTTTGCAATTCTTTTTTGGTATGATGCTGCAAATGTAAGATATGAAGCTGGAAAACATGCAAAATATATAAATGAAATAAAGGATGAGCTCAAATCATTTTCTTTTATAGACTATAAATTACAAGATCTACAAGAAAGATTATGACACACCTCGACAGAAGTTGTAGGTGGAATTTTAGTAGGTAGTTTGACAACTATTGCTATTTACTATCTCTTACCTCATTTATTACCAATAATTATAGGGTAAATGCCAGTATTTGTCGCGCCCACAAGGAGGAAAACTAATTCTGCTGCAAAGCGCATGATAGTACACACAACTGAGAAAAGAAATGCTTGATGGAAAGTGTTCTTTTTTTATTACTGGAAATGAATTGTATGAGCAATGTTTGTTATTGCTTTGGTGTATTTTGTTTTTTATTACAATTGGTCCCCTATCCAACGCGTTGTCTTTGATCAAAATACTGAAGGAGAATTAGTCTATCAAGGAGCTTTTGAGAAAATTGAATCACTTTTACTCAATAAGTCATACTACAAACAAAAACATTTCAAACGAAATAATTTTGAAGAAGAAATACACCAAAAGTATCCGATAATAGCACAGATTAATCCCAAATCATTTACTAATGGCACTCTAACCCTGAGTTTAGATTATCATCAACCTGATTTTCTTATGAAAACCGAAAATAATGTAAATTGGCTAGTTTACAAAAACAGTATAATTCCATACACATCTTGAACTACGCTAGGATCATCAGGCATCCACATTAACATTGTCTTGCCTGAAGACATATTTCTCACCTACTCTTGAGGTGTGTTTCGAGCCAGTTCT
>CAZMFL010000043.1:0-8632 GCA_964565575.1 uncultured Candidatus Peribacteria bacterium
AAAAATTTGGAAGAAATTCCATCAATAAAAAGTGACAGAAAAAAAACATTTGTAATTCTTATCATCAGCATTTTGCTGGCGGTGTTAATGAAGAATGTTATGAATCTAGCAGGATGGTGGTTAGTTCTCATATCTTTGCTAAATGTCATTTCAATCATTTCGGGAGTATTATTTATAATTCAGAACACAAAAATTTTCTACCTAAATGAAATGGAAGAAATAATACGTGAAAAAAATCAAAAAAAATAATCTCCCTCCCCCTCAAACTAACTGTATCTATTTGTGAGATACAGTTTTTTTTGAATTAAAAAAAATGTAGTAATTTTTAATGATTAATGATGAGGAGTCGTTTTTAATTAATCATTAATAATTCATAATTCATAATTAATAATGCTCTAGACTAAATATTTTCTCTTGCATACTGCTCGTTTTTAGCTACAACAAGATATAATAAATTTTTAAAAACATTCCTCTCGCGCGTGTGATACCCAACATCACCATTTTTTTGGTAAATAGAATGACCTTCTTGCGAAGCAAGATGCCCGCGAAGTCGTTGATTCCAACTCATACTTCAATAGGACGGCCAACCCCGACGAAGTCGGGAAATAGATAACTAACCACAAATAGATTCCAAAAAAAATCATATATCAATACCTTTTATTCTTCCATATACATAGATGCCATACACAAAAAGGACCCCTCAAGAGCATGTAACAACATTTCAACGAGGCGATCACACAGTTAAATTCACTACTGGTAAAATCGCGCCTCAAGCAGATGGTGCTGTACAAGTTCGATTTGACGACAACGTATTTCTGGTAACAGCAGTTATGAGAAAAGATCCCGATATGAACAAAGATTTCCTGCCTTTAACAGTGGATTTTAGAGAAAGTTACTCAGCAGCTGGGAAGATCGGCGGTTGATCATTTAAGAAAAGAGAAGGAAGACCTTCTGATCAAGCAATCCTCTACTCTAGACTTACAGATCGCGCCCTAAGACCGATGTTTCCAAAAGGAATGATAAACGATACTGTCGTAACAATCACACCACTTGCTATTGATCTTGAACAAGATCTTGGAGCGATAAGTATTATTGCTTCATCGTTGGCAATTCAAAAAGCTGGTATTCCTTTTTATGGACCAGTAAGCGCGGTGAGGGTTGGATACAAAGATGGAAATTATATCATCAATCCATCTGCAGAACAGATAGAAACTGGAGATCTTAACTTGCTTATTGCGGGAGCTGATGAAATTATCAATATGATTGAATGCGACGGAAACGAAGTAAGTGAAGAGATTATAAATGAAGCATTCCGTCTTGGAGTAGAAGAAATGAAAAAAATTCACAAGGCGCAAAGTGATTTCCTTGCGGGGACAGAGATCTCTGGCAAAGAAATATCATACAACAAACCGTCAGATGCGCTTTTGGAGTGGACAGAAAAATATATCACACCAGAGATGTTTCAAGCAATGACTGGAAACAGTAAAGTGCCATTTAATGACCTATATTACACATACGAAAAGTGAGCTATGAAAACTGTTAAAGAGCTACTCGCAAATGGGACAATACCAGAGGAACAACACGATGAGTTCTCAGACGCAAAGATAAAACTTGCTATTTTTCAAGTAATCAAACATCGTATTCGCGACCGTGTGATACACGAACAAAAACGTATTGATGATAGAACAGTGATGGATATTAGACAATTGTATTGCGAAGTTGGCCTCTTACCGAGAGTTCACTGATCTGGATTATTCCGAAGATGAGATACGCAGGTACTTTCTACTATTACTCTAGGTTCTCCTGGTGATGTGGAAAGAGTGGATACAATGGAAGAAGACGATGAAGAAAAACGCTATCTTCACCATTACAACATGAATCCATATTCTACGAACGAACCAAATTCATCTAGAGGAACGAATCGTAGAGAGATCGGTCATGGAAGATTAGCAGAAAAAGCACTAGAACGCATGATCCCAGACAAACTAACTTTCCCATATACGATAAGAGTTGTATCAGAATGTACTTCATCTGGAGGTTCTACTTCTATGTGAGCTGTGTGCGGATCTACACTTTCTTTGATGGATGGTGGAGTTCCTTTAAAAGCTCCAGTAAGTGGTATAGCTATGGGGCTTATGAGTGAACAAGATGAAAATGGAAAAATATTGCGTTATCAGATTCTCAACGATATCATGGGAACGGAAGATTTTACTGGAGATATGGACTTCAAAGTTGCAGGTACGAAAAAATGAATTACTGCGATTCAATTAGACACAAAAATAAAATGATTGCCTCTTGATCTTGTTTATGAAACGATTTGAAGAGCAAACGGTGGTCGCAATGAAATTCTTGAGTTCATGTTGCAAACACTTGAAAAGCCAAGAGATAATCTTTCTCAATTTGCACCTAAGATTATTTCATTCCAAGTCCCTTCCGATAAAGTAAAAGTTGTTATTGGAAAATGAGGTGAAACAATCGATGAAATCATAGAAGAAACAGGCGTAAAGATCGATTTTGAAGACGATGGAACATGCTTCATCACATCAAAGGACCAAGAGATGATCGACAAAGCAAAAAGCATCATCATGATGATTGCTATCGGTCCTGAGGTTGGAGGTTTATACGATGCAAAAATAGTTCGTGTAGAAGATTATGGAATATTTGTAGCAATTAACAAGTTCAGCTCTGGACTTCTTCACGCAAAAAATCTAGGTGCTTGAATGGTAAGCGCATCACAAATTCATTCAACATACAAAGTTGGCGATACCATCAAAGTCCAACTTATGGAAAAAGACAAAGAAGGCAGATTAAACTTCAAGAAAGCAGCATAATACAACTTTTTTATTATACGAAAAACAGGGCTTTACTTCCCTGTTTTTATTATATCTTCTTGTTTTAATAGTCATTTCTGGATAAGCATAGATTCTATTTCTTCAAGACTTTTTTCTCCAAATTTATAAATTCTTTTGTGAAATTTGTCGCGTCACACAGACGTATAGACAGTATAAATATCTCCTAAAGTTTCAAAATCAGCACGGCGCAAGAAATTATATGCCCTTGAAGAAAGGCCAAGTAGGTCTAATGGTGTTTTTAAGTTCTCCTCAAGTAACAATGTTTCCTTTAAATTTATGCTTTTGTGATTATCGGTTGGCGTATCATCCAATATTTTTCCAATCTTTAAGAGTTTATCTACTGAAAGCGAAGAAACATCTATAGCACTGATTTTTTTTCACACATCTTTTCTAATGTGTTCCTCAAGTAGCTTTTTATACAGATAATCACCCAACGTACCTGCAAGATCTGCTTTGGTAGATTCCGTGTTTTTAGAAAGTCTTTTGTACTCTTTTGCAAAAAAAGATAAATTTATCTCATCAAAATCGTTATCTGTAATTATATTTTCTCTCCAAAATGGGCTATTTTTGAAATCCATATGAGGTATTGTTAAGAAATAGACATGCACATTATGCATATTTCACAAGCAATATCAACACCTAAAGACATACGTAATTATTCTAGGAAATTATTGCAATTGCAAAAGAGTTAGCTTCCCTCCATCGTTATAAACGATCCCTTCTGACACACTACAAATTGGTTCACCTCATATTTTGGCGATTTCATTACAAGTCACATAATCAGGCGTACAAGCCAGCAGTTGGTCTTCTATTTGTAAAAATTGTATATCACGAGCGATAAAAACCGCTTTAATCGGTCTAGAAAAAGTCAGGTTTTCTATAGAATATGTTCCATGTCATTGCCTTTGCACGCCTGGACAGTTCTTAATAGCTTGTTCATCATATCAAGTGGTTCCATTGCTAGAAAGCAGAACATCATAGTATACGTGCCCGTTTTGCATACAGTGTGTTTTGGTTGTGCCACGAAAAAGCACTTTATAACAACCATTTTCCACATTATACAGTTGTAATTTTCTGTTTGTGGCAGTATATACTACATCATTAAAAGATATTTTTTCATTATCTGACCAAAACTGAGCTTCATAATAACCGCTTTGTTCTGTAAATCCTACTCATTGTGTATACCTTAACCCATTTACCACAAAAAAGAAAACGAAAAAAAGAGCAAAAAGAAATGCTCCTACTTTTGCAATAACTCTTCATCGAGGATTCATGGCAGTTTCTAGTTTATTTTACATCTAAAATTTTGACTTCTTGCTTCCCACTATCAGCTTTTACTCTAACAATATCGCCCTTCTTCTTGCCTTTGATCGCCGCACCAAGTGGTGATTCAAAAGAGATAGTATCATTGAGAATATCAACTTCTCCCGACCCAACGATTGTGAACACATTTTTTTGTCATTCTCTTTCGATGGTAACTTTTGACCCATAACGTATCTCGTTTCCTCACTTTTTTTCTTCGATAATCTCTACGTTCCCAAGGATATCTTCTATCTCTCTAATACGGCTTTCCATCATCTCTTTCTCAGATATTGCAATATCATACTCCGAATTTTCTGAGATATCTCATTGTCAAATTGCATCTTTTAATCTTTGTAAAGCTGCTGGAAATTCATTATTCTTGAGGTTGTGAAGTTCCTCAACCATTGCGTCATACCCTTCTTTCGTAAGATAATTTATTTGATCTGCCATACGGATAATTTATTTATAATCTAAAATGTTTTTTGTTATTTTTTGAATCGGCTTTTCAATCACGAGAAAAATCATTTTGATCCTACCAATTCACGCTTAAAGTGCGCAAATGCGTGGTTTACTAGATCTACAGGGCTTCTAAAACTTTCACCATCAACTCTTTCATACCTCACTTGTTTTCCATCAACTGTGAAAGAAAAGATTCAATCAAACTTATCAAATTTATTTTTGCCTACTTGCACGCCAACATCAAGCCTAGCGTCTGGTTTATTGGTAAATATTTTTTTGTAATACGGTTTTAATAATAATTCTTCCGCCTCTGGATTTACATATAAATTCAGGAGGACATACTTTTTAATGCTTTCTTCCAATGGTTCGTTGAGTCCGTCAAACTGATACGTCACATGAACTTGTTGCATTAGATACATGTTAGAAAAATAAATCTCTTTCATTGTATAAAAACAGATAGAAATTGCAATTCCAAAAGATTTTGTTATAAAGCATGTATGAAACTTCTCAAAAACCTCAATAAACTCGGTGGTTGGCTTCTAAACATCGGAATTAGTATTTATCAACACACAATATCACCGGATAAGGGAATTTTTTCGTATTTTCTCAAAGGTCGCGTCTGCACCCACGAACCACACTGTTCGGCGTATGGTAAGCAATGCCTCAAACGCTATGGTCTTTTCCCTTGAATTGCATATACTACAGAAAGAGTTTTAGCTTGCAAACCAGCGATGGAAAAAACATATGACCCAAGCCATTATCGTGTAGTCTTTTTCTCAGGTTCACCAATTGGCGCACCCTTCCTTGAATATCTCACCACCGATCCAAGATATGAAATTGTAGGAGTTGTAACAATGCCTGACAAGCCACTTGGCCGTGGACAACAAATACAAGAAAATAGTATAAAGAAAATCGCCAAGAAACTTGGTATCCAAGAGATACTTACTCCCTCTACTCTCAAGAAAACCGATGAATCTATCGCCTCCGGCGATATTGCAGCGAAGCTGCAAACATTACAGGCTGACTGGTTTTTCGTGATTGCCTATGGAAAAATCATCCCGACACATATACTCGAATTGCCCATTTTTTGAAATATAAATGTTCATTGATCGTTGTTGCCAGCATTGCGTGGGGCATCGCCATTGCAATCAATATTTCTGTGATCAAAACAACAAACTATACATACTTGATTTACTGTCATGGAAATAAACGAAAAGATGGACGAATGAGATATCCTGTGAACATACGCTTTTGATGTGCCATTTCATCGAACAGCAAAAAATCTGTTTGCAAAAGTAGAAGAGAAATGACCCAAATTTCTCGCCGATACAACACGAGATTACAGCAAATGACACATTCAGCCAATTCCTCAAGACCACCAGAAAGCAACGTATTGCAAAAAAATCACAAAAGAAGATGGCGAAATAGATCTTTTCACAACGCCACTTTCAGAGCTCTATGCAAAATTCAGAGCGTATGCTATCCGGCCATGAGTTCGAACAACCTGGAATGAAAAATTGTTGTTGATAGAAAACATAGTGTGCGATGAAATGCTCTTCTGAGAGTTTCAGGACAAACCACTTATACTTAGAGCAGATCTACACAAAGAATCAAAAAACGATCAAAAGATAGATAGAAAAACACTTTCTCTCAATCCTGCAATCCAAGAAATCCTCCTAAAACCCGAAGGGAAAAAATCCATGAACCGAAAAGATTTCTTGAATGGCTATGTAAAATAAGCCTCTGAATAAGTAGTATAATTGAAAACACTACATTTCAATCTCTAAAATATGCCTCTGAACGAGGCTCTTTTCTCTGGTTATTTTTTCTATTGTAATCTATAGAGCATTACCATTACCCATCATCTTTTTTACAAAAAAATCCCAACAGCGAATGTTGAGATTTTCGTGGTTTTCTACTAGTCGCAGAAAACAAATTATTTTTTACATATTTCCGCCTAATTAAGGTAAATTTATTTAGTCGCAAGCAAACTCCAAAAGAGTCTTTATGTAGTTTTTTCTTCTCCTGCTTTCAATGCAGGCAAGTGTTTCTGCACAAGCATAGATATTGTATCAGCTGATTGCACACCAACGAAATCCTCTACCAGATTACCTCCGATAAAAAAGATCACTCTTGGGATACTTGATATACGATATTGCATAGCAAGTGGTTGATTTGTTTTATCATCTACATTTATTTTTACTATTTGAACTTTTTCAGGATATTTTTCAGCAACCTGCTCCAAAATAGGACCTAACATACGACATGGACCACACCATTCAGCCCAAAAATCTACGATTGAAATAACTCGAGGATTTGCAACTGCTTGTTGCAATGCTTCCTGCCCAACGATATCAATGTGTGACATTATTTAGCTAATTTAACAAGAGTAAAAACTGACAATACATACAAGAAGACTACAAACATTTTTTTGAGTATAGATGATAAATAATTTTTTTGCAGATGCTATATTAGCACCCATAACATATATTCTTCATAATTCTTTTGACGGTATGAATGAGAGAAACATTGTAATCTAAATATCCCCTCATTGCTTGCAATTCAAATTCCTCTAGATCTGTTCCTCATGGTTTGATATGGACAAGGAATTTGTGTGAACTAACAGACAAAACAACTTGATACGCTCAATCCTCTTTATCATAGAACGTGGCTTTTATATTATTTCCCAATACAGTATGTTGATCGCAAGTTGATTGGCTGAACAATAATGGCTGTTGCATACAAAAGCACACTAACGAGATAAAGTAGCCTATGTATAAATTTTTCCTCTTGCATTCCAATAGGTATTTCATTATTCTTTTTGTAGAAATATTGTTATTAATTTTTCAGAACAATCATTATAAATATTATACTGTTTTTACAAGTTAAAGAGCCAATTATGAAAAAATGATATTTCAACATATTTGTCGAAAAGATATTGAAAAGAAAGTGAAAACTTCTCTCAGACGAGCAAATACAGAAGCTAGTCAGTGAGAGCATGGGAGAAAACTATACCCGCGCCAAAGGATATAAGCTTGTCCACCTAGCAAAAAACAAAGGACATCTCGTTTCCCTTAGAAAAGACCTCTATTACATACCACTCTCTATGGCTGAAATCGGAGAGATAACAATTTCTGAAGAAGAACAAGAAAACAATATCATAGAAAAATGGTATCGAACAATCCTTCAGGATCACATAAAAAGATATTGTGATAATAAGTGTCTCATCACGTGAACGACTGCTCTGCATATCTTGCTTCAAAACTATGAAATCCCAGATACAATAAATCTCATCAGCCAAAACAAACAAGCAGTAGAAACAATCGTGCGTAACAAAAAAGTTGCCATCAAAAAAATGAACGCAGGCAAAACATCACTCTACCTCCAGCTAAAAAAACATGCGAAAAAAGTAGACATTCGTGGAAAGAGTTTTTATATGACATCGTTGAGTATATCGCTTTTAGAAGCATTGTATGCAAACAAAGAAAATGAGCTTCTCACGATCGAACTTTCCAAAAAAATAATCAGAAAATACCGGAAACAACTAGACCGGAACGAAATAGTATCACTGCTAAGAAAAGGTAAATATCACAGTAGTATGAACAAGCTCTACAAAATCGCTCGTAGCATCGATGAAAAATATGCACAATTTATCATGGACCTGATCAAAAAGCATAGTTATAGAATTAGTCTATAATAGCATAGTAGAACGCTTGTATGAGTGTAGAATACGGTAGGTTTTGTGACACAAAAGAAACAGTAATCAACGCTATTCTCCATTTCATGCAAAAGGTATAATTTTTTTTTGAAAAAATTTCGCATAGTGAGGTAATCGTCCTTCTACTAGACCTCTCGCACTATAGTCACCAAAAATACACTTGCATAATCAAGCTCGCTATGTGCTAAAAAAAATATCTTGGATGGCTAGTCATTCTCCTCTCTCCTCCTCCTCTCGCTCGCCACAAGCGCGAAAGGGTCAAGGGGACAAGGGGAAAGGGTCAAGGGTTAAACTATGGGGA
>CAZMFL010000044.1:0-8430 GCA_964565575.1 uncultured Candidatus Peribacteria bacterium
ATGGGTATATCAGTGCAAAAAGATAGATAGATTACCACAATATACAGCAAAAACCATTAATCAAATAGTAAATTATTACAAAAAGAAAAAAAAATCTTTTTATTGGAAAGAATATACTAACAAAGCTTTGAAAGAATTTAATAGGTGCACATATAGAGTCATTTCAGATAGTCTACTTCCTATTTTTTTTGACAAAAACCCACCAATAGGTATTATTACATCTTCAAGAATATCATATTGGGAAAAAAAGTTAGATGTTAAAAAGTTTAATAAAGCGCCACACCCGCTTTGATAAATTGCAAAAATCACTTACCAATTCTTCCCAACTTTCCCTTGCAATCTCCTTTCACTTTCTTATATTATCTGGTATCGCCTAGTGCGATATTTTTCATACGCAATTAATACAAAAATAATATATCATCTACGATATTGGGGAATCGTCTAATGGTAGGACAACGGACTTTGACTCCGTTTGTCTAGGTTCGAATCCTAGTTCCCCAGCCAAAAAATTATTCTACTGCGGGGTAGAGAAGAGGTATCTCGCCAGGCTCATAACCTGGAGGTCGGTGGTTCGATTCCATCCTCCGCAACCAATTATTCAAAGACGCTTATGATCACTAGGAATCTATTCGGAAGTAGCTTAGCTGGTAGAGCGACAGACTCTGAATCTGTAGGTCCTAGGTTCGAATCCTAGCTTCCGAGAACGATTATATAAACGAATAAAACACAACAAAATACATACAGCAAACGTACGCCGGGATGATGGAACTGGTAGACATGCTTGGCTTAGAACCAAGTGCTTCGTGCGTGCAGGTTCAAGTCCTGTTCCCGGTACCACTAAATGTAGAAAACATCTTGATTTTGATAGGTATATTCGTATCATCAACTTCACGTCCTTATCGATAATCCGAGGTAGCTCAGCGGTAGAGCAAGTGGCTGTTAACCACTGGGTCGTGGGTTCGAGCCCCACCCTCGGAGCATTAACAAACTTTATTATTATTTCACCACAAGTACATGCCTCTTAAAAAAGCAGCAAAAAAAGCGTTAAGTAGATCAATGAAACAAAGAGACACAAACTCTCAACGCAAATTAACTATGAAAAAAACTATCAAAGAGCTTAAAAAAGCTACTATTGCAAAAACTGATAATACAAAAGAGATTTTGGTAAAAGCATACTCTGCAATTGATAAAGCTGAAAAAAACAATATTCTTCACAAGAATACTGCAGCAAGAAGAAAATCAAGATTGGCAAAGATGGTGAACAAAATCGAAAAATAGTTTGCAAACCGAAAGAAAAATAGTATAACTCCTCCACCCCTGTGGAGATTGTGCCGGTTTAGCTCAGTGGTAGAGCAACTGCCTTGTAAGCAGTGGGCCGCAGGTTCAAGTCCAGCAACCGGCTCCATCAAAAAATATTGTGACAAATAGATCATTCAATACAGATAAGGAGGCTTAGTTCAGCTGGCTAGAACGCATGCCTGTCACGCATGAGGTCACGGGTTCGAGCCCCGTAGTCTCCGCCATCTGGCCTTATCGTCTAGTGGTTAGGACATCGGGTTTTCATCCCGGCAACCGGGGTTCAATTCCCCGTAAGGTCAAATTAAAAAACAAAATCATGGGCAATTAGCTCAATTGGCGAGAGCATCTGCCTTACAAGCAGGGGGTTACTGGTTCGAGTCCAGTATTGCCCACCATGATTATTATCAACACCTTAAATAGTAGCTCACGGGCCTATAGCTCAGTTGGTCAGAGCAAGCGGCTCATAACCGCTGGGTCACTGGTTCAAGTCCAGTTGGGCCCAATTAAAAAAACGATCTATGCGGATGCAACGCAATTATGCGGGTGTAACTCAATTGGCTAGAGTTCCTGCCTTCCAAGCAGAATGTTGCGAGTTCGAGTCTCGTCGCCCGCTCCAAAAACTGTCGGATATCTTAGGATGTCTGGCAGTTTTTTGTTATGAGGAAATCAGATAATTATTGGTATCATAATCATTTTTGTGGTACTAGTGCAACCCACATAATCAGCCCATTAAATATTTTTTGTCGCAATTGGCTATCCATAAATATCCCCATCTATTCTTGTAATCATAAAGAAATAGGTTATTCTTTAAACAAACAGGGCCTTTTTATATGTTTAACTACTTATACGATGGTACTTAAAAATATTATTATTGGTGCAATTACGACTACAGTACTCGTAGCATGATCTGTGTTATTATTCAATTGAAAACAATGATCGACTATTGATACCGTAGATGACTTGGTCATAGATTATCAAAAACTTTCAGATGATGTACAATGATCCAAAACAGATTTAATGAATAGTTGCAAAACTCCTTGAGCATTTAATGCACAAATAGATGATCTAGAAAATAGATTAGCTAGATTGAGACAAAGAAAAAATGACATCATAAATCGTGCATTGGAAACGAAAGAAGAAGAGTATATTCCAAGACTCGGCGAACAAGCGCCTGATCTATGAGATCCCGGGCCAGTCGAGCAAGAAGAGTACATCCCAAGACCCGGTGATCAAGCACCTGATCTGTGAAATCCCGACCCAGTCGAGCAAGAAGAGTACATCCCAAGACTCGGGGAACAAGTACCTGATCTGTGAGATCCTGGGCCAGTCGAACAAGAAGAATATATTCCAAGACCTGGTGATCAAGCTCCTGATTTTATAGAAAACACGAGCATACTATCAAAAATCAATGTACTTGAAGAAGAAATAATTGCACAGATCAACGCTTTTAAATCGATATGTGAAAAAGAGCAACCAGAGAAAGAAATAATTTCAACAAGTTGTCCCGATGCATGTAAAAAATATTCTGAATGCACGAAATATACCGAGGATACCACGCAAGAAGATCGACAAGATGCCTATGATAGTTGTATGATAGAGTGTGAAAAACGGTCAGACAAAGCTAAAATATGCATCAATAAAAAACCAATCAAAACAGTTTCTGATTGTACAAATCTTACAATGTGTGCATTACCAGAATATAATAATGCTCTGGAACAATCAAAAACAGAATAGTTCCTTAGAAAACTCGATTATAGAAATATCCTAGGAAGATTACACCTCCACCTCTCAGAGCGTAAAACCATTATGCTCTTTGGAAGAATTTCTGAGTTGTTGTATATTGTTTGCGGAAGTGATAATCTGTTTCCCAAATTTTTGATTAAGATGATTTACAGTTTTGGCTAGCTTTTCATCGTTTTCTTTTGGTGCGTCAAACAGTCCATATTTCTGTATAGCGTAATCTATCGAGTGAAAAGTAATTCATGTTGATCTGTACGCATTATGTTTGTTAAACAAGCGAATGAAGAGATCTTTCATGGCCTGTACCAAAATTTTTTTATTATTGGTTGGCTCGGAAAATTTATATGTAAGAGCATAACTTCTAAAATCTTTGAGTCTACACGACAACGTCATCATACAGGCGCGTCAACCCGTATCAATCAACTCCTTAAAAGCAAACTCAAAATTTTGTACCAAATGTCATCGCACGATATGGATATTGCTGGTAAAATCAGGATGAAAAGACCTTGATCTTCATATTGACTTCGGCTTATCAGGTTTTTGAAAAGAAAGGGCATTGATACACTGCAACTCTCGATACAACCTCACACCAACGACGCCCATCGTGTGTTGAATATACTCCTCGCTCAAGGACAGAAAATTATGAATTTTTTGAATTCTTCTATCAAATCTATTTGCGGTTTTGTATCATATAAAAGGAATTTTTTGTAAGTCTCGATCGCCTATTATCTGCGGGATTTCGAGTCTATCCAAACACACGAAAACACCTTTGGGTTTTCTCAAAGATGAAAACATTTTGGCGAGAAGTTTGGTTGGCGCAACTCATATACTCACTGAAATGCGCAGTTCATTCCATACTCTATCCACTATACGTTTGGCAAATAGTTGATAAAATTCCACACTTTCCTCTCCAAACTGCGTAATATCTATAAATGCTTCATCAACACTAAAAACCTCTATACTATTGGCTTCTTCAGCGAGTAACGCCATCACTTTCTGTGATGTTTTGATGTAATAGGCCATATCTGGTATGATAAAAATTCCTTTATCTCAGAGGATTCTCCTGGCATCCCAAGAAGCAGTTCATGTTTTGATTCCATATTTTTTGGCTTCGTACGAACAGGCAACGACGATATCTTTTTCTCTACACACGCACACTGGTTTTCAGATTAACGATGGATTTCTAGCAATTTCACATCAAGCGAAGAATCAATCGCAATCTACAAGCGCTCGTACTCTGCTAGAAAAAGTTGGCTGAGTGAGCAACATCTATCTACGTTTCAATGATGTAAAAAATCCCACAACTGTTCATTGGATAAACATAGTTTCGCGAGGATAGATATCCAAAAGCGGATCATCATTGACGCCCAGATAGGTCTTTTCACCATCCTTTTTAAAAACTCTCAAAACCGGTTTGCTTGCACCATCAACATACGCCAAAACGATATCGCCATCTTCCGGATTGGGTTTTGCTAAATCAACAACGACATATCATCAGTCAATAATTCCTAATGCTTGCAATCTATTTCATTTAATTTTGAGAAATTGTGTGCTGTTTTTCGTCTTTCCAACTATAGCATCTATATCTATATCATTTTTGTCTTCCATAGAACTCACGAATGGCAATCTAGACATACTTATTTTTCAACGAAATAGTAAATGGTACACATATACCAATTATATAAAGAAATGCAAGGTCTTCCTCTTGCTTTACATTTCTCATTTCGCTATATAAAGGTATACTATTTTATTTTTTCAAAAAACATCATGATTCGCAAAATCATCAACACAGTGCTTGTAGTTCTTGTCTATGTTTTTAGTTATCTTGCAACGGCGACAGATGTACTTGGGCCTCAACCTACCAATTTGAGTGGTGTGTTTCCATTTACATTTATGCCTCCAGGGATAGTTTTCATGTTCACATGGACAACAATATTTGTGCTGCTTGGTATTTTTACCATCTATATGCGAAAAAAATATAAGGACGAAGCGAAAAATAGTCTCTTCTTGGATCTTTTTGCATGAACAAGTATTTTGAATATTGCGTGGTTGATTAGTACCGCTCAAGAAGCATATACAATCTCATTTATCATTATGGTACTCTTGTTCTTGACGCTTGGAAAGATGCTTGATATCCTCCTTGTGAAAGGAAGAAATAGTTATAAAAACCGAGGATGGATCACATTTGGTGCATACTACGGTCGGGTAAGTGTTGCAACATGGGCACTTTGACTTTCACAAGTGCTCTACACATATAATCCAACATTTACTATGTCTCAGACGTGGTCTTGGATAGCAATTGCATTGGGTGCAGGTGTAACCCTGCTTAGTCGATTGCGTTGGAAAAATTTAGTTGCACTCCTCTTCTCTTTCTTTGGATTGTGAGGTGCACTATGGGCCAAATTTTTAGGAAGATAAATGCTAAAACAATAATTACCAACGAAAGCCATTAGCCTAGCAGCTAGTGGTTTTTTTCTTATCGGGAGAGTGTTGACTTTATTTTACTATTGTGTATAATCTCAAAATAAATATTTAAAATACAGAAAACAAAATACAAAAACCATAAAAAAACACTACCATGGAAGCAAAAAATGAATGTTTGAGTGTGGAGTTGCACCCGCTTGAAAACGCATTGAGTAATGGATACTCAATAAAAGCAAGGTGTAAAGCCGCCCTGCGAGAAGTGACAATCCATCCGAGGCTGCACGAACACAAACCACCGTTCGTCACGGCAACCAGTTCCAAATCACTAGAAGAAGCGCTCCTAAGAGCAGCAGAAAACTACAAAAGATGGAGGCTGGGACAAAAACAAATTGATTATGCCAAAGACGATGCGACTCCTGAAACAGATCAAAAAACAGAAAGGTCGCTTGTTATCTTGGACATGATCCTTTTCGATGGCGCCATAATGGAACTAACCAAAACAAAAAATGGCGTAAAATGTAAAATCAGCGGCATTACCATCGGAAAATTTACAGCCACCAGGGCGGGACTAGGAAGTACGATTTTTGAGTCGATCAGAAAAACGCTACAAAAACCAATGCAACTCACGTAATAAACAAAAAAGGAAGTTATGAAAAAAAAGAAAATTGTATTAACACGAGCAGAACTAGACAAAAAATTTCTGCCAAACGTGCTTGGTGTAATCAAAGGCGGCACTACTATCGGCATCCAGTTTCAAAACGGGAAGTGGCTGTTTAGCTTCTACTTTATCGACAAGGGAAGACCCATGCAAACGATAAGTAGTATTGGAAGCGATAACATTCTTCTCGCGCTCAACAGAGCATGTGCAACATTCGAAGATAAACCATCAAGGTTTGAATCCAATGGACTGCAAGAAATCATGGAAGATCTGCTTGATGAAATTGATTTGTTAGTTCGTTTTATCAAATGCGGTGAAGACCTATGGATAGAAAAAGATGAAAAATCTAGTTATCTGTTCAAAGTTGAATCATTTGAAAAAAAATTCAGCGAACAAACAATACTAGAAGCATTCAAAAAAATGTCAAAATAATTTAAAACGCTTTTACCCCCGAGGATTTTACTTCCTTGGGGTTTCTTTTTAAAAATTTTTTTATAGGTGAAATTATTTATTGTTCTTCCAAAAATCCCAGATCAGTTGTCCTGCATAGTTAGGCCATACATGAGGATAGTATGTTCATCGCTCTGTAGAATCTGTATATGGACACCATACAACTGGACCTCTGTTGCCACAAGAATACTGCACGCACTGAGCACTCTGGGGTGATGTATATGGCTGAACCGATGCCGGATTACATCCATTTGTTTTCAAAAATAGATCGCGGGTCGCTTCACCACCTGCGAAAGATGCTAAATTATCTTTGGGGTTGTGCATGATAATCGCTTCGACTGGTCACGCACATGTTTGGTTTCAAATCGGACTTCATCATACGCTCCCAATTCAACGAATCACATCTCCGCGAAAACATCATAAAGCATTGGTAAATCGTCATCCTAATGAGTGCCCCATCACATATATTTCATCAGTATTGATACAATACGCATCACTGAACTCTTCCAGAAGCAAGTCGAAAAGCGCAAAATCTCTCAACTGAGAAGCTTTATCTCACCCATCCATCCAATTACGCGTTGGTCACTCCTCTGGCAATCCTAGTGGATAAACCACAATCGCATCGCCCTGTGACGCCCTATCTATCCCATAATATGTTTGCACTTGCGAGTTCGGATTTGTACGTCCATGAAAAGCAAAAATAATTTTTGTTGGGATGTTTGCGTTATAATTTTTTCCAACGACAGTTATATAATGACGAGGGATAGCATTTAACATTGATTCCGTTGGTGCAACAGCTGGCATAGGTTTTCAACATCCGTTAGATTGTGCCACACGAACGTTTGTAAAAGTCGTTGTTCCTTCTTTATTGAGTATAAGTTTGTGTGCCAAAAAAGCCATCTGCCCACGTGTCATCAGCGCCGAAGGGAATATCTCATACTTTGAAAATATCGTATTGTTGTGCACAAACTCTATATACGGATCAGCCCGTGAGTCGCCTACTCACTCTTGTACTCATGCTTCAAAAGTATTTAATGTCATCTTCAATCACTCTGCGATCGTCACATTGTTGTTTGGTTTAAATGTACCATCGGGGTATCACTTTGCAATTGCCTGCTCTTTCGCATAACAAATATATGGCGCATACCATTCAGTTTGTGCATCTGGAAAGCAATTTACCAAGTTCTTTTCAACTGCTCATGCTCCAACTCACTCCAAAATTATTTTCAATATCTCTCCACGACTGATCGGTTTATCTACACCATAGCTTCAATCAGGATATCACTTCACAATCCCACGCTCTGCGAGAAACTGTACGCTTTCGGCATATTTGTGTCAAGCAGTATCTGTGAAGGAAACCGCTGCTTTGGTAGGAAAAGAGAGACAAACAGCACACATCAATATCATTACACTTCCGATTTGCATGCGTCAAAACAATCCTGTCATTATGTTTTTCATAGTTCTATAAAATAGTAAAATCCTGCTATCTTGTTTTTACTTATTTCCTCGTGGATGTCTATGGGAGTTAATCTTCCTTTGAAAAAGTGAGTGGAAAGGATACAGTTTAAATTGATTTATTTTTTAAATGTAGAATTGTTAAAAATGACAAAAGACTTAAATAAATTTTTATGAGTTATGTTCGGTTGAGCTATAGGAGATGCTTTATGATCTGTTACAGAATTTCTCACGCCCGATAAATTTTGATTTATTAAAGATTTTCAATGAAGACCAAAGTTCAGAACAAAACCATGAGAACGAACAGATGATACAGCAATGACATTATGTTTAGCGCAAAGTCTAATTGAGTGCCGTTGATTTGATATAGAGGATCAACTTGATAAATATCTTCAATGGTTTAC
>CAZMFL010000045.1:0-8206 GCA_964565575.1 uncultured Candidatus Peribacteria bacterium
TAGTTGTTTGACATCTTTCTGTTGCCAGGTTCGTCATTCCCCCGTCTTACCTAAATAGAAACACTATTTTTTTCAGACAGCATTAATTAACTCGTATTGTACATGTTATTTTTTTTACCATCAGATATATATAAGAACACATATGATAAAATCAAGTAAATCTACTTTTTTGGATTGTTTTCTTGTTGGTAGTGTAAAAATCAAGTATGTTCTTATATTGCTTTCTGTATTCATTTTTCTACTATCCATTTTATGAGAAAACAGAATATATGAGAAACTATCTCGTCTGTAGAGAAAAAAGAATTTCAACAAAAAATTCTTGGATGGTATGAGAAAAACAAGAGAGATTTGCCGTGGAGGAAAACGCAAGATCCATATAAAATTCTTGTTTCAGAGATAATGTTACAACAAACACAAGTATCAAGTGTGATACAAAAGTTTAATGGATGGATGAAAAAATGGCCAACTGTTTTGGCGCTTGCGCAATCGAGTCGCGTAGAAGTCCTGTCAGAGTGGTCTGGGTTGGGATTTAATCGTAGAGCCATATACCTCCATGAAGCGAGTAAAAAAATAATTGACGATGCTTTATCTGTGGCTTGATATAATCGCATTCAAAATAATTGAGTTGATAATTGAATGAATAGAGCTGTAAATCGCCCAATCGTTTCTAAAAAATCCCTACACCAAGCTAGTTTTCCACAAGTTTCCGACAAAATGTGGGATAAATGTGAACAATTAATAGCTCAAAGTATGCAAGATTACTCATATTTGCGCACTTTGCCATGAGTTGGTGAATATACAGCGAATGCGATTTTGGCTTTCTCATACAATTTTGAGGTGCCTGTGATAGATATTAACATAAAAAGAGTGCTTATCCATGCTTTTGGGTTAGCAGAAAATATTTCGTTGTTTGATTTACAAGTGTTTGCTCTATCGCTCGTTCCGCTTTGAAAATCTAGAGAGTGGCACAATGCTTTGATGGATTATGGATCAATGGTTTTACACAGTAAAGCAACAGGAATCCAATCTGCAAAACAATCGCCGTTTACCGGTTCAGATCGTGAGGTGAGAGGCTGGATCTTGAAGCAACTCGTAGAGGATAAAACACCAAAGACGATCGGAATAAAATGAAAAAAATCAAAATCACTTTCTTTTGATACAATCCAAACTCGTTTTCCAGAAAAAAATATTGAAAAAATTATCGCATGATTGGAAAAGGAAGGAACAGTGACCGAGAAAGGCAAAAAAATACGTTTGCGTTTTTAATATTGCTTCTGGTGGAAATCAACAGAATAAATTATATACTCAGAAAATATTTATTTTTCAAAAAACATGATGATATAAGAATCTTTTCCACTTTCTCTCAAAGAATTTTTATCTAATAATATTTTTTCTATGGTTTCAGATAAACTATCACATATTCTTTCAAATGAACGCATTCGCCAAGAAAATGAATTGGAAATGATTGCCTCAGAAAACTATGTTTCTAATGATGTTTTGCGTGCGTATGCAAATGTTTTTACCAACAAATACTCTGAAGGATATCCATGAGCGCGTTATTATGGATGACAGATAAATGTTGATGAATTGGAGCGTTACACACAGAAATTGGCACTCCAAATTTTTGATCTATGGAAAGAAAATCCATTTGAAAAAACAGAATCGACGGCTCTAGAAAACATCTTTCAAGATCCCAAATCAACAACTGCGTTTGACACTTTTACGCAAACGTGGGGAGTGAATGTACAACCACTGAGTGGATCACCTGCTAATCTTGCTGTATATATGTGAGTTCTCAAACCATGAGATACTGTTCTTGCGATGTCATTAAATGCAGGTTGACATCTCTCACATGGACATCCATTAAATTCATCTGCAATCTACTACAATTTTATTCCCTATGGAGTGAAGCCAGAAACGTTTGATATAGATTACGACGAACTTCGCAGCAAAGCCTTGCAAGAGAAACCGGCGATGATAATTGCATGATTTAGTGCATACCCTAAAAACATAGATTGGCATAACTTTGCTGCGATTGCTGACGAAGTCAGCAATATTCATGGGTACCGTCCACTTCTGATGGCTGATATCTCGCATATCGCTGGCCTGATCGCTGGGGAGGTCTTATCTTCTCCTTTTCCATATTTTGATATTATTACGACAACAACACACAAAACACTTCGTGGGCCAAGATGAGCAATGATTTATATGAGAAGATGACGAAGGAATGTGGGATGAGAATATGATCTGGGAGAGTGATTTTTGCAATGATCAAAAATGTCGGTAGAACAAAAAGATCTGGAAAAAGCTATAAATCGTGGCGTATTTCCATGATTGCAATGATGACCACATGTACATGAAATGTACGCAAAAGCAGTCGCACTAGAAGAAATTTTGCAACCAAGTTTCAAGAGTTACGCCAAAAAAGTTGCACAGAATGCAAAATTATTGGCTGATTATCTAAGAGCTTTTGGATGGGATGTCTTGAGTGATACTACCGAAAATCATATGATATTGATTGATGTGACAAGGAAAAGAGTACCTGCGGCTGGATGGGAACCCACTCCATTAACTGGAAAAATAGCAGAACAAACGCTAGAAAAAGTTGGTATTTCTATAAATAAAAATCTGTTGCCATTTGATCAACGCACGCCAATGGATCCAAGTTGAGTGAGAATTGGCACGCCAGCCATTACATCAAGATGATTGTGAGAAGCTGAGATGAAGCAGGTTGCATCTATTATTTCGCGTGCATGGGAAAATTATGGTGATGAAAATATGCTTTCTACGCTGCTTCTAGAAGTACAAGAATTATGCAAAAAATTTCCTTTATGGTATGTTTAGATTGCGACTATGCCTCGTCAAAAATTACATAGATATGCTCGTATTAGTGCTGATCCTCGGGTGATAAAAGGGATAGATAATCCACATGAAATTTTTGTAGAAGAGCAAAAACAATACGCTCGTGTGGTTCTGGAAATTGCTTGTGGAAGGTGAGAGTATACTCTGTGACTAGCTCAAAATTTTCCCGATACTCTCTTCGTCGGTATTGATAGTAAGTGAGATAGAATTGGCGTGTGATTAGATAATACACATGCATTGGGGTTGCAAAATGTTCGTTTTGTCTGTGGTATCGTACATCATCTTGATAGATGGTTTATGCCAAATAGTATTAATGAAATCCGGATAGTCCATCCAGACCCAAGACCAAAATGACGTGATGAAAAGAGACGTTTGACGCATCCAAGATTTCTGCAAATGTATCATTCTGTTTTGAAAAGCTGATGAGTTCTGAGATTGAAAACTGATGATAGTGAGTTGTTTGCATATTCACTTGCTCAGGTTGATCTACAAAAAGATCAACGAATATTGGTTGAAAAAACAGTTGATTTACATGCTGATGAAAAACTGCTCGCTGACCATTTTGGTGTTCAGACGCACTATGAAAAACTAGCAATTGGAGAGTGAAGAAAGATTTGTTATGCTCTCCGAAGAAAAAAATAAGAAACCGGTCTCATGACTTTATTTGTCACAAAATGTCAAGATATTCGTAAACCTATTGTAGCAAACAATTTTTATGATGTTTTTTATTACAATGAGAACAAAAACAAACTAGTAGCAATTCGCTACTACTCAGGGACGATGCATGAGCATCAATTTTTTCGTAAGAATTTTTATTTGTAAAAAACATCAATGATAAAAAATAACCCATATATAATTTTATTGCGCCAATATCGACGCTATGTCCCTTCCAAGAGCAAGGCGATTGTATTTATGCTGATGCAATTTACTTCGCGTGCAATATCTCTTTTATGACCATATCTTTTTGGTAAGTCTTTAGTGATTGTGCAAGAGGGATGAGAAAATATGCTACACAACTTGTTGCCCTATGCCATTGCAACATTAATTTTGCCATTTATGGAGTGGGCTTTTCATGGTCCAGCGCGTGTGAGGGAGGAAAATCTAGCTTTTGATACCGCAAAAAGATACAGAGAAGATCTGTATCACAAAACAATTGTTCTTCCTATGGTTTGGCATACCAATAATCATTCGGGAGAAACAATTGATAGAATAAATAAAGCAGTCAGTGCATTGAAAAGTTTTGGTTCAAATATATCACAGAATCTAGGTACATTCGTATCATTTATTTGAGCATTAATTGCATTGATCCTTTTGTGGCCCATTTTAAGCGTTGGAATGTTTGTACTTTTTATATGTATGATTTTTGTGATAAATCGATTTGATAAAAAAATTGTTGCATGGATTAAAGAAGAAAACACACTAGCGCACAAAGTAAGTTGATTGTTGTTTGATTATCTTTCAAATATTAGAACGTTAATAACACTTAGATTTCTCTCACCGACCGAAATGTCTCTTTCAAAGGCAATGCAAGACCAAAAAGAGCCATTCAAAAAACATATTCTAAGAAATGAACAAAAGTGGTTTGTGACTGATTCATGACTAGAATTCATTACTGCTGCTATCATCATTGCATATGTTCTTATACAATGGCAAAGCAAGGGAGTTGTTATGATTGGAGTTTTGACGATGATTTCTGGATATACTGGACGTCTTGCAAATACTTTTTATAACCTAACTTGGTCGTATTCAGAGCTCCTAACATATAGTGCAAATATTAGTGCTATTGAATCGATAGAAGCTGAGCACAATCTTTATATTAAAAATATAAAAGATTATAGATCTGTTTCAGCCAAAGATTTTGTGAACATTGATAATTTGTTTTTCTCTTATGATGATCAACATGGAAATGATGTTTTAGAAAATAATGAATCGAACGAAGACTCATGAGCAAAAACACTTCAAAAGCCAGCCTTGATCCTTAGTGATATTTCTTTGCAATGGAATGTTGGTGACAAGATAGCTCTAATTGGCGAATCGGGAAGTGGAAAATCGACCTTTCTTTCGTTGATGCGTGGATTGTATGATGTAAATAGTGTCAGGGTGAGTATAGATGGTCGCGGTTTTGATACTCTCCAGGTCTTATCAGATAAAACATCTCTTGTCCCACAAGAACCAGAAATATTTGAAGAAACCATGCTTTTTAATATCGCAATGTGAACAGACGTATCCCAAGAAACGATAGAAAAATATGCAAAAATTGCATTGTTTCATGATATAGCATTGAGTCTTCCAAACGAGTATCAAACAAGCATAAAAGAAAAGTGAGTGAACCTTTCATGAGGGCAAAAGCAACGTTTAGCATTGGCGCGTGGGTTGCTCGCAGCTGAAAAAAGTGAGATTTTGTTGTTAGATGAGTCAACAAGTAGCGTAGATAGTATCAATGAAAAAAAGATCTATACAAATATATTTCAAGCATTTCATGAAAAAACTATCATTGCGGCAATCCACAAATTGCACTTGTTACCTTTGTTTGATCATATTTATGTTTTCGAAGCATGACGCATAGTGGAACATGGGTCGTTTGATGTACTTATTGCAAATGATAATGTATTTAGAAAAATGCGAAGAGAGTACACTGTTTCAATGGAGTCGGAAATAGATATTGTATAAAATTTATCACACAAGAGAGTCAACTCTTCCGGCGAAGCCGGGTTGCCCGTCCTATCTGTGGTTAGCTAGTTATGCTACGACAGGGCGGGCATTTTTTTAAATAACTAACTATTGATTGGTAATAATTAATGATTAATTGTCCACGTAAAAAAATTGTAATATGTCTTGTATATACATCTGATAATTGTTTTGTTAAGACAGATATTTTTGGTGGTATATATTATTTCACTAGCGCAATACCATCGCAATATTCTATTTTGTAAGAGATAGAATTATCTTCATTTTGGTTTTGTCTTCATCCCATTTCGTACAGGTATAATTTTATAGTATCTGTTTCAATTGTATATACATTATTATTGGTTTTATCTTCTTCGGAAATTTGGGTTGAACTATCCATTTTTGTTACCATAGGTTGAATATTGTTATTTTTTTGTGTGTTGGCATGCAAATAAATTCCAGACATATATGGAGTAAAATCAAATGAGATATCGCCAATTTTTACACTGTTATTTAAATTCACACAATTAAAGTTATGAAGTGTTAAATAGCCATTTACGTCGATCGATGCTGGTCTTTGTTTAATAAAATAATTAAAATATCATCTGTTCCGATCTGCGTTTTTCATCTCGTAGCATGATGACAATCCGATTGCTTTACACATGATTCATTCTCTCTCCCAACTCGTTTCAGCGTTTTTTATTTCGATGAGATCTTTTTGTGTTAAAATTCCTTCTAATCGCATTGCGTCAACTGAATTTGTGAGATATTGTAGTGAACTAAGTAATGTTTCTTTTTGTTCATATCCTAGATTGCTAATTGATCAAGAATTAAGCGGAAGAGAAATGTTGTATTCATGTAACACTGTTAATAATTTATTTTTTTGACTATTCGCGCTCATACTACTAGCATTCCATTTTCCTCAATATACACTAAATCCTCACAACACAATCAGAAGCGAAATGATTATTATCATCCTATATTTGCTGAACAACATCCCCCCAATACTAAAGAGTATAATCCGAACAATGATTGCACAAATAAAATATCTGTCAATCGTCCACCCATATTGGTCTATCCTCATTTGAATTGCTGGAATCATAAGCAAAGAAGTTAGTATGAAACTACCAAACAAAATGAAATGGGATCTACTAATAAAATAATTGGGAAGCGCTGGGTATGTGGTTAATCGAGTAAGCAGCCCAAAAGCGATATATCCCATAACCATATAAATCACTGTTCATGTTGGTCGTATTCAGGTAAGCAAGATTTTCACACCATAGCTTATTAGAATTAGTCAGTAGACGATCGTTAAAGGAAGAAAAATATATTGTCAAAATATACGATTAAGACGTGTATATACAGGCATCTCATTTTCTTGATTGGTGAAGTATAATAGCGCAATAGAACCTGTTATAAAAATCATTGAAACGGTTCCCACATACTCATAAATATTTCCTGAAGAAAATTCAACGTTGAATAAAAACTCTATTGATTTGATACACGCAGAAATACCTCCCCAGATAATTGCCCCTGCAATTCAACCAATGAGAACGGATTCTATTACTCCTTTTCGCCACGTCCATGTGAATGCTTCATCATTTTTTTTGATTCGTGCAATAATAAAAAATATAAGTAAAAAACTAAGAACGATGCTTCCTATTATTCGTAGCCCAATAGAAGTGACAACATTTTCAACGTTATTTGGGAGGAAAATATAATATACAACTCAAACTATTAACGCAAGAAACTGCCAAATGAAATATGTGGAAATTCGAGGTTTTGTATTTAATAAATGTTTTTTGGATGATGTTTTTTTGGATTCAATTATATTGGATGAGTCTTGATTTTTTTTGTTTTTTGTGGAAGATTGTATGACCCCAGGTATTAATGTTAACGGGAAAGCGAGAATAGAAGCAACTATAAATCTACTTATTTCTTTTTGAAGTATAGGTTCATATCCCATATAAACATTGACAATAATTAGGATACATATGAATGCTAATAAGATGTGAGCTATGGGGAAATGCTCAAGTGAGATAGCCCATTGTGAAAAGAACTTGTAGATGCGTGACATGATAGAATATATAAAAAATAAAAAAGACTACTTATTGTATTGATATTCTTTATTCGCTAAAAACATAATATTTAAATAAATCGTAAATAGATTTTATGCGCGCGAGGCTCTCTCTTCTTTCGTAATATTTTTCTTCTTTATAGATTGCACGGTCGCTTATTATTCCGATTGCATCAATTCAAATAGTTTTTGCTATGAAAATAGCTCTAGGCAGGTGAAAGGCTTGTGTTATAATTCCAACTTGCGAAAAGTTATTTTGACGTAGGAATGTTTTAAAATTTTTGAGACTTTCATATGTTGTGAATCATTTTGTGTCGGTAATGATGTCTTCTTCTAGAATCCCACGATTGCGTAGATAGTTGTGCATAGCCTCTACTTCATTATAATATTTTTTTCCATTATCTCAGCTAACAAAGATTTTTTTTACTATTTTCTTTTGATATAGTTCAATTGCGGTTTCAATTCTGTCCTGTAATATTGGACTGAGTTGCAATCATTCCACACTAGCACCAAGTACAATAATTACATCAAGAGGTCATTTAACAGTTTGAATCTGAAATATGGCATTTTTGCTGGTTTGAATTATGGCAAAATTGATGC
>CAZMFL010000046.1:0-8187 GCA_964565575.1 uncultured Candidatus Peribacteria bacterium
GTTCTCACAATAGGTATTTGCTATATAAAAGCAAGTTTCCTTAGGGAGACCCAAATTTTATTACTAATTATTCTTTGTCTTGGAGGAATTGCAAAAACCTATTCTCAGAGTACTAATTTCCCAACATGTAGTTTCCCTTTCTCTGGGATACAAAAAAGTTGGGTTAGTGCAACTAGCTTGGCGCTGCCATTAGACAAAACGCATGATAAAAAGTATTATTGGAGGGGGCTAGTTGACAGACAAAATGCTGCTGGCAATATCACTTTCCAAGTGCGAATTACAAATAAGGTAAATTATCCTACAACAGTACGGGTTATTAAAGTAACTAGAAATCTATTAGGACAAGAATCGTATTTGGTATATCAATCATGTACAGATATAAATTCTACTGGTTCTTCTAAGTACTATGACTTTACTGTACCAGCAGACTGTTATGCTTATGATTTTGAGATAATATATCCCAATACAACATCAGCAGGACAAACGGCGAGAATAAACGGAGTTATTGATATTACTGTTTGTAGATCAATAGGATCTGGGTGTTATTAAACTTAACTAAGTTTACATTATAAAATGATCCTATTTTTATGGGGTCATTTTTTTATTGATTTATGAACCAGAAAAGCATATATATAAACTTGTTTAAACTTATTTACTATAATGAAGTGGTATAAATTTATTTTACTCATATGTATCTTCTTAATCTTTGTTGGTTATCTCATTTTGTTATATGGATTTAAAATTAGTATACTAGCAGTAGAAGATAAATTTTTTCATAGAGAAGACAATTATCAATTTGCTCATATTGATAAAAACAATAGCAACATTTGAAATCTTATCTTTAAAACCGATAGTAGCGCTCCATCTATAATTTATCGTTTTCAGAGTTGAGTTAATAATGTATTAATACCTTCTAGCAAAAATAGCAATGTCTCAATTAGTGTTTGTGATTCACTATTTATTGAACGAATTTGATATAACTGTAAGACAAAAAAATACCCTTTAAGTCAATGTCTAGAGCTCAAGTTGCATGATACTTGAGTAAGTACAAACAGCTGTAATATAGTAGATGTTTCATGATGAAAACGAGAGAAAATATATTATATAGTTAAAAAACAACCCTAGAAACCTGCGTTTGTTGTAGCATCACCTCTGAAACAAGAATTTTATATGGATCGATGGTTTCTCTCCATGGCAAATCTCTCTTGTTCTGTTCGTATCGAGCAAGTACTTTTTGTTGAAATTGTTTTTTTTCTGCAGATCAGATAGAATCTCCTGTTTTCATGAAAAAAATAGTAGAGAATTTGACTCAAAAAGCAAAAGAAAAACCCGTCATAAAGACGAATCTCTCAGTTAAAAAAAAGTACGAATATTATTAAAACCCTGTCCCAAAATCCATTCCTCCACTCATAATGACATCGTTTCATGAAAGGACAAAATTCATATTTCATGTTAAATTTTGAAGTTGATTCATAAGTTCAGATGTTGGAAATTTACCCAAAAGAGATCAAAAAATCGCGAGCATTGCAATCATCGGAATTGCTACCAAAAGCAAGAATAAAGCCAATAATATAAAAAATATCAATGCTTGTATCAGACCATAATATCGTTTTACTCCACCTAGCTTTTTGTAATCATTATTTACATCAGCTCCATAGTTATTTGATCACTTCGTTCCTCATGCAAATAATAGAATAAGAAGAAGGAAGATATTTACCAATGGAATAAGTAGTAACCAAGGATTCCGGTTCATATCCTTCATCCTCCCAATTCGCAATTTTACAGATACCACAAGAGAAAAGATTCCAAAGAGGGAACCAATATCCTGACCAAGAAAAAACACTCAAAAATCAAGAATCAACAACATTATTAGGACATACTGATACTCGCTTACTGAGATTCTTCTTTTAAAATCCCAATTTGTAAAAATAGCTTTTAAGAGATTTAATTGGAAATCCCAAAAAGACTTATGTTTTAGTGTGGTGGTTGATGCTGTTTGTTCAGTTTGCACTATTTCTGTAGGCTGAGTTGGCGTGGAATGAACAGGTTCTAATGGATTAATTTGTTGTTCTGAAGTTTGGTTAGGTAAGTCTGTCATTTTGTTTGTGTTTAATAGTAAAATATATATTTTTTACTTCCCAATTACTACTTCAATAGCCGCAAATGCGCTATCTTCTGTCGCATTTACAATAATTGTTATTTCATTACCAATCATTCCCTTGAAGAAAGAAACAGCAGCTTGATTTAATGCGTATGTTTTATTGTCCTCTGTAAGCGCAATAAACTTGCCATCTTCTGTTTTCGTGAGTTTGGCTTTGAGAAATTTTCTTGCAACAGGACCAATTACCTTATAGATGAGCTTTCCATCTTCCATGATTCTCAATTTGAGCATATCACCAGGGATAAGCTTAGTCTTGGAAGCATAGTTCATAGGCACTGGATACATTTTCCCATCTCCGGCTACCATAAAAGTACCATCGAACTTCCCTTCTACGGTTTGCATTCCTTCATCATTATCTTCAGAAGGATGATTTTGAGATACTGCTTCTGGGATAGATTGGAATGGTGATGGCGCTCCCGTTTCTTCAAACATTTTTTGTACCATAGCTTTTGCTTTGATAACATCATTTTCCAATTTATTTAATGTGTGAAGCAAAGAAATGAGTAAATCGTTGTTTTGAATCATTTTGTTTTTGTATATGAGATAAATATGTTTTTATTATACTCTTTTTGTCAGGGAAAGCAAAAAAAACAGAATATTTTTCCACAGTATATCGATTCAAATGAAATGACTTTTAAACACTTCATATGGAATAAGGAATTTTTTTAGCAAAAATAAAATATGCCTGTGAGCGAGGCCCAGTTCTTTGTTCTCAAAAAGAAAAGAAACGAAGTGTGTGAATATGGGTAGATTTCTATATTATCCAAGAACTAGCTCTTCTCATATCACCAGCTTTGCTGATATAATTAATCATTAATCATTAACAATTTATAATTAATCATTATATCTTGATTTTCCTATGATCCAAGTAAACAGGTTATTATAGATTATGAGGATAGATTGGCTCTACACAGAAATACAATCAGACATAACTTCCTCTTGCAAAATCCTATGGTATTTGGTATTCTTTAAGTGCTGTTTTCCTTTTATTTTTCTTGTATTTTACTTCTATGATACCAACTATTATTGTTTCAGTGCTCCTTGGAGTCGTTGTCGGTTATGCAGTATTTTACTTTAGATATGACAACAGGCATTTCATAGATGAATTGAGGAACAACCTCACCAACACAAGGCAAGACCTAGAGACAGCAAGTGCTGATGCGGCCGAGTTTGAACAGCAAAACATTATCCTAAGAGAAAAAGTAACAACTCTTATTTCCAAAAACGATGATCTTGCCAAAATTGTTTCTGATCTCAGTAGATGATACTTCCGCATGAAACAAGCATCAGAAAAAGCCCAAGAGCTATCGACGCTCCTGAAAGTAAATGATAGTCAACTTGAAGAGAAGATACAATCGATGAGTATTGGCGAAAGGCTTGAAGAGAAAATGCACCCAGAAAACTCTTCCAACAAAAAACGATAAGAAACGCACACACTCTTACATTTATTATTTCAACTACGGTTATGTCTTACAAGAAAACCAAAATAGCTGTCGTTGATTCCAAAACCTGATACAATAAGGCAGCTAAAATATACAAAACTTTTCACCAGGGACTAGCGAGTTACGACAAGTGATTGTTCCAAAGGTTTCTTCCTAGAGACCTGCAATCCAAAATAATTCTAGACGTATGATCTGGCGATGCAAGAATGCATTCGTATTTTGCAGATAAATGAATTGAGAAATATATTGGTTTTGATATCGCAGACGAACTGCTTAAACGTGCACCTTCTCGTGTCCATAGAGTTATTGGTGATATTGAAGAAACGCGACCCTTCCCAAATAAGAGCGTTGACATCATCCTATGTTTCTTTGTTGTTCTTCATATTCGCGACATCAAACATCTTTTTGAAGAGGCACACAGAGTCTTGAAGGATGGCGGAACGATGGTGGTACTCCACAATGCTCAAAGACGCTCTTTTATATACACACTTCCTTCAGATACATTTAAGATTGAAGATTATCATCGAAGGGATTCTGATGTCGAGGAAGCAGCATCAAGTGCGTGATTTTCTATTGATAGCATCATCCTAGAAGAAGATTCTACACACATAGCAACATTATATAATATGAAAACATAAAATAAATTTCACCTTGGTCTGTATAGACAACGAAGTTGTTGCCCGCCCTATCGCTGCACAACGAGCCAACCAAAGATAGTACGGGCACCCCGACTTTGTCGGGGAAAAAAAGGCAAAGAAAAAAATATTTTATCTGCTTTTATTGTGGACCATGACCGATTCCTTAAACGAGAATCAGAGCTGAAACAGAACATTAAACGTAATGGAACCTTATGACCTCTTTGAAACAATGGATTATAACCTTTTTAAGAAATGAGTATATTTGAAATTTAATACACCTAGACTACTATGCAGATAAACAAATGATTAAAAGCCAATAAATATATAGAATTGAAATCAAAAACATAAAACATTTCCTATCAAAAAACATATTATCATTGAACAACACGAATGAAAGAGTATTCAAAACAATTCCTTACAATATTAAAAAAACAAGATGCAGTAGCATTTTGAGAAATCTACGATACGCATGTAGATATTTTTTATCGTTACATAAAAGCTCATTACAAAGTAGACGAAAACGATACACAAGATATACTCAGCGATATTTTTGTAAAAATTTGGCAATCACTTCCGCGTATTGATGTAGAGTGATCTCTTTCTTGATTTTTACGAACCATTGCAAAGAACCATATTATTGATCATTTCAAACGTCACAAAGAAATTCCATTTTGATCGCTCTCTACAAAAAATGAAGATACAGAAAAAGAAGAACGCTGGGAACTCACATTACAAGATCCAGCAGATGTTCTTGAGTCATGCAACATTTCTTTCACGCACGAAAAAATTCAAGAAGCATTAGCTAGTTTGGATGAGAAATATAAAGATCCTATTGTATTGAAATTTATTGAAAATATTTCATACGATGAAATAGCACAAATACTAAGCATTTCACAAGATACTGTTAGGCAAAGAATTTCAAGATGACTCAAAAAGCTTGTTGAAATCGCATGAAATATACAATAAATTTGCATTATGTCAACCCAAAAACTATAGGTCCCACCTATAATTAGCGACTTATTGGCTTACTTAAGCTATTTTGAAAGGTTTGCACAAAAGAATGGCTTATGTAACTTTCTCTTGAAAACAGATTTCTAACGATTACATTGGAAGTACATTTATATCTTTATTTCTTTGTATAACATGACAAAGACACAACTTATTGCTCACCTAGCGAGCAAGCTTGGTATCTCTAAGAGATTATCAAATGATGCAATCAAAGTACTAGTTGAAGGAATCATCGCAACTGTAAAAAAAGGCGGTGACGTTAGAATTCAAGGATTCGGTACATTCAAAAGTTCTAAAAGAGCTGCAAGAATGGGAGTAAATCCAAGAGATCCTTCTAAAAAAATCAAAATCCCTGCAATGAGAGTTGTTTCTTTCAAAGCTGGATCTGATTTCAAAAAGGCAGTTAGATAATTCATCTCACAATAGCCTTCCTAAAACCCTTCTTCGGAGGGGTTTTTTGGTAATAACAAAACACCAAACACACAAATAGAAGAAAGAAAAAAAGTTTTGTATCTGTTCATCAAAAAGATATATATGTATTGTATTTATTTTATTCTACAGGATAATGATCTCTATTGTCAAAAAAATCATTTTGTACAAGTATCGATTCCCAGCATTTTCTCAATCAACCATATATCATCGATGGAAAAAAATATATGGGAAAATCGCTTGCTTCTATTTTGGCAATCCAGCCAAGAATATGTTTATTATATGAGTAACGGGAACTGATGGAAAAACAACGACTTGCAACATTATCCACCATCTTCTTCAAAACAGCCTCGGTAAAACTGCTATGATTAGTACCGCCACAATCAAGATTGGATCAGAAACTTTTCCCAACACATACAAAATGACTTCGTTAGATCCGATAAAAATGCGAAATATTATTGAAATAGCCAAGAACGCATGATGTGAATATTTAATTCTCGAAGTAGCATCGCACGCAATCCATCAACATAGATTTGAAAATATTGATTTTGACATGGCGGTCTTAACCAATATCACTCCTGAGCATCTAGACTACCACAAATCAATGGAAGAATATGCAAAAACTAAATTAAAGCTTTTCACTCAGGTCATGAAAAACAAAAAACCAACGAAAATGGCTATTTTGCCGAAAGATGATGAATTTGGAAGAAAATGGGTTGAAGAGTTGTTTTTTGATAAAATGCTCACTTACAGCATAAATACATCTTCTATGATTAAAGGAGAAAATATACAGATATGATATAATCACACATCATTTTCTTTTAACTATCTTGGAAAGCAAACCAATTTTGAAATGGAGCTTCCAGGTGTCTATAATGTTTACAATACTCTTGCGGCAACAGGCGTAGCTCTTCTTTTATGAATACCACAAGAAAAAATTGCAAAAGATATGGCGGTTTTCCAACCTGTAGTATGACGTATGGAACCGATTATACACAACAATGTTCGTTATTTTGTAGATTTCGCTCACACGCCAAATGCTCTCAAATCAGCGCTCAATTATATCAATGCAATTAAGGGAAAATGAAGAACAATTCTAGCATTTGGCGCACCGGGAAATAGAGATACATTTAAAAGACCAGAAATGTGAAAATTGGCTGATCAACTTGCGGATATCGTTATAGTGACTGATGACGACCCAGATACAGAACCTCGTTTAAATATCATCAAAGATATTAAAGCTGGAATAGATAGGCCTTTGGGTGAATCTTTTATGATTTTACCTGAAAGAGAAGAAGCTTTACGCATGGCATGTGAAATAGCACAAGCATGAGATATAGTACTCTGTGCAGGCAAATGACATGAAAATGTTCAACTTACGAACCAATGAAAAAGACCTTGGAACGACAAAAAAAAGTTGGAAGAGCTTTTGAAGAAAATCAAATAAGATTTGTATATACATTGTGCATACAAATGGTAGCGAACTTTTTTCAACTTGCATTTATCAAATCATCCAGGAACGAGTTTGAAAATTACAAAAAACGATTTATTCATTTGGAATGACAAATTCACCGCTCTTTTATATCTTTTTTGCACTCCTTCCGATGCTGATCAAACAAATTATTTCTTTTTTTTCAACACTAAATTTTCATAGCACAACTAAAGAAGAATTACATGAAATTAGAAATTATCAAAGCGGTGATGATGTTCGTTTTGTTAATTGGAAAAAAACTGCTACTTTTAACAAGCTTATGACAAATACGTTTGAAGAAGAAAAAAAAATTGCGTGATATATGGTTTTCGTTGCAAATCAAAATTCGAAAAAATGATTGTATGAATCTACCAAAAAACGATATGAAGAACTTATCGAACAAATCACGCTTAGTGCAGAAATAGGAAAATTAGATCCAATTAAAACAAAAATTGTAAAACTACCACCAAAAGCATCTGATTATCAACATGAAAAGCAAATCATTATCAGCGATTTTTTTTGGGACAAAGAATCTCTTCATGATTTTTTTCAAGCATGTCAAAGATGAGTTGCAAGAGGTATTATTCCACAACTGTACACAGAAACTGGCGAGTTTTTACATCCTTTAACCGTGAAATATCCACAGTATTTTTTTTCTCAAGATCTTACCTAAATTTTTTATCTAAAATTTTTTACAGAATTTTAATGTAAAAAACACTACCCTTGCGAGTAATGTTTTTGTATGACTATCCTTCAATTTATATTATCTCAATTCGGTTTTTAATAATTGTTCTGTTGCTTTTCTAATTGAATCTTGAATCATGTTTATCTCGTCATTTAAGAGTGTTTTTTCATAGCTTCTATAAACGATTCTAAAAGTGTAACTCATTTTTTCTTTTCAAAATTTTTGTTCGTTTTCGTATTTATCAAGCAGTTCTACTTGTTCTACTAACTCTCATCAAATATCTCTTACAAGATCGAAATATTCGTTTAGACTTACACTTTTATCTAGAATGAAAGATATGTCTCTATATGTTG
>CAZMFL010000047.1:0-7881 GCA_964565575.1 uncultured Candidatus Peribacteria bacterium
CTTCTCACTCTCTGAGTGGTCTTGTCTTCCATGAAAGCACATTTTGAATAATAGGATTGTTTTTTTTCAATAGCGTTACCATCGTTGCTTTTCATGATCCTGACACACCTAAAATAAAAATCAATAATCATTTTGGGGTTTGTGTTGTCATTGTGCAAATTAATCTATACAAATAAATATCGGTAATTTTTGGTTGGATTTAAAGGTGGTAAAAGGAGTTTTGAGACTACTAGAAGAACCACCATCAATATTTACAAATTGAAATGCACCCGTTCATATGCCAGATGTAAATACAAAAGATACAAACTGTGGTAATGAAATATTTTGGGTAGAAACGACAAAATAGACGCTTCCGTCAGGATTTGTAACAATACCGCTTCTAGTTGTTTTCTTTTGCCAATGTGATGTAAAATCTACCACAGAATAGTTTATCTTACCATCACGGACTAGCCATGGTCCAGAGTTCAAATACCAAATCCAGTCTCCTCCACGCGCAAACGCTCCAGAGAAATCAAATGTGTTATTGTCAAAAAAAGATATTTTTTTCCCATCAGATCACAACAAAACCTGTAAATTTGGATCTGTCGCCGGTTTATAGATTGGAGTAAGCAGGCTACCAAAGGCATACCAGATTCCCGCTGGAAAAAAAGTTTTGTCAGGATTGCGTCCAAAATAGGTACCATTTAGCGCTGTTGAGCAATCTCCATTGCGAACCAAACTCCCCGCTGTGGTGCCATAGGGATAAAAAAGAAATGAGAATTGTTTGGGCCGAATTACACTTATAGATGGCGTTTTGTAAAAAGCATACGAGTTCCCTTTCTTATCTATTTTTTTTTGTACAGACTTCGTATTTATGTATATTTTTCAAACTGATGCTGTTGTTGTATATACAAATCATAAGAAAATATCTGCAATCAAAAAGGTCGCTATAAGTGCGCGTTTCATTACTAAATATGTTGGTTGTCTCATTGTGTTTTATTATGTTCTAAACGCCTAATTTAATGTATATACATTTTATCCAAGTATTTTTTTCTTTATTTTTTTTAGTTTCGAGAGGATTTTTTTGCCCATTACTCTAAAAGCACCGAACATAACGAGGAACTTTTTTATATTTTTTTGGGGGTTGGTAAACAATCTATAAAACGTCTCAAAAACACGACCTTTTACCATCCATTTTGGTGCGCGCTTTTCAAATCATGACGCAAAGTCTATAAATCCACCCACGTTCATCACAAGTATATTTTTTTCTTTAAACCAAGCAAGATTTTTCGTAGTCCAAATTTCTTGAAATGGCGTACCAGTACAATGTAACAAAACGCGAACCGTCGTATCATCTTTGGGTGCTTGGGCTCGTCTAGTAAACGGATAATCCTCTCACCTGTGTGAGTATGGTGTTTGATAAGAGTATATCCTTTGGATACCATATATTTCTTTGATTTTTTCTACTCATTTCTCCAATCGTTCTGGTCATTTCCCTATTTTTTCATCATATACTGAAACGATATACAACTCTATATCATAGTTTTGAACTACATGGTGCAAAAACGCAGGTGTTAGATCAGTGCCATTTAGATTGTGTGTTTTGGGCTCCTTTTTGTTTTCAAATTTGTCCCACAGCTGTAAAGCGATACCATCAGGCAAGAGAAAATCACTTTGCAGGAGGGCATCAGAATAATCGAAATCGATCTGTTGTTGCAGATTTTCGAATAGATGATATTTCATAGCATTTGCGAAGTACAAAAAGTTTACCACGGCAAATCACTGACGTGCATACTTTGTTAGGATATCTTCTATTGCTGTTGTAGTATCGTTGCGGTAGAGCTTTTGTAATATCGGATTCATACTATCGCTTTTAGGAAACAAAATTGATTAAATTTTCTGATTGTATGGCCTACACAAATTTGCTAGTGGTTCTACATCTTTTTCTAAAATATCTTTTATTCAATTTCCAATATTTTGTAGTAGTGTTGCAACTTGTGGATCTCACCTAGAAAGATCATGCACTGCATCTTTTTCAAATTTTTTTTGAAGTGAGTCGAACAACTCTGCGAGAGCATCATAATCTAAGTTTCCAATATTTTCAGCTAATTGAGCGAGATTTCAGTCATATCCAGGTATGTTTTTTAAATGCATAACTACTGGTTTTTTAGGTAATAAATATATCTTGTATATACACACCTACATCCACTTATTCTTTTTAAAAATCAAGATCATCACTCAAATTGATAGCAACATTGCGAAGAGTAAAACCACCCACACAAACTGAGCATTCATATACGGCAATTTCACATTCATACCATAAAATGACGTCACAATAGCCATCATCGCAGAACCTGCAGTTAACAGTGTCAATACACGCATAATCGAGTTCATTTGTCTATTTACCAACGCATCGTACGTTTCTGTTATTGACTGTAATGTTTCATGCATTACCATTGCATTTGTGAGGATTTTATCAAGTTTTGATTCAAGGTCTTCGAAATACACATCAAGATCCCCTTCATAAAATCATATACATGCTTTTTGGATTTCCATCAAAATTGTTTTTTGAGGTAAGAATGTATATTTCAGGAACGTAGTATTTCACTTCTTTTTCATCAAATCATCCAAAGGAAGTTTGGTGATATCGGTTTCAGAGATGTTATTTTCCAATATAACAATATCTTTCATGCCGTTTGCTTGGGCTTTCAACGTCTTATTGTACATCTCATCAATAATCGTATAGAGAATATAATAAGGCGAAACCTTGTATGCCTCTTCATCCTTTATATCAGACTCTGCTAGCTCATCTTTGTATTGTTCAACTATTTTCGCGATATGATTGGCTTCATATGTACTAATCGTGATGATATAATCTTTTCCAAGGATCGCATTAAACTCATTTACAATATATTTTTTGGTTTGTAAATTGTACTTCGGGAAAGTAAGAACGATGAAAATATCGTTGTCATATTGATCAATTTTCGGCTGTACATATGTATCCAAGAGATCCTCAGCGATCAGCTCATGGAAATCATATTCTTCGATAAACTCCTGCAACTCTTCTGCATTCGGCGATGCATAATGGATCCATGTCGTTTGTCCAAAACGTAGTGTTGTTTTCATACATTCAGTGATAATGAATTATGGAAAGAAAACAAGGAAAGAATAAAAAAAATGGCATCCATTGGACACCACTTTCCTGTATAGACATATAAAATATCGTTTATTCTGCTGTCTTTGTTTCTTCCATTTCTACATCATCCAAACTTCTTGCTTTTTTAACAGGAGCGTGAGTTGGAGACGCATTTAGAGCTTTTACTGAAAGACCAATTTTCCTTTGTGCGGGATCAAGCGCAATTAGTTTAGCTTTTACAACCTGTCCAAGTCTTACGAGTTCAGCTGGATTTTGTATGTTTCTGTCAGAGAGTTCACTAAGATGGATAAGACCATTGATATCGTCAAAGATTCTCACGAAAACACCATATGGCACAAATCTTACAACCTCTCCTTCAATAATATCACCGATTTTGAATCTCTGTGGAATAATACTCCATGGATCATCTTTGAGTTGTTTCGCAGAAAGCGAGATCTTGCCTTCTTCAAACCCAATAATTCTTACGATCATATTTTGTCCTACCTTAGCTAACTTATCAACATTTGAAACGTGTCCATACGTAAGTTCTGAAATATGTACAAGACCTTCTATAGCACCACCGATAGTTACGAATACTCCATAACTTGAGATACCAGAAACAGTTCCTTCGTACTCATTTCCAACCTTCATATTTGCAAGAATCTTTTCTCTTTCTTCTTTGAGTGCTTCTCTTTCAGAAAGCACAATTCTCTTGTTTTCTTCGTCAAGATTGATGATTCTTACTCTAAATTCTTTACCTACGAGATTCAACAGTTTTTCAAAGATTTTTTCTTGATCACCATCTTCAACTCTCGGATAGTTCACTGGAGCAAGTTGAGACAATGGAATAAATCATTTGATACCATGCATATCTACGAGCAATCAACCAAGGTTTGCTTCCGTTGGGATCACAGTGATAACATCATCTTCTTTAAATTTAGCAGATATATTTTTCCATACATCATACTGGATAAGTTTGGTAATAGACACGATAAAATATCCTTCTTTTGATCTAATATCAGTATCCATAATTTCAGCTTCCAACGCCTTTCCAATAGAAAGGTCATATCCACCTCTTTCCAAATCTTTAACTTCTTTTGACATTATGATACCTGTAAATGCACCGTTTGCACAGTCCACCAATACGCCAGCATCATTTTTTTTGATAACCACACCTGACACTTTTTGTCCACTTTTTATAATTGGAAACAAAAATTGTGAAGCAGGATGGTTTGCTTTTTGTTCTTTAGCCATCAACAAATAAAACGTTAAAAAATAAATAAAAATATTTGTAGATCTGTAACACGTAGCTAGGCAATTTTCTCGTGAGAGAATTTTCTAGACCGCATATCACAAATAGAATCCTTTATGCTTTGATACCAAGTTTCTTGACAACAATGCTGTATCTTTCAAGTTCATTTTCTTTCAGATACCTTAGGAATTTCCTTCTTCTTGCAACCTTTTTCAATAGACTTCTTTTGGCATCGACATCTTTGTCGTGTCATTTTACATGAGCCTGTAATTCTACAATTTCAAAAGTAAGCTGTGCAACCTGGATCTCTGGAGATCAGTTGTCATTTGCTGCTCTTTTGAATGGCTCAATAAATTTTTTGAGTTCTTCGTTCATGTGTTAGTAATGTATAAAATAAATAAAAGAATGGTTGACGGATTAGCAAGTACACATATTGCCTCCTAATCGTCTCATTGCCCCTGGTAGGAATCGAACCTACATCTAACCCTTAGGACGGGCCTATTCTATCCATTGAACTACAAAGGCACAGGTTAGACGTTTATTTCTATCTTTTTGCTCACAAAATGCAAGTGATTTATAGTTCAGCAAGCATATTTTATCACTTTTTGAGGAATTGTCTTGCCGACTTTCTCCAATAACGTTCAAGTGGTTTTGAAAAACTGCCAAAAAATGAGGTTTTGAGTATACTTGAAGCATGTCAAAAAAACAATTTGTTCTGGAAATATTAGAAAAATTAGATGGGAAATGGGATCTTGCCAAAGACCTCAAGAAATTTTTGTTATTAGACGCATTAGACAATCAGGCAATCAATGCATTGGTTGAGCTCTTTAGACAGATGGCCGTATTTGTAAAAAACAAATCCGCACAAGAGTTTATGCTCAAAGTAGCTGACCGTCTAGAGAAAATGAAACAATTAGAACTTCAAGATACAATACAAGATCAGCAGTCAGCTGAAGAACTTTTACTTAGTTTACAATAGGAAAGATGACAGAAACAGTTAAAAAATCTGCCGATATACAACAAGCTGTCGACAAGATAGCTGATTGAAAAATTGAGCAAACAGAAGCAGAACACATTAAGCAAGTAGCAGAAAAAATCAATGAACAAGATATTAATGAATTTTTTAGTGCGACAGAATATAAAGAAAAATATGAGCAAGCTTTAAATACAATCATAAGTTCCTTGGAGAACTATAAAAAAAGCATGAATAAGCCATCATCGGATGCAGGCCTTACTATACCAAAAATTGCAGAACAACCAAAACCGCTAGAATTTACATTTGCAACTCCAAATAAAAAAGAATTAGAAAGCGATGTTATAAAATTTATTGAAAAACTACAAACGGAGAAAAACAAATTACCTGTTGGAATTCAAAACCAAGTAGATAATAAAGGAACAAAACAAACCCCAGAAACCACACACAACAGCACAAATTCAGAAAAACCCACAAAAACCGAAATACAGAAATTCGATGAATTTCTAAAAGCCAATAACATCAAGGAGACGTTTACTGACATGTTTAATAGCATGGAAAAATCGTTCAAAAGTATGATTACGGAAAACATAACTAAAGAACTTTTGAAAAGTAAAAGATTAATTGGAAAAGATCAAAAAGGTGCAACAATACTAAACGAATTGTGAAATAGAACAAAGGAGGAAATAGAAAGCAAGTTAACTCCAGAAAGAATCAGCAATTTAACCTATAGCATCTTGAATAAACTTGTAGAGGAAGCAAAAAAGAAAATATGAAAATCCAATGGAAATGCTGATGTAGAGATACAAGAGAAGGCATATCTCTTCATGGCGATGAAAAACATCATTGCGCCAAAACAAAAAACAAATTCTACAGAAAAATCAGGACTAAAAGGAGTCTCAAGCGATGTTGCTGAAAGAATCCGAGCTATGGTACAGCCCTCTACTGATCTAGCGACAATAGAGAAAAATTTATCAATATTTATCAAGGAAACACTCAAAAAATGAGGTTTCGATATTGAAAATAGCAGAAAATCAATCAAAGATTGAGCCAATAAACTAAACTACTCGTCTCTCGATTTAGCGCGAAAAGACAAAAGAAATGAAACAATAGTTTCAGTCTTAGGCAATGCCTTTGAAAACACATTTTCATATCTAAACAACACTCAATGAGCGGAAGCTTTACTTGCCTGATTGTTAGGAGATCCAAGTGATAAAAACAAGGCGTTTGACCCAAATGTTATCATCAACAAAGAAGGTTTAAATTTAGATGCAAAAACAACACCTACTCCTGAACAATTATCAAATCTTGCAAAAAATTTAAATGAGATTGTGAAGTGATTACCAGAAGTAAATACAGAACCAGGAAAAAAAGATAATAAAAATCTGAAAGAAAAATTAGCAAATGGAAAACTTGATATTATGCTCAAACAGCTAGATAACCTTGGTCCATTAAAAGAAATTGCATTAATGGTTATCAATTGGTTAAATAACTCGAAACGATGAAAAAGCATACTAGAATTTTTTGGGAAAAGCTACGGTCTAGACAAAAAACAAATAGAAAAACTCCTTGAGAGACCTCTTGTAAAATCTGGTGTGGATGCATACAAAGACAATATACAAAAAATCCAAGAAAATGGTGGATCTATTGAACCTATCTCTTTAGATAAAGACCTAACTGATAGAGACATTGATACCAACTACTTCAGACTACTAGACAATGTAGTTTGTACAAAAACAATAGACAACACAACAGGTATTTATACTTATACGATTAAGAAATTAGACGAAAATTGAAACTTGCAAGAGTATCCACAAGCACCAGCTGGAAATATGAATCTAACTGAAATACCTGTTGGCGATAAGAAAATCTACATAGACGCCACTGGAAAAGTTACAAATTCAGATTGAAGTGCATTTGATGCATCAAGAAATCTTATGAAAGAATTTATAGAAAGCGATCTACGCACTCCTTCTTTTGCAACAGCTGTGAGTACGATGCTCGTTACAAAAGAACCAGGCAACGAAGATAAAATCCCAGCGCTGAATTTTGGGAATTTGACAGTAGAAAAAAGAACGGAAACAGTAGAATGATTATTAAACAAAATAGAAGTACCAAATTCAATCAAAGAACTTCTTAAAAACAACAAGTATATATTCTCTACCGAAGATATTGTAGCTCATGTTTTAGAGAAAGCGCTAGAAGAGTATAAAAAATCAAAGGAAGGTAAGGTAGAAGCGAATAAGTTATGAATAGAGCTTACTAAAGGGCCATACACATTAAATGCCTGAACGAGTCCTGCTGAAACAGATTATAAAAAATGGATCAAAATTCCTGATTGAAAAACAGCGACATATAGCATAGATCCTACCATTAACCGAAACAACAAGAAAGCTGGAGATACAATAAAAGATCTCATAGTTACCGTGACTATTGATGGGAAAGCAAATGAAATAAAAATTCCAGCAGTTGCTATTGAAACCGCAACGACTACACCTGCAGCAACACCAGCGAAAACAGAAACACCAGCACCAGCAGCTG
>CAZMFL010000048.1:0-7463 GCA_964565575.1 uncultured Candidatus Peribacteria bacterium
ATCATCAAGCTCGCGTGGGAAAATAATATATCATTTGAGGTTTTACCAGGCGCTAGTGCTCTCATTCCCACTATCGTAAGCGCGTATACTGACACGAGTAGTTTTGTTTTCGATGGGTTTTTACCATTGAAAAAAGGGAGACAAACGATGTTAAAGGAAATTATCACTGGTTGCGATACCAGCCAAAATCCAGACGCTAAACCTCATTTTTTCTACGAGTCGGTTCACAGAATAGAGAAATTTTTGCAAGAAGTAGATAATCTATGATTTGATGGAAATATCTATATTTCTCGTGAAATTAGCAAAATGTTTGCTCAAAAAATACTCTGAACACCTAAAGAACTCTTAGATAAAATAAAATCAGGAGAATTAATCATAAAATGAGAATTTGTCGTTGGAATGTGGAAATAAAATATGTCTCTGAACGATGCTCAATTTTTTGCTCACAGAAAAAAAAGACGAAGTGAAGAGCATAGGTAGATTATAGACGCCGTTATATTTTAATTTTCCTATAATCTAAAATAATCTCATAGCCTGTCGCAATAAATCAAAAATTCATGTATTATTTCAATATTTTCTAGATATATTTTGCCGTTTTTATCGATTAGTTTTTACACAATACACAACAGCCGATATCTCTAGCAACTTCGCCATATTCTGCTTCAGTATCAACTAATCATAGTTAAATATAATAATACTCTTTATTTTTATACACAGATATATAAAACTTTCTCAAGAGAAAGTTTTAGCGTTCGGTATAACACTACCATAAACCGTTTTTATTTTTTTCTCAATCAGATGCAAAAATATTTTCGTCGTTCTTGATTTACTTTGATAGAAATGATTGTTGTGGTCGTAATTATCGGTATACTCGCAGGTGTTTTAGTACCCAGATTGGTAGGCGCGAGAGAAAGAGCAAGTGACTCTGGTCGTATGGTGAAGGTAAGTCAAATCTCTAGTGCAGTAGAATTGTATGCACAAGAAATTGGAAGTCCTTATCCAATAGCCACCCTAACAGGCGCACCATGAACAAGTATCGCCACTCCTAGTGTAACGAATGCAATAGCACCATACCTGTCTACTATCCCAACAGATCCAGGGAAATGAACAGTAGCTATCTTAGGTCTACCGGGTAATATACAGGTGACAGGAGACTCATTCGCATACTGGACAAATACTGGGTGAACGGTATATGCAATTACTGCACTGATGGAATCGAAGAAGGGAAATACAACAAATGCTACAGAGGTGATAGACTCAGATAAACAAGGATGATATCAAAAAGTAGGGAAATGATTGATATATTCTTATGCCCTATGAGGCAAGGCACCATTAGGCATAACACAGTTTTGAACAGACTTAGTTGTTTCTGATGGAACTAATACATATACAATCATGGATAGAAACATATGAGCATCGGCACCTGGAACTGGATCAGCATCTTATGGATCATTTTTTCAACGAGGGAATAATTATGGGTTCCCAAGTGATCCAAGTGCTAATATTACTACAAGTATTACGAAAGTAAATGTGTCTACTTATGAACCAAATCAGTACAATAGTGGTACATTTATTCGTGTTTCAGGTAATCCCACAGATTGGGCTATCCCCACAAACCATAACATACGGCCAGAAAAAACACAATGACCTTGTTTTAACTGATATCACGTACCTACCCAACAAGAACGACAGTGATTAATAACAACTCGAAAAAATATATATATGACTACTAATAACAACTGAAACCTTTTAGGAAATACACTACTATTACCACTGGTAGGTAATCGTTCCCGTGATTATGCTACGAACTATGGTCAGTGAAGGCATGGTTATTACTGGTCTTCTACTCCTAACACTGCCTCGTATGGAAAAACATCTTATTTTATGGTGTTTTATTTGCCATCTATTGATAACGGTATTTACATAAGCTCTACAGAACGTAGCATGGGTATGTCAATCCGTTGCTTCAAAAACTAACCATCCACCATTTCACTAATAGAGATTTTCCATCACCTACTCCCATTGCAAAACGCCTCAAAAAAGATATTTTTAGTAAATGATTAATTTTATCTTCTTTGGAAGAACAACACAAGAAAAATGAATTGACCTCATCCTTGAGGTTTTTTCTCGTCTTTCAAAAGAATGAATTAACACACGGCGTCTAGATATATTTGGCGATGGACAACTCGCCACAAATTGCATATTAGCATCAAAAAACAATAGAAATATAGTCTATCATGGACGAGCAGCTATGAGTTCAATCGTGCCATACTTAAGACAAGCAGATTATAGTCTAACACCATCTTTTGTGGTAGAAACATTTTGAAAATCAGCATTATCATCCTTGCAATATGGGGTTCCTATTATAGGATTTTCCAAATGATGATTGGCACAATTTATGGATCCGTGGCTCGCTATTGAAAAATCCACTCCTGCAGAATCGTTGTATCAAATCTGCAAAAACATTATCCTAGGAAATCTCCATCCTAACAAAACAGAAATTCAAAAAAGGACACTCCCATACGACAAAAAAATATGGATTTCTATTATACAAAAATATTTCGGAGACCACACATCTATCCTTCATGTATCAGATTTCACAAGTAAAATATGAGGTATAGAGCTATTTTTACGAGAAAGCAAATACCTTCTTGAAAAAAATTGATATACGGTTGATTTATTTGGACACAACAAAAAGGTTTCATTTTGGTGACTTTTTTCAACTGCTTTTAATATTATTTCTTTCAAAAAACTCCAACAAACACTCAGAGAGTTTGCAGAAAAAAATAATTGAAAACACTATGACGTAATTCGATTTCATAGTCTACTACGCTATCTTTGATGGACTGTATTATATCATCTTCCGAAGAAATCTAAAAAGGTTTTTATGGTACATGATTTGTGATATTTCCATCCATACCCATCCAAACTATACTCAACCAAAGACATTCCAGAGTTCTCTCTTAGTGGGTTTTTGAGTAAATGAGTAGGTATCAGGAATAAAATTCTTATTTTTTTCAAATTTATAAGTCTATGGATTATCCAAAAAAAACTGTCTAAAATTATTGATATATGGTTTGTCCCTAGTGTGTTTTTGATAGACGTCCTTCACCTCTCATGGGGTATTCCAAAAGAAAAAATCGCACTATTACCGCATTTTGCATAAAATATACCTCTGAACGAAGATCAATTCTTTGCTCGCAGAAAGAAAAAAGACGAAGCAGTGGGCGTTAATTAATTTTTAATTATGAATTATTAATTGAAAAAAAACTGCTTATCATTAACCATTAATCATTAATCATCATTATACTTTAATTTCTGCAAATAAGCGTAGCTTCTCTTTATTTGATAAAAAACATCTATTATATCACATTTTAGTGAAAACTAAGTATGTTTTTTTTTGTAATAAACTGCTTTGATTATAATAGTTATGTATTCTCTATTCACTTATAGAAAACATAAAAAATGTTTATCGATCCAAACTACAAAATTCACATTGACTATCCGAAAACTGAGCGATGAGACAGATTATCGTCTGTATTTACTTTTGTCACATATTTGTCTATTTTAGTGGTTTCATTGACCTCAGCGATAAAACCATGAGATAACTACTTCGATTATGTGATCATCAGTGAGATCGTATTTTCATTTTTCTTTCTTGTAGATTTTTTTATTCGTTGGTATCTTTCCAAATTTTCATACAAATTTTTATTTAATTTTTACACATTCTTAGATCTCCTTTCGATATTACCGTTTTTTATAATAAGCTTTTTACATTTTGATAATTTTTTTGCGATACTCGTTGCTTTCAGATTGTGAAGAGTTCTTAGGTTGTTTAGAGTGTGAAAACATAGTGTCTTTGTCAAAAACTTCAAAAAAGCTATAACAGAAAACCTCTATAAGTTCAAAATTGGAGGAATTTTCTTTCTCGTTGTATGGTTAGTGTGATCATTTAGTATGTATGCGCTGGAATCACAAGTCAATCCTGAATTTATGACAATACCTCACTCAATGCGATGGATGGCTACCAAATTATTTATGGTATGATACAATTCTGGAAATGCCATAACACCTCTATGAGGGTTTTTGTGATCACTCCTTCTTTTTATTTGACCTATCTTTATCTCTATTCTCACATCGATCACGATAGTTACTTTTTTGGATACAATCAAATATATAAAAGATGATGATGAAGACGATCTGGTTTGTCCAAATTGTTTATTTATCTGTGATAAATGAAAAGATATTTTTTGTAGAAATTGTGGAGAAAAACTTCCTTAATTATTATATGAAATATATAATACTAATATATATAGTAATAATAATGACGACTTCTTAAAAAAATGTTAACATAGAAATTCTGTTTATAGTACCTAGTTTTTCAAACGTTAAAAAAATGTTAAGATGTTAACTTGTGTAAAATTTTCAAAAACCTTATAAATAATTTTCATCAATTTCTCATCATTCTGACGTTTTTTCATCATCTTTCATTTTCACTAAAGGTTCTTGACTCTTTATCGCATTTGTGATGCAAGATAAAATGTCTACTGATGTATCTTTTTCCTCAATATCATAAATATCAGCGTACGATGTATATACATCCAAATTTGTTTCTTTATCTCACTGGTTTTCTGGGAAACAAAACAACGCTTCATAGAAATCTAACAAAATTTCTTTTTCAAACGGTTCGCCTGAAATATCAGATATGTATTCAATCTTACACGATATGTTTTCCAAAATAACTTCTACACATCTATTGTTAAGAGAAGTAAGACGAATACTTCACGAAACACCTGGAGCGAGAACATTTGGTAGATCAGGTATCATTCTATCAGAAAAATCAATATCGTCACTCTTTCCTGGCGCGCGAAGGAGATCGCTTACTTTAATATGTCGTTGATACGCTTGCATGGTGATTTCTATACTTATAAAAACGAAAACTAAGTATAGTCTTTAAAAAGCTTCAATCAAGGAAAAGTGGATGGAAAATAATGGTTGGTTAGTTTTTGAAGCAACGGATGGAGGCACCCATATCACGTTGGATACCTCACAAATTAAATTGAAATTCGTCAAAATAAAGATCATAAGAATATGGATCCATATTAATATAAGGAGAAGACCAGTAAAATGCCATTTTTTCTCCTTGATAAGCGACTCATCATATTCAATCATCTATGCAAGAACCTTTTTATTTGTATAAAAATCACCCCACCCCACCCATTAACAATTAACAATTAACAATTATTCATTAACAATTACGTCCTCTTGCAAAATACTCAAATATAGATACATATATCCTATGCGTACTGATATTATTTCATCTGTTTTTACACAACTAAAAAACACCATCCCAAATCAACAGAAAATTGTTGTGTGAGTTTCTGGTTGACCTGATAGTATGGCGCTTTTGTGGATATTACAAAAATATTTTGATCACCAAAAACGAAATCAAGCCAGTATTTGTGTTGCGCATTTTAATCACGGACAAAGAAAAGAATCAGCTCAAGAGCATGACTTTCTGGAAAAATATTGTAAAAAAAATACATTTTACCGAAATCTCCAAAAACCCACGAAGTGACTCTCAGAAACCAAATTGCGTGATTTGCGTTATGTGTTTTTTGATGAGGTTATGCAAGATACCCACGCTACCTATCTTTTTTTGTGACACAATCTTACTGACCGCATAGAAACCACTATGTTGAATATGGTTCGTGGAGCGAATCTACCATGATTTTTATCTATCAAACCACAAAACGCGAAGCACAATTACATACAAATTAGACCGCTTTTAGAGTACTCCAAAAAAGCAATTCAGCAATTTTGTGATACACATTCTATTCCCTACTTCATCGACAAAACCAACGCTCAAGACATAACAGCCAGAAATAAACTGAGAAATACAATCTTTCCGCAGATTTATACTATGCACGATAGATGAGAAGACAACCGAAACAACTCACGAAAATCTGTCTATGAAAAACTATCACAAAGTTGACCAACTCCCAGCACAAACTCCAATGCTATTATCACACATCACCCAAATAAATATCGGGGCGCCACATTTCATCTAGAATTTCTCCATGCTTATTTTACAAAAGACACCATCTTTCAGCTTCTAAAAAAAACCAAAAAAATATACGCAACCCAAGAAATAGCACAAAACATCCTTGATTTCGCTTCCTGAGATGAGAAATGACACATGCTCGTGGGGTGAATGTATATTTTCAAAACCCCCGAATCCATGCATTTTATCGATGGGAAAAAAGATTTTTGGAAACAAGTCATCCCAACGAAGAAACTTATTACCCATAGTTGAATCTTGCAATTTGACCAAAACATCTATACTATACCCACAGATTTGCTACAAAAATGAGTTCCGCTTTTTATTCGCTATCCGCAGGTCGGTGATATATACAAGAAAAAACCGCTCTCTAAAGCGTTCATTAGCAAAAAAATCCCACTCTTTATGAGAAATATAATCCCCGTTCTTGCTAGACAAAATGAAATTATTGCGATTTTAGACTAACAATTTATCTATAAAATTATCACGATGGTTTATCTCTATATTTATCTTACTTGTATCGCATTGTTGGTACTGTGATATCTTATGCTACACAACCATGAACAAAAAATTTGTAGACGGATAAACCAACGGATAGATAAAATCCTATTTATCTTTGATCGCACTGTCTACTTTCGCAAAAATGCATTTGTCGATTACGAACAAGCGAAATCATTGTTGTTTCACAACCAAGAACATTTTTTCTCAAATCCTACTGAATATGCTTTTCTACTACCCTTACTTTTGAAGGATGTAGACTATCTTTCGTCTCTTTTATCACAAGAACTTATTTCTCCCAAAAACCTAAAAGAATTACAAACCACTCAAGAAGTATGGGATAAATTACATACATTTAAGGATTATACACATACTATACTTATAATTTTAACTTTGGGAATAGGAAAATTGTTTCTTCCAAGGTAAAATTACTGATATTTATGACAAAATTTACAAATTCGTGTATTATTGTGGTATATACTTTTTTATCTGTATAGGTAATACAAATGGTAAATTTTGAAAAAGAGATCAACATTGAAACAATTTTGTCAACGATTTCTGCGAACGAAACTGTTTCTGATGTTCATATTGGTGCTGAAGACTATATAGCTTTTAGAATCAATGGTGAAATCAAGAAACATGATAAAATTGGAAAACTACCTGAGGAGTATGTTGAGATCATGCTAAAACATCTCATGAAAGGAAATCAAAAAGCGTATGAAAAGTTTGTTGGCGACAAAGAAGCAGATTTTTCTTATGTTTCAAATGATGGAACTCCTTACAGAGTAAATGCATATTTCAAACTTGGTAAAGTGGGTATTGTCATGAGAAAGATTAACTCAATGTCAAAAGACATATCAGATCTTATGTTTTCAGATCTTGCGGACGTTGTGAAAAATACTCT
>CAZMFL010000049.1:0-7351 GCA_964565575.1 uncultured Candidatus Peribacteria bacterium
TTTTATCGGAAAAGATAAACTAAATATTTACAAATAATTATCAATAAATGAGTATATTAAGAGAAAAATTGTGTGGTTTAAACAAAGAGATTCTAAAAAAAGATTTTTTAGATAAATTAGTAAAAAGATTTTGATATACATATAAAATGGATGATTTATCCAATCTTGGCTATATTTCTGTGATAAAAAACGGTAAGCGATATTACAATAATCAAATCAGAACCATTAAAAATCCGTATATCATTTGAGCGACATATATGGATTTCAAAGACTATATGTTTTGATGACCAAATCTGTTCAATAGATATGGATTTACAAGTCAAATTTCCAACATTTTCACCGTATACAATCTCCATTATTCCAAGGAAATTGAGATCCTTTGAATAAAATATGATTTCAAAAAAGTAAAAAAGGAGTTCCTTTTTGGAAAAGAGACGAAAATGATCAATTATCACAATCTGTATTTCATGAATAAAGAAAGATGCTTTCTTGAATTTGTGAGGACATATAGCTCGTACAACGATCGGGTTTTCGTGGATAGCTATAAATTGCTCGATAGAGAAAATTTAGTCAAAATGATGAAAAAATATCCGATCAAATCCACTTTACAGAAAGTAAAAAACATAGAAAAATGTATATAAACAATATCAAAAAATTCATTTGAATAGAGTTTGATTATTCCAAGAAAGATTTTTTGGAAATATTGGAATTGTCTAATAGGTATGGGTTTGACGCATATAAGCTTGAAAAAGATTTTCTTTTGACAGTTATTTTGATTTTCATCTGAAAACACTATGAAGAATTGGTTTTTAAAGGATGAACCTGTCTGAACAAGATTTATCTTGATTATTATAGATTGAGTGAGGATTTAGATTTTGTAGTAATCAATACATGAAATAGGACAGAAAGAAAGACAATTTTAGAAAACTACAAACAGAGATTAACAAAAGATTTGGCTATTCTTTGATTGAAAATCACAAATCAAAGAACAAAATATAACGAGGACAGACAATGAATTTTCAATTTTTCGTATAGTTCGCTCATAGACAATTCGCCTCAGAACATTCAGATAGATATCACGGCAAAAGAAAGATTAGAGATTGAACCTGCAAATAAATACATAAAATCCATCTTCATTAGCAAGACCATGGAGGAAAGTATTTTTGTACAGCACGCTATCACATGCATGGAATTCGATGAAATAGTAGCAGAAAAGACAAGAGCAAGTCTCGCCAGAACTCAACCAGCAATTAGGGATTTCTTTGATGTTTGGTATATCAAGAATTTTGCAAAATTCGATTTTGAAAGAATTGAGGATTTGATAGAAACAAAACTGAAAGAAGTAAATCACAAATATACTATTGATGAAAGCTTTGATCTTCTTTACAAACAAATAGAAACAGATTTAAAACCAGTATTGAAAAAGGATTTCGAATTTGATTTGAAAGAAATATTTGAATTCATCAAACAATTGAAAACAAAAAAATAGCGCACTTACAACCGTTCAGCGAGCTTGGCACGTACGCATCGGAGAGTTTGACATTCGGGAGAGAATAACCTACCCAAGACCGGTCTAGAATTTTATTTCATATAACCATCATGAAACGCATAGCAATAATTTGATGAGGCGCATCGGGACTTATGGCTGGGGCAACGCTCGCAGAATGATCTCCACAAGCCGAGATTCACATCTTTGAAAAAAACGCACAGCTTGGGAGCAAAATCCGCATTAGTGGCTGAGGAAGATGTAACATCACGACTGGTTTCTACAAAAAACAAGACCTACAAACCAAATATACTCGCTGACGAGATCTTTTGTCAGATGCGATATCGCAGTTTTGACCTCGCAAAATGCAACAGCGATGCGCGGACCACGACTGCCCTATTTACTGCCAAGATGACATGCGCTGTTTCCCTGTAAGTGACAAATGAGATGATGTTGTCGCCATGTTTGAGAAGATTTTGAGAGAAAATAATGTACAAGTACACTTCACCGAACGTGTGGTTTCTATTGAAAAAAACGATCATTTTGTTATAACGACCGACAAGGAAACATATGATTTTGATTTCGTTGTGATCACCACATGATGAAATGCGTATGGGAAAACAGGTTCTACTGGTGATTGATATACACTTGCACAATCGCTATGACATACCATCACACCAATTGGGCCATCGTTAAATAGTTTTTTGGTTGCTGAAGAACGGCTCAAAAAATGCTCTGGCATTAGTCTTCCCAATACTACTCTCTGGGCGGATGAAGCTCGTGTTTCCTGACCAATACTCTTCACACATTTTGGTATTTCCTGACCAGCGACATTCGCGTTATCCTCACACTTCCCATATAGTGAAATATCTGACAAAGAACCCAAAATCATCTATTGTAAACCACGCGCCGAGTACTGATATGAACGATGGCTCAAAGAATTGACCGCAAAAACAGTTGAAGACCCTAGGAAGCACCTAGACAAAATATTGGAAGAGCACTTTCCAAAGCGTCGAGTGATGTATTTTTTAGAAGTCCACTTTCCCTACAAAAATAGAGCTGAATCTCTAACTATCCCAAACACAGCAACCATAAAACTCTCAGATCTTTCAAACGACCAAAAAAAACGCCTCGCTACTCTCTTGGGAAATGGATTTCCTATCACACTCATAGCTCGCAAGCCATGAGATGAGTTCGTGAGTGCGTGATGAGTATCTACAAGCGAGATTAACCCACATACGATGGAAAGCAATATCTGTCCATGAGTATACTTCGCAGGTGAAATACTGGATATTGATGGAGTCACCTGAGGATTCAACTTTCAATCTGCGCGGTCTACAGGAAGATGCGTAGGAAAAGAGATAGGAAAAAAGATATAGAGAAAAGATATATAATCAACCGAACTTATTCTGAGATCGTGAAGAAAAAAAATGCACATATGATTTCTCACGTGCGCATCCTTTTTGGAAAATAGAATAAGATAAATTGCTATAGTCGTTAACCTCAACCAATCAAAATCACTAATAAATAAACTTTGTAATTATGAATTATGTGAGATAATTTACGCTATTTACCCTATTTCCCCCCTCTTCATGCAAAAGCATATACTCAATCTCGACAATGATCATTTCCAAAGAATAGTAATAGGAAGGAAACTACTAGAGTGGTGTCTTTATGATAAAAAGAGAAAACTCATTTAAATCGGAGGTATAATCACATAATTAAAGTGTTGTTGCTGTAATGATTACTTGGCCCAAATGCAGTAGTGTCCACTATTGTTGCACTATATGGAGGAGTAACTCCAACCGCATTGATAAAGCCGTTACCAGTTCGGTACTATTGGTGGTTTGGGCGAAGTATAAGGAGTCACACTTAAAGAACAGTTCGCAGTAGCACTAAATTGTGTACAACTCCATGTTTGTGTTCATGTCGTAGCAGAACTAGGCGTAGCGCTGGCTGTTCACCTTGCACAATATGGCGTTGGTATTGTTGCATATTGTACATACGAATTACCATTTGCCGTTCCACACGCTGGTGTTTCTTTGGATACACACGATGCGTTAGATCCACCATTTGCTCCCATACATGTCCATGCCCATATTCCATTAGTGCCAGCAGTGGTTGTAGGAGTTAATCCATCTCGACAAAGATTTGCAGTAGGAGCAGTTATATATGCTGATAATATGGATGTTCCACAGACAGCGTTGATTAGTGCAGTAGAGATATAACTAGAATTTTTAAAACAACGCACAGGGCAACCGGTCGCACGAGCAGTGTTGCTGGCAGCGCTCACAATGGACGAATTGAAAACTGTGTTGTAGGTGTTCATGGCGTACGGAGTAGACGACCAGTAGCAGCCGTTTCCTCGATTGTAGACTGACGAGGCTGAATTGAACTCGCGGTAACCTGCTTTAGGTAGGAGAAGATCAGTACTAAACAATGTTCAATTAGATGTTGATTTACCTGGTAGTGATGCTCGTACATTTATTAGTCATCACCACTCCTCATATGTTGGTAGATGATATTCACTTGGACATGGTCACTGTCCTCCCGCTGGTCGTAGATTGTCATTCTGCGTTATTGACCAGTCCCCTAAATCGTATGTAGGACTGTAAAACCATATATTACTAGTATATGTGTTTAGTCAGTTAGTATTTACTGGGGTGGTGCTATTTGGAGTAACAGTCCCAACATTAGCAAATCCATAATTATTCCCTCGTTGAAAGTAGGATCCATACGATGCAGGACCTATTCCTACTACCGTTGCTCATACGTTTCTATCTGCTATTACATACGTATTTGTGCCATTAGTTACCATCATATCATTTCATCTGTAATACACACCAGGTACGATTGGAGCAGGAGCAGTCACACTTAAAGAACAGTTCGCAGTAGCACTAAATTGACTACAACTCCACGATTGTGTTCATACCGTAGCAGAAATAGGTGTTGTACTGGCTGTTCACCTAGTACAATATGGCGTTGGGATAGTCGCATTTTGTTCATATGATTGTCCGTTAGCTGTTCCACACGCGGGTGTTTCTTTGGATGCGCACGATGCGTTTGTTCAGCTATTTGCTCCAACGCATGTCCATGTCCATGTTCCATTCGCTCCTGCACTTCTAGCAGGAGTTGACCCATCTTGACAGAGGTTTGTACTAGGAGATGTTATATATGCTGATCAGGTTGCAGAGCCGCAGACTGCGTTGACTGGTGGTAATGTTAATTCATTCTTAAAACAACGGATAGAAAAACCATAAGTGCGAAAATAATTTATAGTCATACTTACATTGGAAGAGTAGAAGTTCATAGGAAGAGCGCTAACCCCAGCAGGACTAGACGACCAGTATACGCCGACAGCCCCCTGATTATCAACTGACGTTGCTGAACCATAATGGCGGACTCCTGCCATTGGTAATTTGAGAGTGTCTCTAAATAAAGATCACCTGCCGGCCGTATACATTGCGTGACCAGAGTAGATTTTTACCCATGTGGTATACAGTCAAATCATTTCTGGCTGTGATGGCACATGATATCAAGAAGGACATGGTCACCTCCTTGCTACAGAAGTATTATCAGTATCCCCCCATAGATTTTTATTATCTATAATTGACCAATTATAACTATACATAGAAGTTCATAAGATCCACATACCGCTATTATAGGGGTTGCTTGGACTATTTGCACTAGCATCCACTTTAGTTGTACTATTTGGAGTCAAGGTAACAGTTGGGTCGCTTGAAAATCCAAAGTTATTCCCTCGTTGATAGTAATATCAGTACGAGCTTGGACCTGTCCCTACTTGCGTTGCTCAGAGATTTCTATCTGCTATCACATAGGTATTTATTCCATCAGTTACCATTATATTATTTCATGTATAATATACACCAGGCACGATTGGAGCAGGAGCAGTCACACTTAAAGAACAGTTCGCAGTAGCACTAAATTGTGTACAACTCCACGATTGTGTTCATGCCGTACTAGAAGTAGGTGTTGTGCTGGCTGTTCACCTCGCACAGTATGGTGTAGGAATAGTCGCATTTTGTTCATATGATTGTCCGTTAGCTGTTCCACACGCAGGTGTTTCTTTGGATGCACACGATGCATTTGTTCAGCTATTTGCTCCAACGCACGTCCATGTCCATATTCCATTCGCACCAGAAATAGTTGAAGGTGTTAATCAGTCCTGACATAGATTCGTCGTTGGCGTTGTTATATACGCAGATCAGGTAGCTGTTCCACAGACACCATCAATTGGTGTAGAACCAGTTCCTATTAGTTGCGGTGGTTCTTCTCATTTTACAAGTTCTTTCATTCCCCTCTTATCACCGAAAAAGAAATATCAACGAGTTAGGTCGTCTACATTATATCTCGTACGATCTATTGCAAAGTCAAATGCTGTTCATCAAGGACACGCACGAGTGAAATCCCCCCATGTTGGGTTTTCTGGAAAGTAATCAAATTGTATAAAATCAACTCAGAGCTCAAATCAAGTAGACCCTACATCCTCACATTTACTCATAATAAGTTCTTTTGCATCATCACTGTAGTTAATATAACGATAACTATATTGATCATTTATTGTTGCAGAATTCCCAGATTGTAGTGGATCATTAGGAATTCTTTTCAAGAAATCTGGAAACAATCCCTTCAAAAATTTACCTGTACCATTTGAATACTCATATCCATTGGGTGAATTCAAAGCGACACCCGAGTTTTGACAATAAGGACCATCATTACAGTTAGAGTATGAAATTGGATATTTTTGATAGTCATTGAAGTACAATGCTAACGAAGTAGAGACCGTATTAGCATCATATTTCCTTTGTGAATCTCTCGCTCTTCCTCCAGCAGTAACCAAAACTGGAACCATAACTCATGCGAGAATCCCGAGAAATACCACTACCAAAATCATCTCTACTAGCGTAAATGACTTTTTTGAGGAGTTTGTTGTCATAGTGAAATAGGTTAGAAGCAAAAATATAATCTATGCTAATAGTATATTCCAAATAAATCATACTCCAAAAAGCACTCTCCTAAAACAAGAAATATCAAAAAAAAAAAACGATTATTGCAAATCATAGAAAATCCATATTGACAAATTAACAAATCTTTGTGTGTTATGTGTAGGAGAAAATAACAATAAAATAGTCATTAATAACGTAAGAATCGCAAGAGCGTGTTTTAATTGTAACTGAAGTATGGCTTTTTCAGAATTTAATAACCATAGTGATAGTTCTTTTTGATACATTCCTCGATCATTTATGGAGATTAATCTTCTGTTTTATGCAAAAGTATAATCAAGAATTAGTTGATGAACTCATTTAGATATAGACGTATAATTGGATAACCGACCATTATGCCTTGAAAAATATTTTTTCCATTGTTTTTATTTTCTGAATCTATCTTTTTGGGGTGATAGTGACGACTTATTTGATCAGAATTTTTTGGAACATGTAGACGCATGAGTGCCTTATCTTCTTAAAACCCAGTTTCTATATGCTGTTTTATAGATCATTATCCACACCATTTATTGCATTTAGCGAGCAAAAATCATATCCGTTTTGTATGTATCTTTGCTGAAAATAGACATATACACGTCAAAATAATACAATCAACGATTAAGAGTTTCTCGTTCAGAATACAACAAAAATTTATTTTTACTTATTTCAAACAATGAAAAAAACCCTCGGATATTCCTATCAAAGGGCTTTTCAAAAGTTATTTGGTTCAAAATTCACAGTAAACCAGTAGAATAGTAAAGAGCAAAAGCCAGACCTACAAGTAAGTATTTACTCTGTTTTCTAATAGTTAGAAAAGTGGTTCATCCCCACGTTCCCGTAGGGATACCTTGTTACGACTTCA
>CAZMFL010000050.1:0-7294 GCA_964565575.1 uncultured Candidatus Peribacteria bacterium
TATTAGAACTAATAAATTCTAGAAAAAAACCACACCTAATTTACAATTAAACCAAAATTAATTAGATAGCAACCCCACGACTCATATCATCGCAGCATTGTCTGTTGAATAAAGTTTTTGTGCTGGGCGGAAAAGAGCTGGAATGTGGGTATCTTCTGGAATAGCTTTGTCGTTTAATGGCTTCAAAAAATCATCTTCTATCATTTTTGAGACAACTTCAAACAATCTATCATTTGCTGAAACTCATCAGGTTATACCTATCGTTTTTGCATTGTATGTACGACCAGCAAGCAACAATTTTCTTCAAAGAGTTTCCACCACTGCTTCTTGAAACATGTATGAAATATCGGCAACGATTTGTTCTGTTATCTGTGTTCAGCTCTTCTCTAATTTTTGAAGAAATGTATACGCCTGTGATTTCATTCATGAAAAACTAAAATCATAAGGATTATCATGATCACTCATCATAGGTTTTTTGAAAACATAATCAACATTCTTTTTCCCCTGGATCGCTTGTTGACCAATTCGTGCACCTCAAGGATATGGTCATCATAACATACGTGCTACCTTATCAAAGCACTCACCTGATGCATCATCAAGTGTTTTTCAAAGTTTCGTTATTTCAAGATCTTCCAAAAGAAAAGGAAGCTCTCCCCTATCTTTTCAATCACTTACTATATTTTTATCCACAACATAAATTTCATTGTGTCCTCCTGAAGCCGTCAATACGACCCATGGGAAAGCTAATTCTGAAACATTTCTATCGACCAGCAAAGAAAAAATATGCCCGTAAATATGGTGGACCGGGACCAATGGTTTCTGGAACTGTTGAGAGAGCATATGTGCAACTGTTTTTCACACAAGCAAAGAACCCACCAGCCCGGGATTCGTCGTTACGGAAATAGAATCAACTGTTGGTATATCATCCAAAAAATATTGCACTAGCGCCAAAATCTGTTCACTATGTAACCTAAACGCGATCTCTGGAACTACTCCTCCATATTTTTCGTGGTCATCAATTTGACTATACGCTTTGATTTTTTCAACAAAAAACCCCCCATCCTTGTATGTAACAAGCGCCAAAGAAGTATCGTCGCAACTGGTTTCTATCGCTAATGTTTTTTTCATAAAAGAGTTTATGTACTATTATTTCTTGCTAGGTCTTCCACGTTTGTGAGAAGTTGTTTTTTGTAATTTGCGCACTGTGGTTCATACGCGCATTTCTGGTAATTCAACGTCAAGTTTTAATTTTCCACCAGGTTGCAGTGATTTTGGAATTGTCACAATCAAAATATTATCTATCGTGACTAAACTATGAATACGATCAAAATAGACATAAGGTGGCAATTGTACTTCTTGCTGAAATTCGCCCCAATAACATTCATCTTGTTGTAATACAAAATCTTCTTTGAGTGCTGGCTTTAATCTAATTCATTTAATTTGCAATTTATAATCTTCGCAAAACAGCTCTATGCTTTGTTTATCCACTCATCACAATGGAATAAGGATAACTATCTCTCTGGGTGATTCATAAATATCGGTTGGAATTGATATAACTGACATTGATAAAAAAAAATAGGAGTAAATGATTTGTTTATGTGATGATATTTATATTGCAATGTTTTTCAATGGATATTCAATTTTCTCACCTGCCAATCTTTATCTAAATAAAATTTACTCTGAATGAGTCACTTTTATCTGCTTTCAGGAAGGAAAGTGACGAATTATTAATTATTAATTGTAAATTATAAAGGACCATTAAACATTAACAATTTATAATTAATCATCATTATATTTTTCCTATATATATTAAAAAAATCCCCCGTATACAACGAGGGATTCTCTTTGAATTTCAAGCAAAATATCGTTTTCTTTCATCTCCACCGCTGATGGCTGAGAGTAAAAAATCAATATTTTTAATATTTTCTTCATTGCAAGCGCATAAATCACTTGCACGGATCGCTTGTAATATCCATCCATCTTCTAGCATGAAATCAACGAGATGGTATCTTTTTGCCAAGATCCCTTTGTAAATACTACGAAGTCTTCTTTCAACAAATGATAAGGATTTCTCATTGTTTCTTGAACAGATAAGCCCTTCTTTCTCGTTCAAAAAAGCGAGAAGCGATTTCAAATCACAAACGAGAGAAATTGTTCGCTTAAGATATAATTGTGGCGTCCCCAAATGTTGGGAAATTAAATAAAACAATTCCATTCCCACCACTCGATCTTCAGATCCATCCAAAAATTGCACAATTTGTATTAAACGATCTCTATCGCCAATCTTTATCTTATCAAAACAGATATCTCCGGACATGGAGCTCTTTTCCAATCTTTTTAATCGTATTCGCAAACTCTTTTTTAATTTCTTTTCTTTAAGTAGTCTCATTGGGTCGCTTTTGCTTGGCAAATCGGCTATTGCAAATACCATATCTACAATAGCATCTTTTAAACAATGTTGTTTCATACTGTTTTCCTTTCTTAAATTTTTTGTTTGTTTTTTACTAGAGTTTTTTAATTTCAATGCAAATAGTATAATCACCATCGCACCTTTGAAAAGTTCCTTCTTCATTAGATTTTGGCGAGTATCGATACATTTTGTTTTCTGTAATTTTATACCACTCGCCATGCACTGTCTCATTTTGATCATTTATAGTTTTTGAAATATCAATCTGATAGTCTTTTATGATAAAACTATCTGGTTCTGTAAATCTATCCAATAAAATATTGGTAAATAGATTTTTTGATCTTATACTCAAAACTCCACTATGAGCATAAACCATTTTTTTATATTCTGGTTTGCTCCTAATTGCGTTTAGAATATTTTGAACCTGAGTAGACCAAATTGCTACTGATCTTTCCAAAACAGCACGAACATTTTTTAATCGCACAAAATCCACATGTTCCATGGAAATTGAGTGCTTAACGTTTTCTTCTAATTCATCAATAAGGTCAGGAATGATTTCTTTCCTTTTTTTAAAAGAATCCTCATACGCAGCATCATGTAACTCCGAAATAATTAATTTTAATGATCTCAAGATTTCTTTTTCTTCTTCTTTCATAATTTCTCCTTTTTTTTATAGTTTATATGTTGCATTATCTACCGACTCTAAAAATTCAAAGAAAGTAGGTGCCCAATACTATATTCTACTCAAATGAAAAGTCAATACGAAACAACAAAAACATTTTAAAGTGGGTTCAACTCTCTGGAAGCAAGAAGTATTATTTTGCAAAATGTCGGTAAAACACTATACTAAATATATGGAAGAGGCACTTTGAGTCATTATTATTCTCATTGTTTGATTTGTGGCGTATAGAACGCTGATTTTGTCATTAAAAAACAAGGAAATCCACAAGAAAGCCGAGCAATTGCGTTTTTTGCAGATTAAAATTCCTATCAAAAATAGTGCAAAAGATCAATGAAACCCAGAAGATCATATCCAAACAATGAAGCAAAACATTGAAATCATGAATCAAGTTGTAAAAAACTTCTATGCTATCTATGGAAAAACCGGGGGTGATAAAAGACTGCAAAATTATATTTCCTTGGAAATGTTGGTAGAAAAAGAAATTATCAAATTTATATTGGGTATTCCAAAGGAGTACGTTGAAACGCTTGAAAAAGTTATTTCATCATTTTATGCCGGCTCTGTAGTAGATTATATTGAGCAACCGAAACTTCTTGACGCTGGAAAATACTTTGGTGGCGGTTCTTTTGCTTACACAAAACCAGATCCATTTCCACTGAAAACATACGAATCGTTTGAGGCGGATCCGATGGAGAGTATCCTCTCTTCTTTTTCTAGAGTTGATGTAGACGAAAAACTATCCTTCCAAATGCTAGTTGCGCCAGTAGATGAAAAAGAACAAGCGAAAATGAGAAAAAAGATTGAAGATATAAAAGATGGTAAAAAGGGTGTGACGTTTGGTTCATTTATAAAGTCACTATTTACCACATTCGCAGCAGGCGCAAAAGACAAAGAAGACAAGCCAGATGAAGACAAGAAAAAATCAAAATTCTCTGGTCAACAACAGGGTGATCTAGATAAAAAAACAGAAGATGAATTGTTCAATATATATATCAGAGCGTTGGCAATTTCGCCAAATAAACAGCGTATAGATATCATACTCAATGACCTTTCTCGTTCGCTTTCTCAATACAATTATGTTTGATTAAATAGTTTCAAATTTTCTAAAGCGAAAGGCGACGAACTAAAAGCATTTTTCACAAGCTTTATTCTCAGATCATTTGATAAGAACGAATGGATTTTTTCAAGGAACAAAAAACAGCTATTCAACATAAAGGAGATAACCTCTATATACCACTTCCCTCACAATAGATTCAACAAATCCCCTCGTATAAAATGGCAAATGTATAGAGTAATACCAGCTCCAGACAATCTTCCAACAGAGTGATTATTTCTTGGGCATAACTTATATGCTGGTATCAAAAAAGAAATTCGTGTGCCTTTCAAAGACAGACTTCGTCATTTCTATATTTTATGACAAACAGGTACTGGTAAATCCTCAGCACAGATACTTATGGCCAAACAGGATATGGAAATGTGAAACGGGTTTTGTGTTGTAGATCCGCATGGCGAACTGTGTGAAGATGTTTTGAAATTTTTCCCAAAAGAAAGAATCGATGATTTGATATATTTTGATGCGTCAAATTTTGACTATCCCCTTGGATTTAATGTGCTATCGGCTCGTACAGAAGAGGAAAGAAATATTATTACTGGCGATCTTGTAGAAATGTTTGTGCAGATGTATGGAAATGAAATATTTGGACCGCGTATTCAAGATTATTTCCGCAATGCTGTGCTAGCTTTAATGGAACAGCCTGATGGTGGAACACTCACCGAAATAGTTCGTATGTTTGTGGATCCCGCATTCCAAAAGATCAAACTAAAAAACGTTACCAATCCTGTTGTTCGTTCTCGATGGGAAAAAACATATAATGCAATGTGAGATAGAGAAAAATCAGAGATGATTCCATATTTTCAAGCGAAGTTCGGTCCATTCACGACAGATGGTATTATCCGCAATATCATTGGACAACCTCAATCATCGTTTGACGTAGGTGACGCAATGCAACAGAAAAAAATAATACTTGTGAATTTATCGAAAGGGTTACTCGGTCCTATCAACAGTGATCTTATAGGTAGGATGATAGTAACACAAATACAAGTCGCAGCGATGAGGCGTGCAGGGATGAACGAATCAGAAAGAGTACCGTTTTATCTGTATATTGACGAGTGTCAAAATTATGTTTCCAAGTCTATTGAAAGCGTGCTTTCTGAAGCTCGTAAATATAAATTATGAGTTGTGCTGGCGCATCAATATATAGATCAACTTAAAAAAGATTGATTGGGATGAGCGTTAGACCTGTCAAAAGCAATATTTGGTAATGTCGGAAATCGGCTTGTCTACAAAATATGATCATGAGATGCAGAACAAATTGAAAAAGAGTTCGCTCCTGATTTCACGCAAACTGACCTCGTGAACCTAGACAATTTCAAATCGGTTTTTAAAATGTCGATAAACAATCAAGCTACAAAATCATTTAGTCTTGATGTGACAAAATACTGGACTATGCCATACACAAATACGCCAGAAAAAATTGCTATTATGAAACAAATTTCTGCACTCAGACGAGGTCGCAAAAAAGAACTGGTTGAAAAAGAAATATATTATAGAGTCGGCGTTTAGATAGATCAATTACGCTTTTCCCTTCCTATTTTTGTTCACATAGACCATCGCATACGATCGGGAAATTTGCTTCGCAAATATAATAACCGGCGTCTACATTAGATCAAAAATATTATTATTTATGATTTTGTCCTAGTTTTTTTCTAACTTTGTCATTGTTTTTTGGTCCGTTTTTTTTATACATTAGATATTATTTACTTCCTGTATTAAATCACATGAAAAACATGAGACATTTTTTTGTGCTATGAGTTAGTCTTTTCTCATTAGTGCTTTTCTGATGCGGTAATTCTTGACAAAATATGAGTTTTTCTGACGCATACGAAAGTTTACTTGTGCCAGAAAAAGTAGAAGAATATTTGGAAAAAACTTTTCAAAACAAAACTATTTCTGAAAAAACAAATAGCAACATTACAGTTTCAATGGAAGACTGATTTTTATTTTCAGGAGTGATAAAAACCGATAGCATCTATGATATTGCTTCTTGAAATGCAGAAATAGGGTTGGATTTCATGGGCAATGCGTTCGTCCCAGATGCGAAATCCACGATACGTGCTACTCTTTCTTGAAAAGCTCAAACAATAAATGAAAAATTATTTTTATATGTAGATGCATTTGATCTTAAAACAGACCCTGCAACTCAAAATGACATGTTTTGATTAGGATTTATCTCTCCCATCATGAACACTGTGTCTAAACAACGAATTGATTTTTCTCCAGAGAGTAATTCAGGAATGAATATTTTAAGCTGAGTTTCAATAGCTCCATATACCGCTAACATAAAACAGCTCCTGATTGCTTCACAACGCGCACTGAAAACATATCCTTTATTTCAAGAAATTGGCAAAACACAAATTGACGGAAAATTAGCATATCAAATAGGACGAAATCCAGCTGGTGTATCGTGATTTATTAACGAGATTTTAAACATCACACAAAATATTGGAAAAAATATTGAACTATCTAGCGACGAGATAGAAAAAGCAATCCAGGATATTTTAACATCTACTCTTTCTGGATACATCATTGTGTACAACAAAAACAACATTTGACTTCGCATCGATTCACTTCAATCACAAGACGCTTGAACAATTAGTTTAAATATATCCACAAAAAAATGAGGAACATTTGCACTGCATTCCAAAGAAGGTTTTGCGATTTTGACTGGAAATATTGGAAGAGCTAATAACAATAATATCATCAACATCTATCTTCCAACAAACGAAATGCAAATCATAATTGAAATTCCAAACGCACAGGAAAGTATTGTGGCAAAGATAATTGGTTCATGATTTAATGCACAAATACAAAGCTCTATGAAATTAATCCCTCTGGATTCATACAATCCGAGCGATATCAAAGAAAGCAAATCATTTCAATCGATATACAACGCTTTGATGTGATTGTTCTGAGGACAAAAAACTGCATGAGAAAATGAAAATGACTCAAAAGAGATGCAGGAATCAATCGACGAATTGGATGAATAAAGAGTATCGTATCTTGAGTCATCTAGAATTTACAAAAATAAAAATTTTACACTTTTAATGCCTACATAATTCTATGCTTAAGAAAAGGAAGTTGGACA
>CAZMFL010000051.1:0-6864 GCA_964565575.1 uncultured Candidatus Peribacteria bacterium
CAAGCCAGTTAAATAAAATTTGGGTCTAGAGTACTTTAGCAAAAGAACTAACGTACTCTTTTAAGATTTTTGATAACTTAGTATAAATATTTTCTTACTCTATTCAACAATTAAATCTAAACTCACATTCTTTCAGGTGTAAACTAAATTTATCTTTGGTTACTCAATTAAATTTATTCAATCTTCTTTTACAATAGCTCCAAAAACTTTCTATTCAATTGATGTGTCTTTTGCCTCTTGCAAACTCGTTTTTTCAATGATCTACTCTGTAATGTTTATCGTATCAAACATCAACCAATCCATTATATCATCTTCGTCCGTCTGTGTGAATAACTGAGTTAGGATCTATCTTTCATCTTATTATTTTTCTTAAGATTTTTGAAATATAATCAGGAACAATTTCTGCATAAACTTTTCAATTTCTTTTTCTAAGTCAAAAGACAATGCTCTTCATTCACGCTCACCTTCAGCGTTTTCACCTCACTCTTGTCGCTCAAAAATAACTTTCATCCAATTCAATTTCTTATTTAAACAATTCTTTTTCTTCATTTCCACAATGTCGTGTTATAGCATTCCTTAGGTAATCATATCGATTATTAATGGTTTTCCTTTCTATTCATAATAAATTTGATGTTTGAGTTGCCGTCAAATCTTTAGAAAAATATTCTAAAATTAAGATGGTTTTTTGTCTGCCAAGGTGTGAATTTCTTCTATAAGGGTTTTTAGTAGTCATGAACTGGTTATAATGATTATTTAAATCACTTCAACTACTCTAGACCCAAAAATAATATTAATAATACGTCATACCAGATGGATTTATTTGGGAAAATTTTTTAATTTGGAGATTTTAGAATTTTAAACTGACTAAGTAGTAGTATTTTCTTTTAGAAAAATATAGATTTTCATGTGATTGATTATACAGAAATAATAAGTGAAATCAAGGATTTGGAATAAAAAATAGACTTGATTTCTACATAAACTATATGTATAAAAAAGAATGTTTTATCTACTGAAAAGTTTCTTCATGCAAAATAAAATTTCAGTTTTCATTACGTCTCTATTTTTAGTGTTATTAATAATCCTATTTGCAGGAGTTTCAACATGAAAGGTTTCCGCATTATATGTGTGTGACGCGGGTGAGACATTGAGTTATGATACAGCATGAAACCCGATATGTGTTTGAACACCTGAACGAACAGGGTTTGTGTCTACTGGTGTTATTACAAAAGCAGAAGTATGATGAACGGATGAGGATTATGGTAGTGATGGATTATATTTATATCCCAATTGACAACTGATTCAGAGTGATTATTTTTGAACATTATGAAGAACAGATTCACTCATGTGAGTAATCAATAATATTTGAATTAAAAAGCCATGAAATTTTGGGACATTGGGTGACCGTTCATGGTATTCATTTTCTAAATGTTTGGATGTAATTAATACTTGAGAGTACATTGTTGCAGGAGCGTGAGACGGCTGATTAAAAATAGCTTTAGATGCGTCAACTATAATAAATAAATGAACAGATTGATCAGCATATACTAGTTACTGGATGTATCCAGTTTATTTAACCCCATGATGACATGTTATTAAATATGAATATAACCGAAGACAAACTTCAGAAACGCTAGCATGACAATTAATAGGTCCATTTCCAGTTGGAAGTATGATAGATTATCAAAACAACACAATATACAGTGCATCGCAAATAAGAAACTTTATTAACAGCAATTGAACAGAAAGTACTGAATTAGCAAGATATTCTATCACTGCTACAGCACCAAGTAATTGGGTTGATAATATATTTTGGTGAATTCAGGAAGAAATATGAAAAGATAATTTTACAGTATCTGGGTCATATACTTGTCCTGAAGGTTACTTTGCAAACGTTGTTGAAGGAGGTGGCCCAAGCAATGCTTGTGGAAATCATTGATGTCTAAAAATCAATACTTCAGCCGCAACTTATATAAATACTGTACCAACCATCGTTATCACAGCTCCGACAAAAGAATCAAGTTGAGATATTGCTGACACAAGTATCCGCGTGACGTGAACTGGAATATACGCAACCTGAGTAAGTATAGATGTTTGATGAAGTAGTGTTAATCCGACAGATTTAGTGTGTGTCGATACTACTCCTGGAGCACAAGTAGATTGTACTATTCTCATACAACAAAGTGGAACACTTTCAATAGATGCAGTAAATGAGTATGATAGCGCAAATGCCACTGAATCCAATTATGTCATTGATCCAACTCCACCTGTTATCACCATAACAAACAATGTAAATCCAGCACAAAATAGTTGAGATGAAGTAAGAGCAACGATATCAGATGATCTTTGTTTAGATAATTGAAGTGTGTTTTATAGTTATAGTGACGATGTCACCTGTGATGGTTCAGACGCACTTGATATTCCGTATCAATCAAATGATATTATATGACTCTATGATAACACGCACAATGGGAAATATGTTTGTTTTGTTGCAAAAGATTGTGTAGGAAACACGACTTATCAAGGGACAGATTGACCAATAAATATCGCTCCCGAGCTAGTCATCACGATCACTGCGCCAACCAAAGGATCAAGTGGAGATATCATAAATACGACAATCCGTGCAACGTGAACTGGAGTATATGGGTCATGAATTAGCATAGATATTCCATGAAGTACTGCAAATCCAAGAGATTTAGTATGTACAAATACGATTGAGTGAACACAGGTGGATTGTACCATTGTAATCCAACAAAGTGGCGATCTAAAAATTAACGCAACAAGTGCTTTCTGAAATGGAATATGATTAGAGCAAAACTACATTATTGATAAGAACCGCCCAGTAATTAGCATAGTTGATGACGTAAATACAACATTAAATTCCTGAGATACGATCATTGTATGAGTAGTTGACGACATCCAACTAATGAGCTGATCAACGTTATACTGATTTAATTCAGGTGCAACATGTGATGCAACGAGCATCTATGATACCTCGTATACTTCTTGAACAACAATAACGCTAAATAACAATGTTTACAACGGAAAATATATTTGTTTCACCGCAAAAGACCGAGTAGGAAACATCTCTTATACGGGTAGCCTGTGACCAATTAATGTTGTATGAAGCGGCATCATTATATCAATATCAGCACCAACCAAATCGGCAACGGCAAGTATAACAGATACTACGATTCGCGTCGTTTGATCAGGCATGTATGCAACAGGCGTTAGTGTCTGAGAATGAACAACTGTTGACCCAAAAAATCTTTTATGTACAAATACATTAGCCTGAGTACAAGTAGATTGTACTATAGTTATTCAAAAAAGCGGTCTTCTAAATATCAATGCGACAAATGGTAGCGCAACCTGATCAGCTACCGAACCGAACTATGTTATTCAAATACCGACACCAACATGAGGATGATGATTTGCATGATGATATACTCCAAGTACGAGCACAACTCCTGCTCCTGTTGTGATAACTCCTGCTGTTCCTAAGCCGACTCCAATAGCACCTAAACCAGTAGTAAAAGATTGATGTTTCACTCCAAATAACGAAAAAACAATCTATCAAGGTAATGATGTTTCTGCATTATTTCGCGAGGGACATCAGATGTTTTATAATTACGGAATAACAAGCATAAAATGAACCGTAGAATTTAGACCAGACCATTATCTTAATAGACAAGAAGCAGCAAGATTTTTGACCGAATTTGCAAAAAACGTACTGTGTAGAAAAAAAACAAAAACATATGAAAACAGATTTAATGATTTAGACTGAGTTGATCCTACATTAAGATCATATATCATAGAATCATACGAATATGGAATATTTAAATGAGATAGTTGAGGGAAATATACTACATTTAGACCGAAAGAAACAATTAAAAAAAGCGAACTTTCTGCAATAATGATTAGATTGATAACAAACAAATTTTCAGAAGAAACAACATGAGATTGGTCAAAAAATTATAGATCGCAATTGGAGACATATTTACAAGGAGTAGAATTTTCATCAGTACTTAGAGAGAATGTTACTGAGGTTCTGTACTCATTATACAAAAACAATAAATTTGAAATGAAGGATGTTGGGTTTGTCGTTATCCCAAAATAAATAATTAAAAAAATAATTAATAAAAAAACATATAATTTAATTAAAAGATATTATTTTCTTTAAAAAACAATTATTTAATTTTTTTAATTTAACAGAAAAATAATATTATAATTCCTCTCAATGCTCAATACACTTTTTGTGTGTCTGGGCGTGACAACTATCACAATGTTGTTTCCTATGCAATAACCACTCACCCAAAAATATAAGAACTCACAAAATTGCAGTTGTTATAATTAACCAGAAAAGGCTATGTGTTTCTTGTCAATGATCATCTTGCATTACAGTATCAACTGTTAAATACATGATATAGATATGTCATATTATGTGGATAAGAACAGGTAAGTATGTAGCGAGAAACTTTCATCGATAAGGTTTAATCTTCGATCTGAGTATACCTGCAATAAGTACAATTATCCAATACGCTAGGTGAATTATTCATACTGTGCTAAGTAAAGATATTTTAGGAAATTCGCGGAGTATCAGCAACACAAAAAATATTTCTATAATTACAAAAACGCTTACATGTACGAGAAGTGATCGGATATTTTTTTTCATTGATTTCTGTAAGAATTGGGAAAAAGAATAATTATGATAGTAATCTTATCTATAACAAATGCAATGTTTTTCCTTGCAATCTAAAATCAAATACGTATCTTTTTATCACAAATATCAAGAGAGAGTGAAGAGACTAGGCTCGCTATGACACTCCAGCAACCGATCGAAAGATAAGGTGCTACCTACTACCCTTACGGGAAAGATATTCATAGTATTACTTTGAAGAACTCTTTCCATGTGAAAAAGTTTTTTTGTTAATGTTGGAGATCAATCTTTGCATAAAACTTATTTATTTTATAAAATAGAAGAAAAAAATGAAACACTTGTTTACCTCTGAATCAGTAACCGAAGGACACCCTGATAAAATCTGTGATCAGATTTCTGATGCAATTTTAGATACTTGTTTAATGCAAGATCCGTATGCGAGAGTCGCTTGTGAATGTTTGATAACAACAAATAAACTTATTATTGCCGGTGAAATAACAACAACTGCAAAAGTCGACTACGAAAAAATTGGAAGAGAAAAGATCAGAGAAATATGATATGACAGCGAAGAAAAATTCTTTGATGGAAATACTTGTGCAGTGGAAGTGCTAATCCATACACAATCCCCAGATATTGCAATGTGAGTAGATATAGGATGAGCTGGCGATCAGGGACTAATGTTTGGCTATGCAAGTAATAAAACAGAGAGTTTATTGCCAATGCCAATCGATCTTGCACATAAACTAGCCAAACAACTTAGTATTGTGAGAAGAAATTGAACATTACCCTACCTTAGACCAGACGGAAAGACGCAAGTAACTGTCGCTAGCGAAGAGGGAAAAACATGGATAGATACGATAGTCCTCTCCACACAACATAGCAAAGACATCTCTCAAGAGCAATTAAAAGCAGATATCATAGAATTTGTGATACATCCTATAGCTAAAGATAGTATTACTGCAGAAACAATATTTCATATTAATCCAACAGGCAATTTTTTTGTAGGTTGACCAGCATGAGACACTGGCGTAACATGAAGGAAAATTATTGTTGACACATATTGAGGTATGGGAAGACATGGATGAGGTGCTTTCTCTGGAAAAGATCCAACAAAAGTCGATAGAAGTGCTGCTTATATGGCTAGATACCTTGCGAAAAATATAGTAGCAAGCGGCGTTTGTGATAAATGTGAGATTCAACTAGCTTATGCAATCTGAGTTGCACAACCTGTTAGTATTTGATTAGAGTGTTTCGGAACAGAAAAAACAAATATAGACAAAGTAATAACAACTATTTATGAGAACTTTGACCTGAGCCCAAGGTGAATTATAGAAAAGCTAGACTTGAGAAAACCAATTTATAGTGCAACAGCTACATATGGTCATTTTTGAAGAAACAAATTCTCTTGGGAAAAAATAGATAGTATAGAAATTTTCAAGAAAATACTTCAAAAATAAAAAATCATACAAAAAACGCATTGATATTATAAACACTTTTGTTATAATGTCATCACTACAAATATAAATATATGAATACAACAAGAAAAAGAAAAATGACTTTAACTGCTGAAGAACAAAAAGCCGTTAAAGATGGGCAATCTGAGATTAAAACGACGACGTTTTCAAAAGCATTGGTATTCTTTTATGCTGAAATTAAAAGATTTGAGCAAACAGGGAAAAAACTTGATTACAGCTTGGAAAACGGGCAAGTGAAAACTCACATCTGGTTTGACCGGAAAATGATGGCTATATTAATGCAATTTTCATATGAACAAATTGAGATTGATATGGAAGAGGTAGCAGAAGAAATGGTGAATGACATTGAACTATGGTGGCAAGAAAAGCACCAGAAACAAAGATAAAAGAGACTGATTATCAGCTCTCTTTTTTTATAAAAGGTTGTATTAAATTAATACAAAAGTTTATTAATTTAAAAAAAGAAGCATAATGCTTCTAATTGACTGATTTAAAAAAATATTTTAAAAGTTTTTTATACAAAATATTATTAGATATGGGGCGGCTGACGAGATTCGAACTCGCGACATCCTGCGTCACAGGCAAGCGCTCTAACCAGCTGAGCTACAGCCGCCATACATTTATCCGTACCTGAGAGTATAATAAAATCTCACCTCGTTTCAATGCAAAATACAGAAAACTACTGTGTCGGTGAGGTCGTGGAATATGATATTCTAGATTTTAGTGTCGGTAAAA
>CAZMFL010000052.1:0-848 GCA_964565575.1 uncultured Candidatus Peribacteria bacterium
ACCCTTTACCTTATATGTTTAATCACATAGATGATACAAAAATCTCAAGTAATACAAATAGGTTAGAATGACTTAATGCAATCATTGTAGAGAAAATTTATTACCATAGATGACTAAGAAAAGATAGGCTAATATCACTAATATCTTTGTGGTTATATTACAGAAATTATAAATGATTGTAGCACACAATTTCACCCTTTATCCCTCAAATATTAATGGTTAATTGCTTCTTTTTTTGTGTAAAAAGTATTTTCTTAACAGAAAAATTCCTCGAGCTAACAATACTATTCATCGTAAAAGAATTCATCGGAAGAAGTATGTGTGCATATCTTTACAGGATTAGTCAAAGGGTAATTAGGATAATGGCAGTGATTGTATCGTAGTGGATCCCTAGATTGCAATTTTCGACATTTCGTCATTTATAACTAGTGAGAGATACTTTTTTTTGGCAATTGTCTGTATAAATATCTGCATTGATTGCGTGGGCAACCTCTGGTATTGGTTTCTTGAGATAACGAAGCACGTATCCTGTGTCGTATGTCCACGGTATTTGTACTGTATACTGTCAGGAGAATGTTGATAGCATTGCCCATGGTGCAGGCAACTTCTTTTCTACGACAGAATCTAAAAGCGAACTCGCCGTTCACGGTTGTTGATCTACAAGGAAGAGCGTACCACCTTCTATTTTGGCGACGTCCCACTCATGCAAAAGCATGTATCCCCCAACAACGAGAAGGATAATCTTTAGAATCAAAATGTAACGATAATATTTGTACAGCATCTATCCAGTTGTGATAAAATTTTTTAGATTAGACGGATATTAATTGTTAATTGTTAATTATAAATTG
>CAZMFL010000052.1:948-6680 GCA_964565575.1 uncultured Candidatus Peribacteria bacterium
ATAATGGATAATGGATAATGGATAATGGATAATGGATAATGGATAATGGATAATGGATAATGATTAATGATAATCTTTCTTCAGAGGCGTATTTTATGGTGTTACTCTTTGTACATCTCTAGGGAAGAGTTCAGCATCTTTTACATTTGCCAAACCAGTAATTTTTTGTACAAATCTTGCCATACCAAACCCTCGTCATCCAGAATCGGGCATCCCATATTTAAACGCATCTAAATAGTGTTTCAACCCTGGGTTTTCTGGGTTTACATTTCTCTCTTTCATCTGTTGGATAAGTTTGTCATAGTTAACTTCGCGCCTTGTAATAGTTGATATTTCAACTCCCTTGTATAAAAGATCTGCTCTATCTGCTGTTGTTGGATCCTCTTTTGATTGGTAGTGGTAAAATTTTGCATCTTCCCAAGGGAATCATGTTGCGAAAACGAGGTCTGACTTTTCATGTTCTTTTGCGTATTCGCAGATAAATGCCTCCTCTGCTGGTAACAAATCCAATTCTTTAGAAACATCAACATTATTTGCTTTTCAATACAATTCATGAATCTGCGCAACCGTATAACGAGGTATTTTCGTAGGTAAAAGAGTTGATTCTGCACCAAGATTTTCCAAGTATTTTTTCGCTTCTATTTCGGTATTAGCAATTGAGTACAAAATAAATTTTTCTGCCATAGTAAGCACGTCTTCAAAACTATCGATATAACCCATTTCCACATCAAGCATAAGGATCTCTGACATATGTCTAGAAGTGTTGCTTTTCTCTGCCCTGTATGCTCTTCCTATTTCATATACTCTTTCAAATACTGGCACCATGATCTGTTTGTAGAATTGCGGGCTTTGTGCAAGATATGCTTTTTTGTCAAAATAGTTTAACTCAAAAATTTCTGCTCATCATTCTGTTGGATAGCCAATTAGTTTGGGTGAGTTTATTTGCACAAAATCATGTTTATCAAAAAACGCTCTCATGTTTTTCTCTGCAATTGCAGCCACCTTGAATACCTGATTGTACTTTGGGTGCCTAAGTGCAATAACCTTGTTGTCGTGGATTGTCTCTGGTTCTGCTGCAATCACATCTTTGGAAATATCAATTGGTGAAGCGTGTTCTACTTTTCTCACTATTTCCAAAATGGGTTCTTTCATCTCAGCGCCTAGTTTGCTTTTCGGTGCATCTGCAATAGTTCATCTTGCATAGATAACAGTTCACATCAAGCAACCTTGTAATTTTGCTATTTCATTTGCATCTTCGAGTACGATTTGCACAAGACCGTTTCTATCTCTGAGTATGAGAAACGCTAATCATGCACCCACCAAACGCAAAGTGTGTAATTGTCATCTGACTTCAACTATTTCCCCGATATGTTCTTTTAACTGGTCTGTATAGATTCTCATTATGATAGAATATGTATAAAAATTTCTGAATAGGATTGGTGGTGACATAGCTTTCAACGATATGCCCGTCCTGTCGTTGTTTAAGTATCTGACCATAGATACTACGGGCATCCGACTTCGTCGGAGCAAACACCTTATATAGGAGATTTATTTTCTACCTATTATCTCATCTGCAACGTCTCATAGGTATTCTGGTGATTTTTGCTCTCATGATTTGCTTATTAGGTAGCCAGGATATTGATCAAACCAAACGATATCGTGTTCTTCATTTTCTTCTCGTTGTTCGGATAGTCCATGCATAGGGTATAGTTTGATATGTGCGTGATTGACACCAAGTCATTCTACGATAAGCCCTACTCTATTCACTTTCAATCATTTTTTCAATACTGTTTCAACTTTTTTGGCTGCGAGAAAAAATCTTTGATAGACATCTTCAGGCATGTTTTCTATATCACTTTCATATCGTTTTTTTGGGAAAAGAAGTGTTTGTCCTTTTGTATTTGGAAAAATATCCAATATCGCTAAAAATTCATCATCTTCTCGTATTTTTGTCGATGGTATTTCGTTGGTCGCTATCTTTTCAAAGATTGATGGTTGTCTTTGTTGCTCGCTCATGTTTTTTCAAGAGTATATAAAACCATGCACGGTATCTTTTTGAAATTATCCTTTTTTGCCTTGTTGCATTGTTTTGATGAGTTTTCTCCTACCCCATCCAGAAAGAAATGCTTGGACAAAGTCGCTTCATCCACTTGGAAGTTTGACAAATCTTCGTCCATCTGGGTCTACGCGCATACGGGTTTCCCAACAAACTTTTCTTCATCTAAGAAACCAATGATATGTATTCCCCTTTGGGTTCATCTGCGATCCGATAAAACCAAAATCTTTTCAATCCTCAAGACTAATTTTTCTTGTGGGATACTCTCGTTTCTTTTGTCCTTTTGTACGAGATGCTTGTTTTTGGAGTTGCGCTTTTTTTGTAGCGATACCTTGTTTGTTTGTTCTAGCAGCCATTGTGTGTTTTTATAAACTATAACAATAAAAAAGTTTTTTTTGCATTACCTACGTATATATATGGAATTGTTTTCCTTTTTCAACAATTTTTCTCAAGATAGTTTGATGAGAAAAATATATCGAAGTGAACATTTTGTTGAATGTTGGATGATTCTTGTATGGATTTTTGTGTCGTCTCTTGGTAATGTTTTTTCTAAAACTACCACTAATGCATTGGATTGATTACATTCAAAATACTTCTCGATGAATGTTCTTGCGTTTTATGTCTAATGATACAAGTATATCATTTGTCGATTGAATGACCTCTTGCGATCAGCAAATATAATAGTGTGCGTTTTGTAAATCCTCTCAGATAAAATCTTGCACGATCTGTGTATCAATCCTTTTTCAAAGAATTACTTTTCCAATAAGAGAGGCAATTCTGGTATCTGATTGTTCAATTATTTCACGGCTATACACATGGACAATACGTTCAGCCAACTTTTGATCTAACTCAATTTCGTATGGACAATCTCAAAAATTTCTATTGAGATTTATCAACATTATGTTTTTCTTATCGTGGTTTTTTGCTAGATGATAAAAAGGTGTAATCCCGATTCATCAAGCTATACAAACTATGGGAACGTCATTCTTTTCAATATCACTCGTAAAAATACCATATGGTCCATCTACAAAGATGCTGGCTCATTGTTTTAACAAAGATATTTTTCTTGTAAAAGCACCGTTTAATTTGTATGTAATCTTCAAAATATTTTTGTTTTCATCATATGTTAAGACTGTAAACGGGTGTGCCTCGCCAAAACTTTTATATTGCAGATAGACAAATTTGCCATGAGAATATATTATTTTGCTAGGTAATTGTATGTGCATCTCAAATATATCAGTTGTTATTTGTGTGTTTGAAAGAATTTCACCGTGTTTTTGTGCCAGTCATATAGCTTGTGCTAGTCTCATTACGCCTGCACATAGAATGACACATCAAAGGACAAGCCAATAAACATGCATTGAGGGAATCGTATTGATTTTTATTCAAATAAACCATGCATGCAGTCGGACTCATGCAAGAGCAAGGTATGTGAATAAGTGCATCCAAAACCACAATCTATATGATGCAAATAGTTTTTTTAACAATGTTAATGCAGTTGTGAAAATTAATTTGGCTTTCTTCTTCCATGTGGTTTTGGTAAGAGCACTCATAGCCTCTGCTATAAGCCAAAGAAACAGTTTTTTAATTTTGGTTCTTAAAATAAAACTACTCACTAAAATAATGATAAGTATAGTGCGAGCTAGTTCACCTATATTTATCCATAGTTGCCCACTTTCTAATATTTGGCTAATTCACTTTTGTGCATATACTACTTCTATAAGAAATGGATGCAATAATATACTCCCAATTGTTTATATTCACAACCACTTATGCCATCAGTTAACCCAAAAAAAATCTTTTATTTTTGATGCTACGATTGAACGAATTCATAAAATTGATTGTCGAGTCATCAAAAGGACCCCTAGTAGACCGCTGATTCACATAATATTTTCCAAAAAAGAATCTTTAGTATTGTGGAAAGAGAAATAGAACAATAAAATAATTGATAAAGCAAAAACCAAGATAAATAGCGATTTTGCAAGAAGATATTTTTTTGTCATAATAGTCTAGTATAAAAAATAATAATCAATGCAATATAATGCTTAACCCAAAATTAAGCTTAAGTCGTATTTTATACACTTTAAGTGGCCATTAGCAATGACATTTTTTATTGTTATAAAATACAGTTTTTCTTGCTTTTCGTTCTGTTTTGTCTACACATACTGGTGATGTTTTTATTTTTTGTTAACCAAAAATAAATTATGAAAGATGTTTTGATCGCGTGAATCGCCGGGTCAGGAAAAGGCACTCAGGCAAGAGAACTGAAAAAAAATCTATGAAAAAATATCCAATATTTTGAACCAGGAAGTGTATTTCGTGCGTTTGGATCAAACGATAATATCATAGGAAACTATACAAAACAGTATACATCTACTTGAAGATTACTTCCTGATGCATTTTTCAAAAATGTTATTTGATTGGTTTTTACATGTTTAGAAGAATGAAACAGATTATTGGTTGATGGTTTTCCTAGAATGTACTCGCAAAAGAAAATGTTCGACGATATCGTAGCTACGCAAAACAGAGAGTTTGTGGTGTTTAATTTAGAACTCTCAGATGAACTAGCAAAACAAAGACTATTAAACAGGAAAATGTGTCCTGTATGTAGTACAACATATAGCGATATTTTAACACCCTGAATTACTAACTGTACGGAAGATTGAATAGAGTTGGTTGTGCGTAGCGATGACCAATCTCAAGATGCAATTGCGCAAAGGTTTGCTGCTTATTATTCGGATATCAAGCGTGTCGTTGATGAGTATAGACAAGAAGGTAAAGTTGTTGATATTGATGGGACTCTGCCAATCGAAGATATTACAAAAATCATGATTGATTATTTGGAGTTGACAGACGCCACATAACCTGTCTTTTTAATACTTGTTTTTGGAGAGCGGTTTCGTATATAGTATAATAGTTTATTTTTTGTTATTTGAATATGGTTTTCCCCTTAGAAACAATTGTCGCTTGGGCAAAAAGAAAATGATTTGTCTATCCGAACAGTGAAATATATGGTTGACTTGCAAATGCTTGGGATTATGGGCCATATTGAGCTTTGTTGAAAAAAAATATCGCTGATTTGTGGACGAGTTATTTCGTTACAAGCAGAAGAGATATGGTTTTCATGGATACTGCTATTATTGCACATCCCACAACGTGGGTTGCAAGCTGACATGTTGGCTCTTTTGCTGATGCGTTAATTGACGATAAAAAAACAGGTCAAAGATTCCGTGCGGATAAAATTATTGAAGAATATTTTGAGAAACAAAGAAAATCGTTAGAAAAGAAAAAGAACGCTCCCCTCTCAGATGAAGATCTAGCAACAGAGTTATGAGTATCTAATCTTTCTCCAGAGTCTCGATGAAATGATGGAATGCATGATTTTATCGTTGCACATATCAAAAATAATCCTGCAACAGGTAATCCAGCTGATTGGACAGAAACCAGAAATTTCAATTTAATGCTACAAACACATCTGGGTCCAGTGGCTGATGATTCCAGTGTCGTATATATGAGGCCGGAGACCTGTCAGAGCTTGTTTACTGATTTTAAACAGATAACAGATACAACAAGAAATAGAATCCCTTTTGGACTTGCGCAGATTGGAAAAGCTTTTAGAATGTCAGATTTTGCGGGTTCGGAACGCAAATATGGCAGCGGTTGATGTCGGCGTAGG
>CAZMFL010000053.1:0-6419 GCA_964565575.1 uncultured Candidatus Peribacteria bacterium
TTAAGAATACAAAGATAATGAAAAAAGTTGATTAATATATGACAAAAGTTGTTTTAAGATAAAAGGAAATTATTTCCCAGTTTTAAAAAACAATGGAGAATTAAAGGAATAATTGGTCCGGCTAATAATTCAGAAAACAGTAGAAGGGATTTACTTTATCTACTGTTTATATATATAAAACTTATTTCTTTTTATATTTGATGGTAAATAGAATAGGTACAAAAAAATTAAACATAAAATTGGTTTTACGCTAATTGAAATGCTTGTCGTTGTGATTATCATCGGCATTTTAGTGGCTACTCTTGTTTCAAGGATTCAACATGCACAAGACAGAGCAAAAATTGGTACTGTAAAAATGGACATAAGAAACATGGCGATGATAATCGTTACTGCCCAAACTGATCAAGCAAAGACACTCTATCAAATGACAAAATACAATTGTACATATTGCCGATGTAGTAGCGCAACTGTGCCTTTAAACACTCTCGCAGAAAACGATATTTGTAAGGTATGACGATATAGTGCTATTAATGTATTATTTACCCTTGCTGGGCAACAAACAGGGAATAGTGTTGTGTTTCACAAAGATCCTCGAGGCTCTCCCTATCTGTTAGATGAAAATGAGTATGAATATAACAATACGGATTGTAGGGCAGATATATTAGGATCTGCTGGACCAAATGCTGAAATGAATGGAAATCGAGCAACGACAAGATGAGAGTTTAAAGGGACATGATTAGGCGCCAACGATGATATATCTATTTGATTGCAAAGCACTTTTTGTAGAGAATAGCCTATGCGCCGACTTTAAATATAATAACATCTCCTTCTTGCACGATATATTCTTTTCCCTCCAACCTAAGAAATCACTTTTCTCTTGCTATGCCTCGACTACCTGCTTCCACAAAATGTTCGTAGGAAACAACTTCTGCTTTGATAAACTTTTTTTGAAAGTCGGTATGAATAGCTCATGCGGAAACCGGTGCAGTGCTATTTTTTTCAATAGTCCACGCTCTGGTTTCTTTTTCTCCTGTTGTGAAAAAATACATAAGTCAGACTGCATCGTATGCCAATGCGATTAAACCGTCCAAAACAGGTATCTGTATATCTCAAAATTCGCCTTGTAGATACTCCTCTCTTTCTGTTGCTGAGAAGCCCAACATTTCAGATTCTAATTTTGCACAAACGATAGCAACCGGTGCTTGTAATTTTCCTGCGTACTCTTTTTGGATATTTTCTATATTATTGAAATCGTCTATTCACACATTCACCGCATAAATAAAAGGTTTATTTGTGAGTAAATTATATGGCTTAATCAGCATTTTCTCTTCCTGGGAAAATTCATGAGAGATCGAATATACAGTCTGTCCTGCCATGAGAACATTAAACGCGCGTTTTAACACTGGGTAAAGTTTGTTTGCATCTTTATCACCTGTTTTTGCTTTCTTTTCTAGATGTCATAAACTACGTTCGATTTGTTCTATATCGGCCATAATTAGCTCAGTATTTATGATTTCCACATCACGGAAAGGATCAATAGTCCCTTCAACATGCACCACATCGGTATCTTTAAAATAACGCAACACTTGCACTATAGCATCTGTCTCTCTAATATGTGAAAGAAATTTATTTCCCAATCACGCACCTTGTGAAGCCCCTTTTACGAGTCAAGCAATATCCACAAACTGAATAGAAGCATGTATCTTCTTTTTCGAATTAGATATCTCAGCGAGTTTGTCTACTCTCTCATCAAGCACATCAACGATACCAACATTTGGCTCAATTGTGCAAAATGGAAAATTCTGGGCATCAGCTGAGTATGTTTTCGTAAGTGCATTAAAAAGAGTTGACTTACCAACGTTTGGTAATCACACAATTCCAACTTTCATCACCAAAAATATTATGAAATAACAATACACAAGTATATAAAAGAACCAGAAAAATACAAGCGGTAACAATTTTTTAAAAAATAACTAACAACGATCTGCTAGTTATTCCTCGCAAAAAAATCAAAGAAATTATTCAAAAGGAGTGTTTGACCAAACGGTACCTTTAGGTTTTATTTGATCTGCAGGTTTTCAATCCTTCCAAACGATTCCACGTTCATCTATATATGGCTTGGCAAAATAATCTTCATCTGATTCGTCTTCTTTATCATTTGATGCAGGGTTAGCATCTTCGGAAACGTCTTTTCAATGTTCTTGATCTGGCGACGGTCATTCTGTATGAGGATTATCATCTTGAGAGTTGGTATCAAGAAAAGTGTTTTTAGATGAAGCAATCTCCTGTGATATTCAAGATTCCACGTCCAATTCTGACTCAGTTTGATTTACTGTTTCGGATTCTGTGGCGTCTCACTTATGTTTTTGCGTCAATAATTCTTTCTCTTTTTTTCGCAATGTTTTTGCAGTTTCTATGTCTCTTGGTACAAAATCAGTCAACACCTTAATAAGCAAGGATCCTGCTCCATTTTTGTCTCAAGGAAGCAAAGTGGGAGCGGTTTTTGGCGCTCATCAAAGTATATATCTATGTGTTTTAGGTAGTTTATAAGGTCATTCTTTTGCGAAAGCGAAAAATGCTTTTATGAGTGAATTATCGCTCATTCAAGCGCCATTATTAGTATGTTTCATCACCACTCTCCAAATTTTTACACATCTTTTTAAAGTATCAATAAATTTTTCTTCCGCAGATTGATTTAGGTTTTCAATAGGGATACTTGTAAAACTCTCACGAGCAGAATTACTGTCTAGTGTTTTTAATTTTTTCGTTCGAATTCTTGCCCTAATTTTATTTAGTGTATCTTTTAAAATCTCATCATAAGAATTTAACGTACCATAATGATACTCGCCATTTAAAACATCATGAACTTTTTCCATATAAAACCACACCGGTGCTGATGGATAAAAAGAAAAAAACTCTTTTTTTTGTCCATTCCCATTGTTTTTTTCCGAAGGCAATTTAACCATTGTATACATAATGCATATAAAAAACTCTGTTTAGAGTATACTCATCTCATTCAATAATGCAACTTTTGTATGATTTTTTTTAAAAAATTTCTTTGTCTCGGGGGAAAAGTTACTCTTGCTTTCTTGCTAGAAATTTGCTATATATAATATAAATTTACTATTTTGTTTTTCTAAAAACATGCTTGTTCTATTTGAAATTATAAAAATGCTGTTCTTTATTTCCTCTTTGGGCATGGGACTTTTTTATCTTAGAGGATATTATTTTTATTGAGAAGAAGCTTTTATCTCACTTTGAAATATATTTTTGCCGACATACCTTATTTTTGTTGGGCTTATGCTAGGATATCTAACTATACTGTATTATAAATCGACCAGTAGCGAACCCATTATTCCTCAAAAACTACTTATCAAATGATTTATTGGGTGATTGTTTATCGGCGTGCTTTTAGCTTTACTCTATATTTTTGTAAAATAAATGCTAAAAAATTTTTGATGAAGCAATCTATATTTCAAAAAAAACATTATATTCGCCAGTATCATTTGTGCGACATTTTTGATGTGATGTGGCAGTTCTTGAACAAACAAAGTATCTGTTGAAAACATCTCCCTCTCAATTCCAGACGAATATCAAACCATTTCTGCTTCTTCTTTAGATAACGCACAAATTGTTCACAATATCATTGGTGCACGAAAATCCACTGATGGAAATATTATTTTGGCATCATCTACACTTCCCGCACAAGTCTCTTTAAAAGAGTTTGCAGAAAAAACCAAAACTCGTATCTCTCAGGCGATGATCGGATACGCAAATAGCTCTATTTCTACAAAAAAATTCTCATGTGATGGAAACAAAAAAATATGATACCTTCATAGTTTTGACAAGGTTGAAATAAAAGATAATGCAAAAATTCTTCTATCCTACAACCAGTTTTACTTTGTGGAATGAAATTCATTGTATATTCTCTCTCTTGCACAAAGTGTTAAAAAACCTATAGTACAGAAGATAATTGATTCCATTGAATGCTGAACTGCAACGGAAAAAGACTAAATATAAAACTAAATCATTTATTTATCACATATATATTATGGAAGCAGAAAAAAACATAGTACTTGGCAGTGAACCAACTTCTTTCACTTGATGGCAGGTTCTTTGAAAAACATCACTTGGCCTTGGGATTGGTGTGGTTATTGGTTTTCTCATTTTTATCATTCTTATTATGGTAAGTGGTGTTATGGCGCCAGTGTTACAAAACAATGGATTGACTGCTGGGCAAGCTTTAAATCCTTTGATTCCTTTGATCTTTGTTATTATCGCCTTTATCACAACTTTTATTGGAAATGTTTTACTGTGAGGAGTATATAATTTGTTTTACAGCACAAAGTATTATGATTTGGGTAAGATTTTTAGTATGAGTTTGCTCTCAAATGTGCTCATATTTTTTGTTTTCACCCCTCTATATTTGTTGTATAATGAAAATATAAATGGTCTGTTCTCTGTGCTTGGCTTTCACATACTATTTGCAATTTTTGCATGCTACACGCACATTGAAATACTCACCAATCCAAATTACTCTTCATCTCATCTCATATGATCCACAATTTGAATAAGTGTTTCTGCATTGATTTTTCTAGTGCTGATTAAGGTGGGAACAGTCCAAGATGGGTCAACGCCAAAACAGCTTCTTATTCTTTTGCCTCCAGTGATTTGATATGTGATAATACCTTTTTTTCATGACTTATGGGAAAAAATTTATTACAAGTTTTATGAGAATGGAAATGATTTCTTATATCTACCAACATTGCAAGAAATCCAAAAACAAGAAGAAGTGATGCAAGAGGATGTGACTGATGAGGATATCACCGTAAACATTAAATAGTCAAACCATGAACTACAAAAAAATAGCAATCATAAAAATCATACTTGGAAGCATAATTTTGGTAACAACTCTTTTTTCAATCAATGTGTTCGCAGATGAGGCACTGGGAATGACCTTCTTTTTGTTAGCTATTTTTCTTTTTTCTCGATGAATAGGCTATTTTGCATTTCGTTTGTTGCAATATATGCTTAAACAATACCACAAATACGAGTATGAAAAAATGACCGAAGCGTATAAAATGTCGCTTTTATTCAGTTGTTACATAATCACAAACATCATCCTCATAGTTATTGAGAAGCGAACAAAACTTGTAGGATTAAATATTCTCCTTGCGTTCATCATTATCCAAATACTGCTTATTTATGATCGTAAAATTGATAAAGATGAAGATGAATAAAGATGATATATGAGATTCAAATGGGACTGCTACACAAAAAAGAAAACGAACATCCACCATCCAAATCTCCGAAGGAATACTCTATGAAAGCATAATAGAAGCTATCAAGACAGTATATGATCCAGAGTTTCCACTCATAGATATTTACACAATGGGATTGATTTACAACATTGACATACAAGAGGATCCAAAAAAAATAATCATTTCTATGACATTTACTTCTCCGCAATGCCCTGCAATTGATTTGCTGCAACAGATGACGATTTTTGCTATCAAAACAAAATTGCCAGAGTATGAAGTGAAATTAGAAATAGTGCGAGAGCCATTACGAACAACCGCAATGATTCAAGATGAAGATTTTAAAAAAATGTTTTTTGATATGTAACAGACGGCCAGATACCTAACGGCCTACTCCAGACCTTTGAATGAGTCAAAACAACAAAAAAGTAGCCCATCACGGAGCTACTTTTCTTTTTTTCGGCGAAGCCGAATCGACCGCTCAAGTATTGGTGTTCTCTTTATGCTACGAAAGTCGGTCGATATATCAATAAACTATAATTAGCGAGGGAGGATTTTTTATTTCTTTTCATCTGCATCAATCACTTGTCATTGGGTCGTTCCTTCTTGAGAATCCGGTGTCGCTTCGATCACTTCTTCATCTGTTGGTGTCGCAGTATTTTGTACGTTATATTTTTGGTATAGCTCATAGAACTGCTTGTGGAAGCCATCCATTGATTTGTCAATTTCTTCTTTCGTTACATCTGGCTTGTCATTTAGTGTTTTCGCTTCATTCATTAAGTCATCAATTTTTTTCATTTCGTCTTCTGGGATTTTGTCAGTATTGTCTTTTTTCATTGTTTCCATCTGATAAATCAGTGCTTCAAGTTTGTTTTTCGACTCCACGAGTTCTTTTCTCTTGCGATCATCCTCAGCAAATTTTTCTGCATCCATTTGCGCATTGCGAATTTCATCATCAGAAAGACCAGTTGCTCATTGAATTACCACCTTTTGTTCTTTCCCAGTAGATTTTTCTTGTGCTGTTACATGCAGAATACCGTTTGCATCAATATCAAATGTCACTTCAATTTGCGCTTGTCATCTACGCATTGGAGGGATGCCCTCAAGATTGAACATACCAAGTGATTTATTATCTTTTGCAAATTGTCTCTCCCCTTGTGT
>CAZMFL010000054.1:0-6247 GCA_964565575.1 uncultured Candidatus Peribacteria bacterium
TATCCAGAGCTCTTTTTTTGTCAAATTTTTGATGAGACTGGTCTGGGCTGAGCTAGAAACCCACAAATGCCAATATGTAATCTTGCTATCGTTCCTGAGAGTTGCCCTTTGCAAGCTAAAAAAATGCTCGACGCATTAAAAAAACTCTGCTGATGAGAGCAGAGTTCGTTTCTTTTTGCGAACAGACAAAAGAACCTCGCTCAGAGGAATATATTAAAATAATCCGTTATTGTTGCCTATATGATCTTTGAAGCTCTCTAAATCTTCTTGTGCGAGCTCTTGCGATGATTGCGATGAGTTCATGATTGATGCTTTAGAAATATTTTTAGCAATCACAATACTGTGCCATAGTGTATAAACAATTCCCACTACAAGCACAAGAGAAGTGATGAAATACCGGTTAGAAAGACTCATTGTATAGGTTATGCTGCTTCTCAAAAGATTGACCATATCGCCCATTCACACAAATGTTGTCAGAAGAATCAAGAGTAAAAATAAGGAAAAAAGAGACTCGTTATCTTTGAATCATATAGATTTATAGACAAATGTTTTGAAGCGATAACTTATTGACCATGCAAGAAGTGCTACCCACGATCACAAAATAAGTATGGCTGATTTGAAAAGATGTGTATTGAGGATTCTGTACGTTTTTTCTGTCGCATCGTCCAATGGAGCAATATTTACCAATGGTGCTACCAGCAATAACAGCCCAAGTATTACGCAATACACGATAGCAATTTTTTCTCCAGTAGAATATCTTCCCCACTTGTGGATAAAAACCGAACGAGCGTGTGAATAATTCATGTCGACAATATAGAAAGATAAAAGATTATAGTGGATTATTGGTATCTTGCGATGTATCTTCAATACTTCGTGGATTTTCTCAGCTACTTCATCAATAATTTTCCAATCCTCACACGCTTAGAAGATATTTTCCAATACCCATTGCTTTTCATAAAATTGCTTTTGCTGTATATCTTTGTCCTCATGATGGACTAACTTTTTGAAAAATAATTGGGAAAAAGAACAACAAAAAAACAGTAATAATTATACCAATAATAGTATATCTAATACCGTCCCAAGCTTTTTTGATTTTGGCTGCGTCGCCATTTGAAAATATGAATTGAATAATTGATCGCACGATAGAATATATCGTCCCCAAAAGAATGACAATAATAAGTATTGCAAGAATTGTTAGTATAACATCTTCGATACCTCAATAACTCATTCTTTTTTTTGAAAGAAGGATAAATGTGTTTTCAAAACCAATAATTTTATTTGTCTTTTTTTGGTTTTCTTTGAATGTCTCTTGTTACAAAATATTTCTTGTAAACCTCATCCTTTGTATAGGTATGAAGCAATTTTGCAAGTCTTTCTGATGGTTTCGCGCCAGTCGCGAGAAGATCTTTTATTCTATCAGCATTTACCTCCATCTTGTGATTGAGTGGATTGTACCAACCAAGAACTTCTTTGTATCCAGCTTTTACTGGTTTTGCATGTTCGGTAAGGACAACTCTAAAAAATGCGGACCCTTTTCTTCATGTTCTTGCGAGTCTAAGTGCTAGCATTGAATTCTAATAATATAGGTGATAAAAAAAGTTTGATGCGGAATTTTTGTATGCGATATGTGTTCAAAAGTACTCTCATTCGCATAAGATATACTATTTCAATTTTTCTTTTGCTTTGTGGATAGTGTGTTTTCTAAGTTGTGGACAGTATTTTTTTACTTCCAACTTCGGATCATTCATTTTGTTTACTGAAACAACATAATTTTGCGCTCCAGTTTCTGTACAAATTAATCCAACAAGGATCCTTGCTCATTTCTTTTTCTTTGCTTTTGGCATGATAATATAGTTAGTGAAACATAAAAACAAATCATTCGGTGAGGGCGGGATTCGAACCCGCGGTACCGTTAGGTACGACTCGTTAGCAGTGAGCTGACTTCGACCACTCATCCACCTCACCAAAAGGATGGTAGCACTGGGCAGACTTGAACCGCCGACCCCGTCCTTATGAGAGACGTGCTCTAACCAGCTGAGCTACAGTGCCGTAATAATGTTTTTTGTAACTCAAACCGCCGACTTTCCCGACTTGTCGGGATGCCTAACCAGTTGAGCTATTTTTTTGTTTTGAATAGACAAAATGACCGTAGATGCATAAACGATGGTCAAAACGCGAGAGAGCACATGCGAATTATTGTCCTAACTCACCAACTATATAAAAACTAGATTCTATTGCAAGAGAAAATCGATCAAAATTCAGCGCATCTTAAAGTTATTGAACACTTTCCGTCTTCCAGTTCTTTTGCAAGAAAAGCTATATAACATATTTCGCGCAATCTCGTCACCCTCTGATATCTTCCGTCCTATCTGTGTACACCTAGACAATCACGACCTCTCGGAAGTTGCCCTTCGGGCAAATATCGTTGCTTACAACACCTTCCCCAAAAAAATCACCTTGCCTCTTATTTTAAGTAGATCAATGAAACATTCTTGTTACCCCATTCTTCTTTATTTATTTTATCACTAAATCAGCTTTTACTAATATAGATGTACTTGTCTGCTTCCAATTTGTTTATAAAACGTACTATTTCTTTATTTCAAATTTGCTTTGATTTGTATTTTAGTTCAAATATTCGTTTTTTCCCTCTGAGCGTTTCGCAATACAGATCTATTTCATCGCCATGCTCTGTATAAAAATTTTTTTTGATGATTTTGAAAAGAGGTAATTTGATCTCATTCCATTCTTTTCATTGGTTTTCCTTGATCTCATAATAAAGTTCAAATTCCTTTGTTTTTCATAGTTCTGATAGTGCGTCATTGAGTCTTTCTTGGAGTCTATTTACTTCGTTTGTGTAGTACGTGTTTTTTTCAAATTCATAATTTTCCACTCCTCATAGACTATATGCTACAAAGTAAGAAAATAAAACATCCTGGAACCTCCACCTTTTTTCAGCATTTTGATAAATAATATCAATTCTTAGAAGTTGTTTTAATCCAAACAATACTTGTTGGGAAGCATATCAAATCTTGTTTGATAACTCTTTCAAAGATAGTCAATTATTACTCATTGCTATCTCTTTCAAAATAGATTTTAGGACAATGCTGTTTTGTATTTTTCACAGACTTTCCTCAAGGATATATTCATAATGATTGTAGATTGCTCACTTTCTGTCAAAAAGTAAATTTTTAAAATTTTCTTTGAGATCTCCAATCAGTCATAGATCAACTTTTTGTAAAATAAGACTTATGAGATATGGATTTCCATTACATGATTTGTAAAGAGCAATTTTTTGACTGTGATCTAAATCTTTTTTAAGCAAATCTATGAGTTGAAGACTAGCTTCTTTATCAAAATTTTTAATATCATAAATGTCAAAGTGACTATAGAGTTTCCTATTCGGATTTTGTATCAAATCTCTTAAAATTGAAGGATAGGATCACGTAATAATATAGAAAATATTAAACTGATTTTGTAGTTCACTTCTGAAAATGCTATCAATGGTTTTCAATCATGTAATTTTGGTAAACTCTAAAATCTCCTGAAATTCATCAAAAATGATCAGTAATTTTTGCTTTGATGAGATTGTAGTTAACAACTTTAGAAAACTGTCAAATATTTTGGTATTGTCAGTCTGGTTATCGTAATTTTTGTAGGATAAATAGATCTCTCCATGAGAAAATTCATGGAAAAAAATATCTAGACTCATATCTAAGTAGGTTTTTTTGTACGATTTAGCAAACTCCAATATGATCGAATCGCAAAAGTATTTAATACTTTCTGTTAGTTTACTTATATCTATAAACAGAGGAATGATATCCTTATGATGCTCCTTGATGAGATTGTAGAAATATTTAACTAGGTAGGTCTTTCCCGTTCTTCTCAATCATAGGAAGGCTATATGAGATGTGTTTAATCGAGTTCAATGTTTGAAATCGTTCAATCTTTCAAGCAATATTTTTAGCTCAAATTTTCTGTTTATGAAAGCCATAGGAGAAATGTTATGAAAAATAAAACAAATGTATTATAATAGATTCGTTTTAAAAATCAAAACATTTTTGAAATATAGCGCAAGTTTTAACTTGACATTTTTTTTGGTACTTTTGCTTTTTACAAAAGGGGAAAGTCGTATTTGAGTTTGACTCTGTGTACAAAAAATTCTGTTTCCCGTTATGCTCCCTCCTACCTAGCATAGTTTTTTTATAAAGAATTTCGCGCAATCTAGTCACTCTCTGCCATCTTCCGTCCTATCTGTGTACACCTAGACAATCACGACCTCTCGGAAGTTGCCCTTCGGGCAAACACACGTACTCACAACGGTTTCCTACACGCCAACAGTTTCCCAAAAAAAACCGCCGGTCACCGACTAACCGTCGGTAAAAAAATCTAGATTCAATACATTATAAAAAAACCATATTTTCACTTTTTTAATTAACAATAATCTTGCAAAGCGACTTTTTTTAAGTACAATTAAAAAAACATTTATTTTTTACGTTTCTTTCAATGTATTTAAAAAGAACCCACTATCTAGATAAACTAATCGGACTAATAAAAACTCCTTTGATCGTAGTGCTTGTCTGAGTAAGAAGAGTCTGAAAATCTGTCATATTAAAACAATTCGTTGATATGATAGGAAAAGAAAAATGTTTACTTATAGATAAAGAAGATAGCGAATATTCTCATATAAGAAACGCAGAAGACCTTGAAATGTACATAAGAAAGCATATTTCTTGAAAGAAACACCTTTTAATTGATGAAATACAATATGTTGAAAATCGAGAGAAAGCTATTTTGAGCATATACACGAGGTATAAAGATCAGATAAATATTATTATTACAGGATCAAATAGTTCTTTGCTTTCTGGTGAAATAGGGACAAAATTAAGAGGTAGAACAATAGATATTATGGTCTATCCATTTACTTTCTGAGAATATATGGCATATTTTTCTATCGAAGATAAGTCAAAATCAGATCAATTTCTATCTTACCTTCAACAATGAGGTCTTCCAAGCACATTTGCTTTACCGACAGAAATGTCTCGTGAATGGATAAATAATCTGATTAATACTGTTTTTTTGCAAGATATAGTAGAAAGGCGATGAATTAAAGATGTATGATTGTTGCGTAGTTTATATGATTATCTAGTTGATAATGTAGGAAATGTACTCAGTATATCAAGCCTTATCAGCGCGATGAAACAAAGAAATATTGATACAAATTACAACACACTGTCTTCTTATATTGATTATATGTCACAAGCTCTTTTGATTTATTCCGTACCATTTTATGATATCAAAGGAAAAACAATTTTTGAAAAAAGGTCCAAGGTCTACTCCTTTGATCACAATACAAAATTGATGAGACATAGCGGATATGATATAGGATATGGTAAATATTTAGAAAACTATATTTATTTATCTCTGCTTATTAGTGGATGGAGTGTGTATATAGGCAAACTTGGAGAAAAAGAAATAGATTTTATAGCAGAAAAAGACGGTGAGAAAATATATATACAAGTTGCTTATCTTCTTAGTAGTGATCAAATTGTGCAAAGAGAATTTGGAAATTTTCAAGACATCTCAGACAATTGGAAAAAATATGTGGTTAGTATGGATCCAGTTCTTCATTCAAACATAGAATGAATTCAACATGTCCAAGCGTGGAATCGAGAATCTATAATCCATAGAAAAAAATAGACCACAAGCTTAATCACCTCGTAAAATTTCAATAAATAGTGTTATGTTTCTTATTGTGCTATTTATTTATCACTTTGAGAAATAGATTTGCGTCAATTGGAATAGATTGTCAAACTGGTCTGATATTTCTCTTCATGATAAATAAGCCGTTATGATCCCTCCCATCTAGCACGACATTTTATACAAAGGATTTCACGCAATCTAGTCACTCTCTGCAGTCTTCCGTCCTATCTATGCACACCTAGACAATCACGACCTCTCGGAAGTTGCCCTTCGGGCAAACGCGCCTACTCACTACGGTTTCCTACACACCAACAGTTCCCAAAAAAAACCGTCGGTCACCGACCGACCGTCGGTAAAAAAATCGCAAGGCGATTTTTTTATATATTCGTATAGATAGAAATACTATCAATACGAGAAAATCTATCTTGCAATCGTTGCGAGATTCTATAATACAAACAATAACTAATGATTAATGATTAATGACTAATGTCATGAGCGAAGCTGGTGATATGAGGAGAGCCGTTTCTTAGATTATAAATATAATCTA
>CAZMFL010000055.1:0-6227 GCA_964565575.1 uncultured Candidatus Peribacteria bacterium
GGAGCTATCATTAGATGGATTTACCAAAAACTTACCAAGAGAGTTCTCAATTAAATAATTCTCTTTCCCTAATTTACTATGAATTCTGAGAAGATATGGATTTAATGACGGACATAAGACAGAAAGATAGTTAAGTATTTTTGATATAATAAGTATACTACTTCACTTAGACATATATTTTGTAGATACAATATCTCTATACATTAAACGAATACTATTCATTCTAGAATATTTCATAAGAATAATTAATTAATATAAAATCTAATCTAATCTTAAACACCTTTCATAAAAGCATTTGATAATGCTATTTTTATTAATTGCTATACCTAAATACCCTTTCTAAAGAGAATTTTAATTCTATGGGAAAAACTTATATGTTCCTTTATGTTATGTAAACCCTACACCTTCTTACCCCCTCAACTTCTTCACTTCCTCTTTTAAGAGCATAAACTTTTTGTAATTGAATCCTACAAATATGCTATAAAAAATCAATCACAATATCACCATCTTTCCGAAGTTCGAATATCTTTGCAGATCGTCGAGGACAAATATATCTCACTTAATCAGCAATAAGATGGCTCCCATAAGGACCAAAATAATGATGTTTTTGATGATAAACCTTCGATTGACGCTGATAGAGATATCTTTCCTCAACAGTCGCCAACTCAATATTCACAAGAGCAAATAAGATAACCCAAATGCCAAAACTGCACCGTATGTGCCTGCTATTTTCATGCTGATGAGACTCGCGCCGAGCAAAAAAAGCGTTGCGATACCCATGATTGCGACTCTTTGTTTGATCTTTCCCATCCCCGCAAGGACAGAAAAATTGAAATTTGTGAGAATAATAAACACACTAAAGATACTTCAAATTGTTAACAGATGCCCTGAGAAGATGAATTTTTTTCAAAAGAGGACTAACGCAACCTCTGGTCCGAGCACTATCAAAAAGACAGCTAGACTCAAAGCGAAAATAGAAAAGAATGTATAGAAGAACCCAAACAGTGTCTCTAGCTTCTTGGTCTCTTTTTTCCCTACCATTTCAGATACCATAGGGAAAATCAGCCCTATGATTGGAGAGATCAAGACGACACTGATGTTTGATAGACTCAAAAAATTGGCGAAGAATCACGCTTGTTCAGCACCCAAAAAATAGATAACGAGCTGTTGTGTTAGTTGTCAAAAGACCACTCCAATATTTACTCCAAGAAACGACCATAACGCATAGGTTTTATACTCATTCAGTGCAGGTTTATTCCACTCGAACCTACCTTGCATAAGCTGTTTATGGTATTTCTTCCTATACAATATTCATGCAATAAGTATTCCAACGCCCAATCCCAAAACCCAGTTTAAACTATACCACAGGATTGTTTGTCTTGCTGTGAAAAAGAAGAAAATAGTAAATGCAACAATCGCTCGTATTTGAATAAAATCGACTAACTTATAGTCATATGTTTTTTGGAATGCAATAAATATCGATTGTAATGTCTGATATAGATTGATACCCAGAAAGTAGATACAAAAGAAATGTAATATTTGTGCTGCGACCTCCGAATGAAAGTAATGTACTGCCAATCGATCTGCTCCAAACCACAATCAAAGAGCTATAAGGATCGAGCTAACCATTTGCACACCCAAACTTAACCAAATGGTTGTTTTGATGTTGTTATACTCTTTTTTTACTCGGTATCTTGGCAAAAAATACTGCAAACTTTCAGTCAACCCCAAATCGTTATATATATTCAAAAAACCAACCAAACTGATGATACTATACAATACACCAACATCAGCCACAGACACACTCGTAGAGTTTGAAATCATCACTCTGATCAAATACCCAGCTGGTCCAATCAAGAATGAGAAAAAATACAGCCAAAATCACTTTTTAATGAGCTTCTGACTGAGCGTTTCATCTTCTAGGAGGTCTTTTGGGGGAGTATGTGTAGACATTATGATTTTCTATTACTTCTAGTGCTTTTGTTGTGCGGTTGGATGAATTATTCCATACTACTCAAAAGCGATATAAATGACTTATTTTTTGATTATTTTTTAAGTTTTTTCTTTTCAACAACCTTCAGCCTTTTTTCGGCGATTTTGATGTTTTCTACTGCGGGTAATTTTTCTGGCATTGTCCCTCATATTTCTTCTATAGTTTTTCTTACTTTCTTCCCTATATCATAATGAGTTAAGCTTGCTTTGTCTTGTCCTATGATTCATTCTTTTCTGATCTTTGCTTCTGTTTGTGTAGCACGAAACAGGTTTCCAGCCAACTCTTCACTACTCATATGGTCCAATATCTTTTCTTCTTTTTTTAATTTTTTAATTTTGTGGATATCTGATTGTCTTCTTCATCCATACAGTCACATATATCCAGCATCTGTAAAATTTGCATAATTGGTAACTTTTGCCTTATTGGCTGTAGATGCAAGTTTTTTATTGTGTGTTTTTATCTCATTTCTTAGGTAAATTCTTTGTTGATCTTCTATAAATTGATTTTGAAGTTCTTGTTTTCTTGTCTGTAAAACAAAATAACTTTGTCACAATGCAACAATCTCTTTTGAAGGATCGGCATTTTGTACAATGAGATAACAAGCATAACGAGAGAGTTTGATATCATCAATTTCTCTTTTTGCTCATGAACCTATCGATACCATATCGAGCACCTCCTCGAAATGCACATCAGGATCATAACCACTATTTAAACAAGCCATTTTAGCTTTTTCAACAACTGGTTTGAAGTGACGATATTCAGAATATTCCAAAATTTTTGCTAAGTCACGAGCTTTCCAAACTTCTTGTTTATACTGATTTATCTGCTTGGCTTGTTCAAATATTTTAATATCCATTGCTCAATATTAATAAATAAAGAGTTTTTGTAGTATATTTTTTCTATCTTCTCTTGCAATGTATTTTCATTTGACTGGAATAGATACAACTGCCAGATTTCTAGGAATTACACTATCAAACCATGAAAACAAAAGGGAAGTCAAATATAATAATCTATCAGGCTCCAAACGGTGCTATAGAACTAAAAGAGGATTTTGATAAAGAGACCGTCTGGGCAAGTCAAGCACAGATGGCAACTCTTTTTGATGTGGATCAATCTGTTTTGTCTCGTCACATTAAAAATATTTTTAAAGATGGTGAAGTAGATCAAAAAAGCAATATGCAAAAAATGCATATTCCTAATTCTGATAAACCAGTCGTTTTTTATTCTTTAGATGTAATATTAACTATTGGTTATAGAACTAATTCAAGAACTGAGGGCTCGCTGAGAAAGCAACTATTTCCAAAATGGAACATGTTCAAAACAGCTTGCCAATTCCAACAATTCTTTTCATTTCTCTTGCAATTCCATTTCAATTCTCTATAAAAGTAGCACCTAGTATCTTTATGTGATATCAGCCAACAAAAAGAATAAAAATATATAGAAACGCCCATCACGCACATTCCCGACTTGTCGGGTTGCCCGTCCAATCGACGGGTAGATAGCTTGCAACGATAGGACGGGCATCAACTTCGTTGCCTAAAATCCCTCGGAAAACTGGAAAAAATCCATTGCAATATTGTTGGGATACACTACACATATAGAACAAAATATTTACTTCCTTCATCTCTCTATCATGAAAGAGTTCAAAACAGAAAAAAAACTCAACAAGATACTTATAGGCGCAATTCTAGGATCAACATTGGTATGAATCGGAGCAGCGACAATGACACCCAAAGGAAGAGAGGTAAGCAAGTCTACCTTTGGGAAAATAAAAGATTTTTTTAAATGATGAATCAATGAACTCAAAAAAAAAGCAGGAGAAACAGCATTAAAACAAGGGAAGAAACGAACCGAAAAAGATGAAGAATAGGATTTGACTTTAGATTTTTCAGGGCACCACAGAATTACGATAAACAGTATATGTATATCCTATTTCTTCTAGCGCTCGACTCGCAGATCTATTGAATCCATGCTGAAAAAAATCCAACTATCAAACGAACAGAACTATTATATCTATAACCACGACGACTATGCCAAAGAAAAAAATAGAAGAATGATACGATCATATCCGTTGTTTAGCATATGCAAGCTTATTGAGCGCGTCTGCTGATAAACCAAAAATAACTGCTGATGAACTTTTCTTGTGAGGGTATTTGTATACCAAAGAAAAGAATTTTTTTGATCTTTTTTGGAAATATTTGGGCTGTATAAATCCAGAGATATTCCAAACATACATTGATGGATCATATAATGTAGAAAAAGCAGCATTACAATGAAATATTTCTGCAACGCTAAAAATAGACGCGAATATTCATCTAGCGCTAGAAGCTATGATTTCGGAAACCACACTGCAAGAAACACAAACAGAAAGCGAAATAACAGAACAGAAAACTGGAAAAAAATTCAGAAAAACTCCTGTATATGCAAAAGGGGATAAAGCGACTTCTCAAAATCCAAACCCACAACTAGCAAACAAACAGGCATTTATAGCATTATTATACATATCTTTGGAGTACTTGTCAGTATGATTTACACACTACCTCCAGGAGCATAATATGGAGGTAAAAGTGCTCAAAAACAAGCTCTCTATGCTACTTCATAACCCTGTCGTGAGTGATATTGGGATTGTTGCGTTTTTCGGAATAATCACTAAACTTGTGAAAGAATTACATTTATCGCTCAACGACATATCTATGATGCAATTTGAAACAAAAGAATCTATTGATGCATTGCTCGATAGTATGAATCCTTCATTCCCCGGTGATGATGAGATGGAAGGATGAAATGATGCACAAAGCACCATCAAAACATCAAATCCTTTTTCCAAAAAAGATGATGAGAAAAAATTGACGATAGAATTTTTCGGTACAGATCTTACGCAAGAGGCGAAGGACAATCTACTCGATCCTGTGATAGGGAGAGAAAAAGAGATTAACCAAATGATGTATACACTTTTGAGAAAGACAAAAAACAATCCACTGATGATTGGTGAGGCTGGTGTTGGTAAAACAGCAGTCGTAGAATGACTTGCCCAAAAGATGGCGCAAGGCGATGTCCCTACTAAACTCAAAAACAAGCGTATCATGATGCTTGATATGGGAAGTTTGCTCGCTGGTACCAAATATCGTGGTGAATTCGAAGCAAGACTAAAAGCTATCCTTGATGAAGCAGCTGATATAACAAACAATATTATCCTATTTATCGATGAGATTCATACGATCATTTGATCGGGTAATCAAGAGGGAAGTGCAGATGCAGCGAATATGCTCAAACCACTGTTGGCTCGTTGAAAAGTCAAATTAATCGGTGCGACGACATTTGATGAATATCAAAAACACATCGAAAAAGATGCCGCTCTCAAAAGAAGATTTCAAGAGATCCATGTTGCAGAGCCATCAATTGAAGACACAATCACCATATTACAATGAATCAAAAAAAACTATGAGGACTACCATGGTGTAAATATCTCTGATGAAGCACTCGTAGAAGCGGTAACACTTTCAAAAAGATATATTCTCAACAAACAACTTCCAGATAAAGCAATCGACATCCTCGATGAAGCATGTGCGAGAGAGTCAACGATGTCTGAAAAAATGGAAAAAAATGATGATTATGTACAACACGAAAACTCACTTGCTATATTGGCGAAAAAAATAGAAACAGCCATCGAAAAACAAGATTATTTCGCAGCCGCGAACTATAAACAACAAGAAGAGACTATTAAGTCAGAGATGAAGCAAATGAGAATGCAAAGCACACTTCCTGAACATCTCAGATCAACGATTGATAAACATGATATTGGTATTGTGTTAGCAGAGAAAATTGGTGTGCCTACAGAACAAGTAACTTCTTCAGAGATCGACAAACTTCGTCGTTTAGAAGGTGGATTGAAATGAAAAATTCTTGGTCAAAATGAAGCGATCGACGCAATTATCCATGCAATGAAACGCAGTAGATTGTCAGTTATCCCGAAAAACAGTCCTATTGCATCATTCTTTTTTATGGGCCCATCAGGAGTTGGAAAAACATATCTAGCGAAACTTCTCGCAAAAGAGTATTTCGGAGACGAAAAAGCCCTCATAAGGGTAGACATGTCAGAATTTATGGAGAAACACAGTGTATCCAAACTTGTATGATCTCCTGCGTGATATGTGGGATATGATGAAGGTGGAACGCTTACTGAAGCGGTTCGTAGAAAACCTTATTCTGTTGACAACAGAATATGGTTTTCTAC
>CAZMFL010000056.1:0-6056 GCA_964565575.1 uncultured Candidatus Peribacteria bacterium
GATTATATAGCACAAACAATTAAAAAAATTGACTTTATAACATGATTTTCTTCAATAACATATTATCCAGGTCGAGAAAAACTTGCTCTACAAGACGATAAAAATACTTATATTATTTGATTAGACCGCTCAAAATTACAAATAACATTTAACCAACGAAAAAAAATCTTACCTTATTTACCAACCTCGATTCCTGCAAAAGTAGATTTAAGCAATCCCTCTCATATTATAATTCAACATTAAATGGAAATACTTTCATTTTTACAGTCAAAAGGCATTAGTAGAAGAGCTATTTTAGATCTCTTAAGAGCTGAATTAATCAAAAAAAACAAGAAAACTATTACATATAGAAAAGAACTTCTTGAAAAAGGAGACATAATAGAAATTGTTGGAAAGCAATCCTTCAGGGTAGAAAAGGTTGAGGAGGAACAAACACAAATAGTGCTCTTTAACAAACCTGTATGATGCGTAGTTTCAAAAAACGATCCACATAATCAAACGATTTATCACATGTTGCCAGATTGACGAAAAGAAACATATACTCCTATTGGTAGGTTAGACAAAGACTCTCATGGACTACTAATTTTAACAAATGATACAAAAATTGTTTCTCTGTATGCACATCCTCGTTATGATCACGCAAAAACATATATTATAAAAACAAGTAAAGAAATCGACCAAAGAGACACAAAAAAGCTACTTGAGTGAGTTATGTATTATGATGCAGATTTAAAGAAGCACGAAAAACTACAATTTGACACATGTGAATCACTCAGTTCAAAGAAATATAAGATACTTTTGCATTGATGAAAAAAACGCCACATTAGGCGCGCAATTGAAACAATAAATAACGAAGTTTTAGATTTACAAAGAGTAGGTTTTGGTCCATGGAAACTACCAGACGACCTTAGCAAAGGCCAGTATCGCATTATCCCTTTTTCACCAATTCTTCAAAATCCGCAAGAGAATTAAAATTCATATATACAGAAGCAAATCTAATATAAGCAACAGGATCCTCATTTTTCAATGCAGTCAAAATATCTTTACCCAATTTCATAGAAGTGATTTCTCTTTCAGATGACCAAGCAGCTTCAAGAGAAGCAACTATTTCTTCAATTTTATCCATACCAATATTTCTCTTTGCATATGCGAGCATTAAAGCTCTTGTGACTTTTGACCTATCATAAATTTCTCTACTCCCATTTTTCTTGATGACAACCAAATCAGTAATTCCAACTTTTTCAAATGTAGTAATTCTATGTCCACAATTCTCACACTCTCTTCTGCGTCTAATTACATTTCATTCTTGCGACTCCCTTGAATCTAAAACTTTTGTTGAATCATAATTACATTTTGGACACCTCATAGATTTATTGTGAAACGATAAAATGGGTTTGTAACTTACCTGTTATTTTCTTATCTGTTCAACCTCACGATACTCACAATTTCTTGGCTATCTGTTTGGCATGAGCGTCATTTGGATCATAAATAGTGACAACGCTTGTGTTATCCTCATTATCTACGTATGCTATCCAAGCAGTATTTTTATACTTCTCTGCGTTCTCCAAGAAAGAAAGTATATCTTGCTGGGTAAACACCTCAAATATTTTTAATATGCTATTGATACTTATGGGAGATTGAAATACGGTAGGCGTATGCGTAGCTATCATTTCTAACATTGTTTGTTTTATGTGTTTATTATTTTTTTGTATTTCATGATAATCTTTGAGAATTTTTTCTATTTTTTCTGGAAGTTGAGTTGCATGTTTCAATCAAGTAGTCTTCAAAAGCGGGTCTAGTATAAGCGTGTATTCCTCTAATTTTTGAACTACACGAGGTCAAGTATAGGCGTGTATTCTTTTTATTCATGAAGCCACAGCTTCCTGCGAATCTATAACGAAAGCTCCGATATTTGAGGTATTGTCTACATGATTTCAACCGCACAATTCCACTGAAAGACCTTCTCCCACAGAGACCACCCTTACTTCATCACCATACGTATCAGCAAAGAATGCCTTTGCGCCAGATGCAATAGCATCATCATATTTCATTGTTTTTTGGACAACTGGCAATGCCTGATATATTGTATCATTTATTTTTTTTGTTATATCATTCAAATCTTTATTGGACAACAATGCGTCTGCTGAAAAATCAAAGCGTAGCTCATCTTCTGCAACAAAGGATCACTCTTGTTTGGTTAAAGGAAAATACTTTTGCAATGTGGCATGCAATAAGTGCGTAGCAGTATGGGCGCGTTGTTTCCCATATCTTCTAGCCATATTTATAAATACTTTCATAGATACAAAAGGTAAATATCTAAAAAAAGTATGGAAGAAATGTCGCCAACATAGAAATAATTATAAGAACTACGCAAGCAATAACAAAAATGCGAAGCATTAACGGACGTTTAGAAGTAGCCATGGTTTTTTATTGTAATGATTTTAAATATTGTTTTAATGTTACATTCATAGGATCCAATTCCAGTGCTCTACGCATCGAATTTATAGCCCCTTCGCGGTCTCAAATTTTGTATTGCAAGTGTGAAAGGGAAACCAAATAATCAATATTTTTAGGTCTTAATTTAGTGATTTTATCTAACAATGGAAGAGCTGATTGTAAATCATCATGATCATAATACCATTGAGCTAGAGAATAAGCATATTTAGGATTATCTTGGCATAACTGATATGCCTCCTGTAAATATGCAAAAGCGTGATCATTTCCTTGTTTATCTTCCGTTGCGATCTCTCACATCTGTCGAAGCGCATTGTGATCTTCAGGATTTTCAGCAATAATTTTTTTCAATAAAGATTGCGCTTTCTTGTATTTACCTTGATGAAAATATAAGTCAGCCAATTGTTTTTCAAGTTCAATATCATTTGGAAGAATAGTAAGTCCTTCAACCAATTTTTTTTCATATCCCAAAACATCATTTCTTTGTTTTAAAAGATTGGCATCATAACGAATTTTTTGTATGTGTTTTTCAAATTTATCACGAACAATGTCATCTCTTGAATGTCACAATCATATATTTAAGGGAGAAAAAATATTTTTGGGTGTTTCAACTTCTTGCGAGTCATCTATGTTATGATAGAACTGATGAGGTGCAGTATTTTCATCATATCAAGGTTCATTTTGTGACTCATACTCAATATTATCATCAATTGACGCATCTGGTTTTGTCACTTCTTCTTCAGTTTGTTGACCAAAATCTGTATCGTCAGTGGGAAAATAGTTTTGGGCAGTAACTATGCGTTCTTGTAATAAAAAATCATCTTTCCCGTCTCCGTCAACATCACCGACATTTTGTACAATTATTTCGTCCAAAACTATATTTGAAACCTTTTCAGATAGAACAGAATTATCATCCTTTTCATCCAAAAATCACTCATTACCATCCTCATCCATTTGGTTATTGATATCTTCCGATTCTTCAACAAGTTCATGTTGTGTATATTTGATTTTTTTTTGAAAACTACGAGTATTACCTTGAACTTTTAGAAAATGTTTTTTGATGGTGTTTATCAAAAACCAAATCGCAACGAAAAACAAGTAAATTGTTAATATCAGCCACAAATACAAGATTACTTTAAACATTTTCCTTTGCTAGGTTAGCGAGTAAATGGAAAGATTCTTTGGGTCATCTTATTAATTCTCCATCTTGTGTTTTTGCTACAACTTCACCAGTCATAATATTGTGTCAAATACAAATACATTGTTTATCATCAATAGTTCAAATATCTCATTTTTTGGGAAAATTCTGTAATTCAGCCAAATAAAGATCTCTTTCAAAAACCATACTACATTTTAATTTTCCACATCTTCATTTTAATTTTTCCACATCTCTTCATTCTAACGACTGTAATGCAATATTATCCATCTCAACGCTAGGTAATTTCCCAAGACTCAAACATCACATAGGTCCACAACCACAAGCAGCAAGATAGTCTTTTGCGTTTGGTGTATACCTCATCATATCTCTAGCGCCTAGTTGATAGATGAAAAACTGAACAGGTACTATCTCTCTAAACGATTTGACAAAGTCAGAAAAATTGTACCTCTCTTCTGCAAAAAAATAGAAATAAATTTGTTGTCAGGTTAAGTCAGCTCTTGATGTTATTGGCTTAGCACCAGGGCAAACAACAGGAAACTGCTCTTGGAATTTTTTATAATATATATCAGCCTTCTGTTGAAATCTTTGAAATTTTTCTAATTTAATTCCGGTAAGAACGCCTATAAATGTTCATTTTTTATCAATATCTACTGGATATCAGACATTAAAACCCACATATTCTTTCTGGTCTCAAGCGACTTTATAAATAACTTTTTCTCATGGCAAAATCTTGAGTGCATCATCTACTCAGGGAAGAGATATGTGTTTTGGTGTCAACCAATCTAAGACATAAAGTATTTGCATAGGATTATTTTACTATAAATGCCATTACTTGACTTCAAGCAGAAAAACTTGATGTAATAAGATTTGTTATGTATTGTCTGTAATTTGCTGGTTGTGTTGTTCTGGATTGATATACCGACAAGAAATATTGTAAAGTAGATTTTTCATCATCTGTCAGTGTGGCAATCTTCTCTAAAGCATTACTATAATTACTCTTATTTTTATTTGTTACGATCTCTTTTGCAAGTGCAACTACCTTTTGTTGATCAATTTCTTTTCCAAGTGCATTTGCAATATCTTCAATTCATTCAAGAGTTTGAATCCTTTTTGAAAGCAATTCTGCTGCCGCGTTCGCATATTGCTGCACTTTTGGAAAGAATCTAGCAGCACTCATCCTTGCTCTTTCTATCAATAATGCATCTCATACTGGCACACCCAAAAGCTGTGATAATTCATCATCTGATGCAACAAATGCATATTTTGTTACAAGACTATTTGTAGATGCTAACTCCAGATAGCCACCTTGTACAAGGGCTTGTAACATTGTTAAAGCTCCATGTTGTAGAAGCGTGTCGTTTGGCCCAAGCACAGCGAAGAACCTATCTAACAAAGTACTGTTTCATCCTCACATAACCACTGAAGCGATATTTGGATCAACAAGGAAATATTTTGTTTTTTTATCTACAAGTCTTTTATAGGTATTACACACATTGTTATCAGATGCACTTTTCCAAAATTCCGTTAGAAAACCATCTGAACTTACATTATTTTGATCATTGATAAAATATTGTAAATACGTTCAAGCAACAACCACTCATTCTCACTTTTCTCTTCCATTTACTTTTGTTAGAATAGGATTGTAATGAGGGAATTGTAAATCAAATACGTCTTTTGCTGAGTACCCAAGAACTTGTTTTTGTTCTCATTGTAACTCGTTGTCTAATACATATTTCTCTCCAACGTTTCATTTGTACCAAGCAAAAGGTCAACTACCGCCCTGCGAACCAATTCTAACAAAATTTAAAACCAACTGAACCAACGCAAAAAACAAAAACACACCTGCAAGCAAATACAAAAATATTGTATCAAAAAGAGATGTATTTTTTCCAAATGAACGATACAAGTAATAAAAATAAGCTACCATACCTAGGATCGTCCATACGATTAATCACAATGAATACCAGATAATTCCACTTCACACAAGCCACCAAGTTACCCATGCACCGAGTGTCACCATTGATATTACTGCCAATTGCCTCTTGCGAGCTAACACACCGTAGAAAAAGCCTAAGATAACAATTCCTAATCCAAGTATCCACATAATTCCTATATCTGTATAGTAACTACTTAGGTTTTGTAGTGACCAGTTAAATGTTACATTAAAAGGAATAATATATTTGTAAGGAATATTTATTTGCGCGCCACTACTATTTGTAAACTTATGGATGCTATTTGATTGGACATATGTTTTGATTTCATCAAGAAGAGCATTTTGAGAAAGCAGGTCACTCCCTGAGGTTTCTGCTTTTTGTAACCATCAACTAACAAGATCAGTTTGAGGAGCTTTTTGCAAAAAAGCAGATAGTCATCCGAATGTTATTTGCGATAATGTAGTTTGATTTTCACAAAAATATTTTGCATCTTTATAAATACTATAACA
>CAZMFL010000057.1:0-5790 GCA_964565575.1 uncultured Candidatus Peribacteria bacterium
ATGTTTCTCAAGATTCTCAAATATGATTTGGCAAAAACAGATTTTGGATACACAAAAGATTTTGTTATCTATGATGAAAACGAATCATCTGCTGTCGTGAAACAATGCATCAAAGAATTAAAAATGGAAGACGATATCGAATTGCGCGAGGTGAAGAGCGTCATTAGTAAGTTCAAAAACCAGTGAATTCTTGCATCCTCAGTGATGAAAAAAGCAGATACGGGATACGAGAAAACTGCTGGTATGATCTATGAAAAATACGAAAAGAAACTAAAAACAAACAATGCGATGGATTTTGATGACCTGCTTTTGTACGCGTACAAAATGCTCTCAGAATACCCTGATATCCTTGCGCATTGGCAAAAGAAATTTCAATACATACTGGTTGATGAGGCACAAGATACGAACCGAATCCAGTTTGAATTGCTGAAGTTGCTTACCAAAAAATGATCTAATATAACCTTTATTTGAGACGATTATCAAAGTATCTATCGTCGGCGTGGTGCTATGATGGAGAATTTTTTGCAAGTTAAAAAATTGCGGCCTGATATTGAAATATTTAAATTACAGATGAATTATCGTTCACGTCCACATATTGTACAAGCAGGCAACTTTATCATCAAAAACAACAAAAAACAATATGATAAAAATGTCGTAGCGCATAGAGAAGGCAATGATCGTATCATGACCTTCACCCATACAACTGAATCTGAAGAAGCAGGAAACACAATAAAACTTATACAAAAATTTATTGTTGATAAGAAAAAATCTCGAAAAGATGTTGCAATTTTGTATAGGACAAACGCTCAGTCAGTGCCTTTTGAGCAGCTTCTGTTGCAAGAAGGTATCCCCTACAAAATTTATGGTTGATTCAAATTTTTTGAAAGAAAAGAAATAAAGGATATTCTCTCATACCTCAAGTTTTTTATGAATCCTAGAGACTCCCTTTCATGTAAAAGAATCATCAATACACCAAAAAGGAAAATTTGACAAGATACCGTAGAGAAAATTGAAATGTATGCAAGTGAGAACGACATATCTTTGTACGATGCGACGCTTATTGTTACCAAAAATAATTTGGCAAAATCAGGTGGCGATGTACATCTAGAAGGATGATTTAGTATGGACATCGATACAAGTAAACCACTTACGAATAATTTGCCACAATTATGACCTCAAACACAAGCTGCGATCAAGTGATTTGTGACGACTATGCAATTTTTAGCACAATCTTTGGCAACTACGCCACCATCGAAATTTATATCGCAAATTGTAACAACTATCCGTTACAAAGATTATTTGATTGAGCAGGAATGAAAAGATGTCGGTATCGAAAAATATGAAAATATTGGCCAACTTATAAATCTCACTGAAAAATTTGATGAACCAGTCCTGGCTGGGCTGATGGATGGAAAAGAAGCATTGGCAAAACTCTTGGATGAGGTTGCATTACTTACAGACTTGGAGGAAACGACGGGAGGACAAAATGATGCGGTACAGTTGATGACAATTCATGCGAGTAAATGATTAGAGTTCCCTATTGTTTTTGTTGTTGGTTTAGAAGAAGGTATTTTCCCACTTTCAAGTGCTACGTATGAAGAGGATGCAATGGAGGAAGAAAGAAGGTTGATGTATGTTGCAATTACTCGTGCCAAAGATCATATTTTTCTTTCATGTGCAAATGCGCGTAGACAACGATGACAACAAAAATATAACGAACCATCTAGATTTCTTGATGAGCTTCCAGAAGAGCTTGTCAAACATTTTGATTTCACTGGCGCTGGTTCAAATGAATATACATGAATATATGTTGGTCCTACTTTTTCGGAGTGAGACCAGATCTATCACAAACTTTTTGGTGCGGGTGAGATTGTTGAAGTCCGAAACAATATGGTTGTTGTGAGATTTTGAAATCCCAAATATGGTCTCAGAAAAATGGATGCAAAATTTTTGCAGAAAAGATAGCTTATATGTCTACTTATACAAAATATTTTCTTTAAAATCTTTTAGTTGATTAAATAATCTTTGTCTTTGCGAATAAGATAATAATTGTTGATCGATATCTACCCTTTTTCATTTTAATCTTCCAGGTATTAATTCACCAATAGAACGTAGTTGGAAAGCGTGCGTAGATAGATCATTGATAATATCCCCCTCTTTTTGCGTTAATATTCAATACTCTATCAATAGATCAACTTTTCCGCCCGGTCAAATGTTGGTAGATGGTATTTTTCCTGCTATTTCTCTAGGAATAATTCATTTTTCAAATCATTTAAAAAGGAGATGATATATTTTGAAATCTATTGTCCTTTGTAAGCCAATTTTTATGTTTTCTAATGTTTGTCCAGAACCTAATTTTTGATAAATATTTTTTTCAAAATTATCAATAAAAGACTCTCAGTGAACTCATTTTATAGTTAGCGCCCATTCGGCAATCGCATCATAATAACTAGCATCGGAGTTTTCCATATATAATTGAAGAGCATGGTTGTCAAGAGATGCATGCTCAATATTTTCAGGGAAAAATGGGTCAGCATTAATCATAGCTGTTGGTTCAATTTTTTGAAAATTTACAATATCTTTTTTGTCTATTTTAAATGATTTAATATCGTTTATACAGACAATACACTCTCCTCATGCTTGAAACTTTCCTGCATCTATCTCGCCTTTTCACTTCCAATTATTTGTTATATCAAGTACTATCTGTTTTATGATACTAATACATTCGTTTCTTTCTACATCAGACATTATTTCATCATCAATCAGCACTATAAAATCATTATCTCCTGCAAATCAACATTCTTTATTTCACAAACTTCATACGAATGCAGGACAAATCTTGTTTTTGTATTTTGGAAAATCAGCAATTTTCCTGCTAGATGCTGTTCGATGGTCTTTTAATATTTGTTTCTTTATCTTACTTATTTTGTTTTGGTATTCTATTGTTTCTTTTGTTCAGATATTTTCATTGAATAAAATGTCGTAGATCATATTTTCGTACTCTTTGTGTTTTTCAGTTCCCTTATGAATTCAACACATTTCTAATTGTTCTTCAAAATCATGAATTTTGGTTTCTATATCTGGCGCCAAGCTGAACAATTGTTCTTCTTTGTTTTGTTCTATACCGCATGAGTTAACTATTTGTTCACGTTTTTTTCTCATGTCAGCTATAATACACTCAAAAAGCACCGCAAAATTGTTTTTATTTTGTTCATATCGCTCAAGTCCATAGTGATTTAATTCAGTGTTTTTGATATAATCTACCACAATAACCATATCTTTGTCTTTTTCAGGGTTTACTTTTACGTGTTCAAACATAGAATGTAAAACTATTCGTTTTTTCTGTTCTTGTTCATTTGGTTTATTATCATTTGTTTGTTCATATTTTTTATATGTTTTGTATACATCATCAATTATTGAATAGGGATTTTCTCGTGAATCTATAAGGTATCATTTATTTCCGAGGTTGTAATAAAATATTTTCATTTCGTCAAATTCTTCCTCACTCATAAGTATGTTTCACTGGATGTCTAACAAAGGAATAAAAAATCATTTTGTAGCGATCGCTTTTTTTTGTCTTGCAATAATATTAGGATCACTTGACCTTACTACGATTGCTGTGATTTCTGTACTTGGAATTCCAACAAAAACGAGTTGGTGAGACGATCACATTTGTAATCATGCTCAATAAGGTTTATTTTCACAATTAAGAGCATTTCAAAATATTTTTTCTATTTCAATCCCATGTGGATTTCATAATCAAGGTAATCTATCAGCTATGCTTTTCGCATTTTTAAAGGAATTTCCATACTTACTTGTTGATACATGTGATCAGAGATTAATTTCTTGTTTAATTGCAGAAGATCACAAAACTGCATCACATAGCGTTCATAAATCCAATATTGAAAGAGTAACATCAACATTTCACTTTGTGGCTGGTCATACTTGAGAGATAGATGTTTCAGGCAACAGCGTATCTATAAATTCCTTGGTGTTTTTATCAAAGGTAATTAACTTGTGAAAGAGTTCTCTATTTCTTTGGTCTGCCATCTGTTGAGTTATTTCCATCTGTGAAAGTTTGTTTTTTAATATCATTGTTTCTATTTCATTGTTTCAATTAGCATTAATTTTTTGGGTATAAAACGCTTTCATTTCTTTAGAGCCTGATTTGACAAAAATATCTTCAAGCTCTTCTTTTACAATTTTTTTGAGTGCGGAGTTCTTATCTTCTCAATGTAATATACTTTCTGCAAAATCCTCTATTTTCCTTTTTAGATATGCATATTCTTCCGCTTTCTCTGGATTATCTTTAATAAGATTTTCTAGATGATTTTGTAGTTCTTCCACAATATCCTTGTCTTTTCCTTCTATATTACCTAAAACACTTCGCTTTCTAAAGTGTGGAAGCAAATCCTCTATTCAATAATTATCTAAAAAGAGGGCTCTTTTATCTACTATGGAGAATTGAGAACTGTTGAAAGTTTCTATGATTTCTGTAAGTTTTTTATGCAAAGATTCTCTTATTTCGTTTATTGTTTTGCCTTCTTCAATAAGTTTTTTTAAGTAGTTTATAATATTTTGTATTACAGCATCTTTTATTGTTCACATTTTGTTGTCGTTTGTTAACGTCTCATTTATTATGGGGTCATCAAGTGCGAGTATATCTACCAATCTACTTTCTGTGTTAAAATTTGATCAAAAAACATCTTTTATTAACTTTTTATTTGTCTCTTCCAAAAAATCGCTAAAAACAGACAATTCATCAATCCTTATTTCTGATTTTTCTATAAGTTGTAATAAAATCAATACTTTGATAAGGATATGCGTATTATTATTCTTTAAGTGGTTTTTCAAATTGTCAATATTCCTTTCTTTTGACAATGCTAGCAATTTCTGTATGTTTCAAGGGTCTTTTGAAATGTTTTCTAATAGAAGACCTATGTTACGCGCTCCTCTTTCTAGATAATTTGTATCTCCAGTAATAAATATGAGTAATTTATTAATATCTATATCTGGAGTCCCCTTGATGATTGTTAAAAATTGAATAATTTTTTCTTGAGAATCATTTTCTTGACTTTTTAGTATAAGAGTTAATTTTTTAATTGTGTTTGAATCAAGAATTCAAAGTTCCAATATTTTTTGAAAGTGCCTTGGGTTGCAATTTTGCAATGCATCACTTATTGCATTGATTTTCGTTGTGTCTTTTGGATCTATATAAGATAAAAAGGTTATTAAATTATCAGATTGAGCATTTTCTAAAGTGGTAAACAATTCTAGAATTTCATTTTCTCATAAGACAGCTCTTCAATTTAATAATATATTTATATTCTTTTCTAAATAACTATCTGCATTTCTTCGAGAAAACATTTTAAATCACTCTAAAATTTTTTCTGTTAATGTAATTCATGCTCTTGTAATTATTTGAAGTTTTGCTTTTATATTATCTAAATTCCCTATATCGTAAAACTCCTTTCTTTTAATGAGCAAAATGATTTTGTTGGGATCCGTAATTCATAAATATTCTTCAAGTATTTTAAGTCTATCACTTCGTGAAGGTAAACCCATGCGTTTTGCTTCGTTTATAATGTTTTTCTTGCTTTCTTCGGTCATGATTTTGTTAATGAATGCAATATTTTTGATAAATTGTTCATGAGGAATCTGTTTCAACTGAGCTATCAATTCATTATTAGTGTCGTAACTATAAAAAATTTTTTTATTTATTTGGGATGTGGACAAAATTCCTTCTTTTTCAGCCACAATAAGATTTTTCTTCCGATTTTTGGTTCGAAT
>CAZMFL010000058.1:0-5568 GCA_964565575.1 uncultured Candidatus Peribacteria bacterium
TTCGCGATAGGTTTCTTTGCGATAGCTTTTTTCGCGATAGGTTTCTTAGCGATAGGTTTTTTCGCAATAGGTTTTTTCGCGATAGGTTTCTTAGCGATAGGTTTTTTCGCAATAGGTTTTTTCGCGATAGCTTTCTTTGCGATAGGTTTCTTTGCGATAGGCTTCTTTGCGATAGGCTTTGGTGTTTTGAGAGATGGCTTATTTATCTGTTTTTTTACATCAATCTTTTTTTTGCTTGTTTTTGTTGCAACAGTTTTTTTACTAACCGGTTTTGCCGGCGTTTTTTTGACTGTCGCAGGTGTTTTTTTTTTCTCTTTTTTAATTGGCTTCTTTTGTACCATAATGAAGTCATATATAATGTAATAAAAAACGGATTGTGTCTTGGATAATTACATAACGTTTTCCCAAAATTATTTTTTAATAGATGCAAAATATTGTTTTTTTGGGTTAGATTACAAATATTCTAATCAATTATTTGGTTCAAAAATAGATATTATTGCCTCAATACCGCACCAGTTGCTTCGCATGCTTTGATGACAGCGTCCATAATCTTGTTGATATCTTCTGTTTTCATCGTCCCATCACCTTGTATTTTGCAAGAAAACGCAATTGATTTTTTCCCTTCTGGTAGTGAATCTCATGAGTAAATATCAAATATTCTTGTCTCTGCAATCTCTCTTACACTTCAAATCGCTTTTTCAAGAGATTTTCGGTTTACTGTTTTGTCTATAACGAAGTTAAAATCTCTCCATACTATTTGATCTTGGAGCGTTTCATATGACGCTATTTGCTGTATTTTTTCTAATCATGCTACCTGTGTTAGTGATATACTTGCATAGGTAAGCGAACTGTTTTCGTCCAGCTTAATTGCTTGCATGAGCGTTGGATGAAATGAAGCGATCTCACCAATTTTTGTATCGTTTGCATATATTGTTGCTTGTTTTTTGCTGTGAAAATATGGCTTATCTGATAATTCAAAACGGATATCATATCACGCTAGAGTGTTTTTACAAAGAGTTGTGATTGCTTGCTTTGTTAGAAACCAAGTATCTTTTTCTCGTGTTTTTTCTTTTGTATTAGCATAGCATACAATACCGCACATATGTTCCTCGTGTTTTTTTCCTAATTCCAACTTCCATGTTTTACCTATATCAAATATGCTTATCGAATCAGCAGTTTTTGCGTTTTTGGTCGTGATATTCAAAAGCCCATATACCATTGAATCTCTAAGATGCGTGAGTTCTGGCGCTGTTGGGTTTTGCAATGATAAGAGCGCTTTTTTGTCCACTCAGAAAAGATCAATATGTTTCTCGTGTAACCAAGGATATGTTTCTACTTGCGTCATGTGAAAATCATGGACGAGTGTCTCTTCAAACGAACGTAGTATTTTTACCGTTAGTTCGTTTTCCGGTATGGTAAGTGTCGCATGTAATGGCTTGCCTTCTATCGTTTCATATCCGTGGATTCTAATAACCTCTTCGGTGATGTCGTGAATGCCATGCATGTCGTTTGCTCCTCTCCACCATGGTACGAGAACGCTATGATCTGTCGAAGAGTATCACAGATTTGTCAGTATGTTTTTGGCTGTTTCTCCAGAGAGCGAATTATCGCCATATATTGATTGTGATATTTTCTCTCGATCAACTGGAATTTCTAGTTTTTCGTCCGAATATGTAGGTGCAGTGTATAGTGACAATCCTGCGATAGCGTATGTTTTTAGATCTTTTTTTGCGTATTGGAGGAAATCTAAAAACATTGATATAGCATGCGTAGTAAATTGTGGATTGATCTGTTTTTCATATCTCATTTCTGCATCGGTTCTTAACCCAAGTCTTGTTCACGTTTTTCTAACAACAATTGGATCAAAGTGTGCAATTTCTACAAAAATATTTTGGGTTTTTTCATTGATTGCACTTTCTTTTCCTCCGATAATACCTGCTAATGCAAGAATTTTTTGGTTATCTGCAATAACGATATCTGTACTTGTTAACGTGTGTGTCGTGTCCATCAAATCCGTAAATTTTTCTCCGTCTGTTGCATATCTCACTATAACTCATCAGTTTATTGTGTCAGCGTCAAAACAATGGATAGGTTGCCCTGTTAGCATCATAAATGCATTACCCGCATCAACCCAATTAGACCTTGGTGTGAAGCCACAATCTCTAAGAATCATTCTAGTGAAAAAAGTAGATGGTGCAACTTTGCAATCTTTCAGATGGATGCCTGTATATACACTTACAGCATCACATGAAATGTTGACAGGTATCTGGTGTTGTTTGCCAAAAGCTCCTAACTGGCTGACTGAGGTATATGAGTGGCTTTCAATAAGCGTAGGTAATTTGTTCCACAAAACATATGTCGCAGGGTCTTGTGCATACATTGCTTGGAGTTCTCGCGCAAGTCAAAAATGCCCTGTTAAGTCTGGTCTGTTTGTGATTGTTTTGTTATCTACATCAAAAATATATGCTTCTAGTCGTGGATATTTGTCTTTTAGTGCAATACCGAGATCTGCATCGGTAATATCATCAAAATCTGCAGGTTGAGTTGTTTTTTCTGCTGGCGTGTTTGGAGCATATTGCAATGTCCAAATCCAGTGTTGATCTTCATCTTCTAGGATACCAAGTTCTCCTTTGGAACAAATCATACCATCTGAAGGTATTCATCTCATTGTTCTAGGTTCGATTTTTAGATCAATTGCAGGAAGATAGCAACCTGGTATTGCAACCGGCACAAAAGAGTTCTCTACAACATTCTCACCTCATGTGCAGATAGTGTATGTTCATTTTGCACCACAATCTAGCTCGCAAACCACAAGTTTGTCTGCTTCGGGATGCTTTCTTATGCTAGCGACTTTTCCAATCACGACGTCGTGAGGAAGTTTCCTTTCGATAATCTCCTCTACTTCGCATGTTTTTAGAATAAGTTTTTTGGCTATCTCTTGCGGTGTATCTTTGATACTAATATAGTGTTTGATTCGACTACTATGATAACGCATGAAAAGATAATGATGGTATAAAATAACGAATTTTTTCGTATAATGTTTTTCGCAATACAAAAACACTGTCAAATGTCAAATTTATAGTCAAATAAGAGCCATTTACAAGTGAAAAGTACTGATTTTATCAAATAAATTTATGTGAAATACTGTTGAGTCAAAAGTTGCTACATAACTGTGATTTGAGACATTTATTTTTTTGTAGAAATTCGCGGTGTATGTGATTTTTTTATTTAATAGCAAGACGTGAAATGTTTCTCAATATAAAAGCAATTATCTCTTCTTAATTTTTTGAATTTCGCTATTTTTTTGAGAATAAAAGTGTGGAATTTGTTGAAGAAAAAAGATATTTCCTGTGTAATTTCCCCGACGAAGTCGGGTTGCCCGCGGGAGTGCTGTTGTAAAGCTGTTCTTCGATAGGACGGGCAATTTGTGCTTTAACTAAATAAACTTGGTCAGCTGAAAAAAATATTTTTTTGGTGTAAAAGTGATTTATTGGATAGGATAGATGTCGTCTTGTAGTGAAAACCCATTGCTACTTGCTCAGACGTATTTGTTACCAGTCATCACGCTCTCTCGTAAGTCCTCATAGATTCTCGTCGTCTGAAATGCTTGAATATTGTATGAAAACTGTGCGGCATCACGAGTTTTTTTTTCGTTTGCATAAAAATATCCAAGGGTCGACGCTTGGTTTACAAAATAGATATATACTCCCATACAAAACAAAAAAACGAGAATGACAAGACCGGCTTTGGAATATTCTGTTAATTTTGTGCTATAACGAAGCTTGTTTTGCAGTACAAGGTATTGTTTCGCTATACTTTTGTGGATGATAAGAACGTTCATACAAATTTATGTGAAAAGATATCCTTTCTCTTGTATCGTTTTGATCTACGAATGCAAGCATTTTCCTTGTTATTCTTTTTTTGCGATGATTCTCAATTTTGCGCTTCTGGATGCTCTGTTTTTTTGTGTTTCGGTATAGTGCGGCACTATAACTTTTTTGTTTATGAGCGTGCATTCGCCACTTTCTTCCAGTGCTTTGAACGCATATTTAACGATACGATCTTCTATGCTGTGAAATGTAATAATCGCGCATCTGCCTCATGGTGTCAACAACGCTGGAAGGTCTTGGAGAAACTGTTCTAAATGCTCTAGTTCTTGGTTGGTGAGTATTCTCAGACATTGAAAAAATATCGGAAGTTGGTGTTTTCTCACGCCAATAGAATACAAAAAATCTACGAGATCTTTGGTGGTATTAAATGCTTTTTCTTGTCTTTTGGTGAGGATATGATCATAAAAATACTGTGCTGATTTGGGCGCAAAATCACCGTATGTGATAAATGCATGGGTTAACTCCTCTTGCGTTCCAGTGTTCAAAATATCTGCCGCCGTTCTTCCTGTCGTTGTGTCGAAACGCATATCTAATGGCGCATCCTCATGGATAGAAAATCCTCTATTGCCATCTTTGAAGTGTTCCATATTTACCCCTAGGTCCAACAGGATGAAATCCGCTTTTCTGTTTGCTCTTTCTGCTGTATCTGGTAAAGAAATTTTTTCTTTGGTGTCGTCGGTTGGGGTGATGTCTACATCTGTCTTGTTCCCCTTATTTTTTTGCATTTCCAAAGCGTCGCCAGCTTCGCTGGCTGCTTGCAAAAGCGCTGTAATGCTCATATAACTATCTTGTATATACAGTATTTTATAGTTGCAATCTTGTGTATATACTTGCGCTTTTGCAAGCATACTGCTATCACGATCAATAGCCAAAATTGTTGCATCATCTGCAAGTTTTCCGCTCTCTGCGATTGCACGAATATGTCATCCATGGCCTGCAGTTCCGTCTATATACAGATGAACGCTGGCTGGAAGATGATCTATAATTTCTTGTACCATAATTGGTGTATGCTTGATTTCCATCTGTGCAAGCATACGTATTTGCTTGATAGTTGCAATGGAAGGTGGTGGGATTCAGTCGGTTGGTTAGTTTTTGAAAAAGGAAAAAATAGGTACTAATTGAATTGATTATTCATCATATCGGGGAAAAATAGTCCTGCCTTTATGCTTCTTTAAATGCATATATTTTTTTAAGAGTTCTATGTTAAGTCTTCTATTCTCAGCATGCAATATCTACTGGATCAACTCAAATATTTATAGATCAACCTACTATTTCTTCGCAAAGAGTACTATTTCTAATCCAAGCTTGGCTTGTGTTTGTATATATATATTCAAGTGGTATTTCTTCAGCATTTTCATCCAAGCCTCGTATGACTTCTTCACGGATAAAAGCTCAATCTCCGATATAAGTAACAGAAGAAGGAATGTCTACGCTTTCAAGTAAATTGTTTGCAAAAGACCAAGTACCAATATAGGTAACAAAAGAAGGGATGTTTACTGATTGAAGTTGATTGTTTATAAAAGCCCAACCTTCAATAGTCGTGACAGAATTTGGGATCATTACAGATGTGAGACCTTTTAGTGCAAAACTTTGATTTCAAATGTTTGTTACATTTATTCCACCTATGCTTTTAGGTATGATAACATCTTTTGCGCATGATAAGTTATAGTTTGTAATT
>CAZMFL010000059.1:0-5517 GCA_964565575.1 uncultured Candidatus Peribacteria bacterium
ATAATATTTTAACTTCGGTAGGATCCTCTTTCGCTTTAAGAGCTGAAATTAGAGAAAATTTTTTCTTACAGTATGAATATAATCAGTCAAATGGATGTCAAGAAACAAATGTTTTGAAAACATCATATTCCATTAATAATTTTTCCATTTTTCAAGCATCAGGCGGGATTGTTAATTGGAGCACTGGTTTAATCATGTTTCCAAATAATCATGCTTGAAAATCTACATTGCCAGTTTTACTTCGTTCCAAGATGGTCTGTGAATTTTCAAGTATGGTTTGACGATCAATAATCCCATGAAACGCTCATGCTTTTGCTAGAGACTCAATTGTTTTTTTATTGATTATAAAATTATTCCTTGTGATAAAATCTTCTAGCGATGTATATGGTCAGTTACTTGTTCTTTCTTTTTCTATTGTTTCTCAAACTTCAAATCCCACGCCTTTAATGCTCAAAAATCATAATCTAATTGTGTTGTCTATCGCTGATACGTGTGTAAATGATTCATTTATGTGTGGTGGAAGGATGCGATATCATTGAATTTGCATCTCGGAGATAAATTGTGCTAATTTTTCTGGGTTTTCTTCTTCAGACCTGAGTAATGCTGCATTAAATTCAATAGGGTAGTGTGCTTTTAACCGCGCTGTTTGATACGAAATTAAACCATACGCTACCGAATGAGATTTGTTAAATGAGTATGACGCAGCAGGTTCTATGAGTTTTTCATATATCCATGTTGCTGTCTCTGGTCTATAATCCCTAAACTCTTCAGCTTTTGTTACAAATAATCATTTGATTCTTTCAATTTCAGTATGAATCTTTTTACCAATACCGCGCCTAAGCATATCTGCTTCGGCAAGAGAAAATCACGCCATTGCCTGTACTAGAAACATGAGTTGTTCTTGGTAGACTGCAATACCATACGTATTTCATAGAATTGGATCCAAATCTTCTTTTAATTTTTTTCTTTCCTCTTCTGTTATTGTTGCTCCATATTTTTGAATTAATGTTTCTTCTAGATCCTGCAACATATATTCAACGGATTCCTCTCAATTTTTTCTTTTGATGTAGCTAGGGATAAACTCAAGTGGTCAAGGACGATACAAAGCACCCATCGCAATAATATCATCTAGACTAGTAGGTTTTAATTTCACCAAAAACGCCCTAATTCCACCTCATTCAAACTGAAAAACTCATGATGTGTCTCCTTTTTGCAACACTCTTTCAAATGTTAGCGCGTCATCCAAGGGAAGCGTAAGGTTCATCGTGTCAAGATATGATTGTAGCACATCAGGTAGTGTGTTTCCATGAAGTTTGAGTCTAGCATTCACGATTTTGATAGTGTTTTTGATAAGTGACAATGTTCTCAATCACAAAAAATCCATCTTTAAGAGCCCTAAATCTTCCAGAGAATGGTATTCAAATTGACTTACTACTGTTTGATTTTCATCTCCTCAAGTGTTTGGTGGATATTGGATGCTTGTATAATTTGTGATTTTTTCAGGAGTAATAATCATTCCGCATGCGTGTACTCATGTTTGTCTAATATTTCCTTCAAGTTTAATAGCAGCATCGATGGTTTTTTTTACAAGGTCATCGGTATCGTATAATCACTGTAATTCTTCGCGTGCTTTTAGAGATTCTTTTATCGTTTTTTCGCTGATCAGTTCGGTGATAGCATTAGACCTATCAAATGGCATCCCCATAGTTCTCGCGACATCTTTAAATGCAGCTTTTGCAGCGAGTTTCATAAATGTTCCTATGTGAGCGAATCTATCTTCTCCATATTTTTGTCTTACATAACGCGCTACATCTAATCTTTTTTCATCTTCGAAATCGATATCTATATCCGGCATTGATACTCTCGCAGGGTTTAGGAATCTTTCAAACAATAAATCATAAGGGAATGGGTCAACTTCAGTGATATATGTGCATCGAGCCATTAGTGATCAAGCTGCAGATCATCTTCATGGTCCAACAGCAATATGATTTTTCTTAGCCCATTTTATATAATCTTGTACAATCAAAAAGTAGGTGTTGTATCCCATTTCTTTTACCACCTTTAGTTCATACTCTAAACGGATAATATATTCTTTTGCGCTGAAATCTCCGTGTCTAGTATCTTTGTAGCGATCTAGTAGTGCTTTTTTATATTCAGTATATGTTTGCACAGTGATTTCTTGTAGTTCTTTTGGCGTTGTTTCAATCAGTTTTTTTTCAAGATTGCCTTGTCAAGAAATATCTACCATATGTAAAAGATCTTCTTCTTGCCAACCCAAGTGAAGTCTTTCAGATAATCATTTAAATGATGAATAGCGAAGTTCAAATTCGAATATGTCCATTGGATGGATAATATAGATGTGGTTTCTTTTTGCAATGTTATGTTTTCTAAAAATTCTCCATTGCATTTTTTTAAAGAATTCCTATATATTGTACTATTGCGTATTTTTTTATGTTACAAAAAATGACAGACAAAATTGACAAAAAAGGTCTTCACGAGTACGATGCATCACAAATTAGAGTGCTCGAAGGGCTTGAACCGGTCAGATTGAGACCATGAATGTACATAGGCTCTACTGATATAAAGGGGCTTCATCACCTTGTTCGAGAAATTGTTGACAATGCGGTAGATGAAGCAATGGCTGGATTTGCCAGAAATATTACAGTTCTTATGAACAAAGATTGATCTGTAACCGTACACGATGATGGACGTGGAATTCCAGTTGATAAACATCCAAAAACAGGGAAGTCTGCTTTGGAGACGGTATATACAGTGCTACACGCATGAGGTAAATTTGAAAAAGGTGTATATAAAGTTTCGGGGTGATTGCATGGAGTAGGTGCTTCTGTGGTGAATGCTCTTTCAGAAAAACTAACTGTAACTGTCCACAAAAATTGAATATTATACCAACAAACATTTAAAAAAGGTATACCCACAGGAGAGATTGCAGAAGTGGGCGAAACAAAAATGTCTGGTACATCAGTTGATTTTTGGCCAGATCCAACTATTTTTGAAACAATCAAATTTTCTTATGATGCTCTGTCTGCAAGAATTAGATCTGCAGCTTACTTGACTCCAGGTGTGACATTTACTATTTCAGAGGAAGCTACAGGAAAAAAACAAAGATTTTGTTATGAGTGAGGTATTAAGACTCGATTAAGAAATCTCGTTGGAGAGCAAAAACCTCTCACCAGCTTGCACTATCTATCACAAGAAGGAAAAGACATACTTGTAGAAATAGCCTTCCAATATGTAAACTCATCAAATGACAATGAAATATCTTTTGTAAATAACATTCACACAGTAGATGATGGAACTCATGTAACTTGATTTAAAAATGCTTTGTTGAACGTGGTTAATGAGCTTGCAAAAGCCAAAGGTAAGGTAGATGCAAAAATAGGAGAATTACAACTTTCAGATATTAATGAGTGATTATATTCTATTGTATCCATCAAAATACCTGAACCTCAATTTGAATGACAAACTAAAGGAAGACTTGGAAATAGTTATGTAAAAAAGGAAGTGGAAGAGATCGTTTCAGCATATCTTAGGAAGTTTTTTGCTGAAAATGAAAATGAGTTCCTCGCGTTACATGAAAAAATTATGCTTTCTGCAAAAGCAAGATTGGCTGCTAAGATGGCTAGAGAGACCGTTCTTCGCAAAAATGTTATGATGGCAGGAGTGTTGCCTGGTAAGCTTGCAGATTGTGGAAAACGTGGTAGAGAAGGTACAGAAATGTATATCGTTGAGGGGAATTCTGCATGAGGTTCTGCAAAACAAGCTCGTGATTCTCACTTTCAAGCGATACTTCCATTGAGAGGAAAGATTCTTAATACTGAGCAAGCTATGATCCAGAGGATGATGGGAAATGAGGAAATAAAATCACTCATTGTTGCTATTGGTACTGGTATCAAAGATACATACGACCAAGAAAAACTTCGCTATGATAAAGTTGTAATTATGACCGATGCCGACGTAGATGGCGCGCATATTAGGACATTATTGCTAACATTTTTCTTCAGATATATGAAACCATTGATCACGAACGGCAATTTATTTATCGCAGTTCCACCGCTGTTCAAAATTACACAAGGGAAGAAAGAGCAGTATCTGTACCCTGAGGACAATGATGATTTTGAAAAAGCGCTCAAAAAATATAAGTTCAATCCAGATGAAAAATATAGCATCCAACGTTATAAAGGTCTAGGTGAGATGAATCCCGATCAACTATGGGATACGACTATGGATCCAGCAAAAAGGCGCATGCTACAAGTAAATATTGAGGATGCTGAAGAAACTGACAAGCTATTCCGTGTTCTTATGGGTGATGATGTATTGAGTAGAAAGCATTTCATACTCACAAACGCAAAAAACGCAGGCGATATGATAGACATATAACATACTAAATTTTTTTAAGAGGGCATAATGCCCTTTTTTTGTATACAAAAAGATACAAGAAAAAAACATGAGGCAAAAAAGATAGATAGTAACAGTAAAAAAGAATTTTTATTGTGTGTTTTTAAATACAACTACCACATGGACTATTTTTTTAAAATGCATATCAACGAGAACAAGAGCTATAATGAATATTTATCTCTGATGAATCGCTCTTTTAAAACACGACTATCCAAACCTATAATTTAGATGATAATGAAAACTTTGTATATAGAAGAGTTTTAGTGTCTTTTTCTTAATAAATATGGTTTTTTAATATACGTCAGTTAAAAAATTTATTCTTTTACTGATATTTATATAATATTCTTTGCACAACTAAATCAAAAAAACTTACGATAATTATTGAGTAACTAGAGTTTCCCCCGTCCTATTTTTTTCAGCTATCTACCTAACGGTATCTAGGGGAGTTGTTCTTCGAGAAAAAAAAAGAGCTCATTTATGAGCTCTCCTATTTATGTGGATTTTTCTGTATGTTTAAAATTTAATAGAATATTTCATGTATGCCACCGTCATATGATACGATAGTCAACAATAAAGACCAAACTATCAATCTTTCATCTGACATTTTAGGAATAAGGTTCGTAAATCAAGCATCACCATCCTTTTCCATTGCGGTGCTAATCTCATCCCAGCTTGTTTGATCTTTAAAATCATATTCTTCAAATTGTTTCATCCATTCTGCTTGTCGAGAGTAAATTTGTAATAATTTTAGTCATGGTCATTTAATATTTGTCTTTGCAAATACTTTATCTATTTGTTCTCAAAAATAGGAAATATACAATCAAATTTTTACGGGTCATGTTGAGCTAGTTCTTGCTTCTTCACATGTTTTTCCTAGGTCTTTAAGTTCATACCTTTTGTTGTTAAATTCTTTTAAGTTGTCTATACCACTTGCATCAACCGTCGCCATCGTTTTTACTCAGCTTGGATTGATAGTCGATACTGGAAGATATTCGCCACTTGATGGTGTAATCATGAAGCAACTTGCAGATGTACTTTGGCTAAGTGCAAATATAGCTACTCAACCTAGTAGAATTCATAAAATTTTTGTTTTCATAATTT
>CAZMFL010000060.1:0-1841 GCA_964565575.1 uncultured Candidatus Peribacteria bacterium
GTACAGACGAAGATAAGATTGTCTATGTTACTCAAGCTGTGAGCAGTCTTTTGTGTGAAAGTATTTTTAGCCGGAGAAGGTAGAATTATTGCAAATCCCCCTTTTTGTTTCCCCCCTTTATCAAGGGGGACTTTAGTTGGTTTTAGTTTTTTTGTAATGGATTCTACAGCATCTATCGCTGGTTGCGCTTTCATAAGTAATCCGGCTCCTCATCAGTAAATAGTGTCATCTACGGTCTGATGTTTATCTGAGCAAAATGTTCTTGGATTAACAAATGAAAATTTCAAAATTTTCTTCTCCTGAGCTTTTTTGATCAGTGAAGTTTCGATAAAGCTTTTGAATATGTCTGGGAAAATAGAGACAATATGTATATGCATGAGTTTATCCTATAGATAATGCCGATTTTGAGCAGATGCGTGAGGCATTTGGTAAATTATCATTAAACGATAGTGCATTGGAATACGAGTATGAAAATTCAAAAGCTCTTGGATATGGGATGAGAGCTGGTTTTCTGGGGATGCTTCATATGGATATTATCAAAGAGAGACTAGAGCGCGAGTACAATGCTGAGACTATTTTTACAATACCAAATGTTGCGTATCTTGTCCATGTAAGAGCATTCAACGATGAAAGGATAATTTCAGGAAGTAATATCCTTGAGCTCGTAAAATCAGGTTTGTATATACATATAATTTCTGGCTTTACAGGTAAGCTTTCAGATGATGATGCTTTGTTTATAGAACATCACACAGATCACGAAATACAAGATCGTTTTCATGATATATTGTATCCTTGGTTGTTGATCCGTTCGTGAGCTGATATGCCACCGCAATGATTTATTGAGGATATTTATGAGCCGTTTGCAGATGTTGAGATTGTGTGACCTAAGGATTTTAGTGGAAATATCATGGCTTTGGCACAAGATTATAGAGGAGAAATGAAAGGAATGGAATATATTGATGAAACCAGAGTGTTGTGGAAGTACCGCCTACCGTTGGGTGAGTTAATCATAGATTTTTATGATAGATTAAAATCCGCTACCAAATGATACGCGACCATGAATTATGAATTTGCTGAGTATATAAATAGTGATTTGGTGAAGTTAGACATCTTGATAAATGGAGAGCTTGTTGAAGCATTTTCGCAAGTTATCCACAGAGATAAAGCTTATCAGCAATGACACGAAACTACAGAAAAACTAAAAGAGCTTATCCCAAAACAACTTTTTCCAATACCAATCCAAGCATGAATTTGATCAAAAATCATCGCTCGTGAAACAATTTCTGCAATGCGCAAAGATGTTCTAGCAAAGTGTTATGGATGAGACGTCTCACGTAAAAGAAAACTTCTCCAAAAGCAAAAAGCTGGGAAGAAACGCATGAAAGCAATGGGAAATGTAGAAGTACCAAGTGATATTTTTTTGAAGATGATCTCAAAAGAGTAGATGATCTATGTGCAATATCATGTATATGCATAAATAATATTTTGTTTAAAAAAAATGCTAGAAAAACAACTGGTTGCTAAAAGGAATATAAAACTTCAATCTTGGATAAACTTCCTCGCTTGAATTGTTTTTTTGATACCAGTTATAACATTGTTTTATAAATATACTGGTTTATCTATCGCTCAGATAATTTTATTGTCAAATGTGTCTACGCTAGCGATATGGATATTTGAGCTTCCAACCTCTGTTTTCGCAGATATTACTTGAATGAGAAAGTCGTTGGTGTACTCAGTAATATCCAACGTGGTAACAACATTTTTTATTTTATTTTTTCCATCTTTCTGGTGATTTGTTATCGCTGCTATATTTACAGGATTGTATTGGAGTTTCCGAAGTT
>CAZMFL010000060.1:1851-5487 GCA_964565575.1 uncultured Candidatus Peribacteria bacterium
TGAGAACAAAATCAATTTGGTAAACAAATAGGGCGTTTGATGGCGCTTGAAAGTATAGCTTGAGTTGCAACCCCACTTATTGCTTGATTGTTGTTGAAACGAGTGTGAGATTCTGGTTATACTATATTGGCTTGATTAGACTTTTTGTTTGCAATAATACTCGTTATCATAACGTTACAGCTAAAAGAAGTTTGACCGATTAAACAAAAAATTCAAGGAGTCAAAAAACTCTTTATAAAAAGTTACCAGACAGCAAAAAGTGCTATAATACATGTTTTTAAAAACAAGGACATGAAAACAATTCTTTTGTATCGCACATTTGCGAATCATGTTTCTTTTTTGTTTGTTCTCTCTCTTCCTCTTCTGGTTGATTATGGTATGGAAGATTGGTTTGGATGAGTGTTGACTGCATTATGAGGTCTGGCAACAGCAGTCGCTAGTAATTTTGCATACAAGATTTGAGAAAAAAAATGATATTGATTTACACGAGTATTTTCTACAATAGCCCAAGCAGTATTGATGATCGTCGCATGATTTGTATTTAAATCTTGGGTTGTATTTGCTGTTGTTATTCTTGTGTTTAAACTTTTCGATGGATTACGATCTCCAGCTTGGAATCATATTTTGGTAGCAAAAACACAATGAAAGGCCATCGCCACAACAAGATCAATCGTTTTTTCGGTATTCGCACTCTATACTACATTTGGAAAACAAATATTATCGTTGATTTCTATCAAATACGCTTTTATAATTTTGGGAATTATTATATTGTTTGTAAATGTGATTCTTTCCAAAAAAATTATTGCTATGGATTCTAAATAATTCCCGCTTTTCTCCAGTTTTTTTTGTGTGTTTAGAAAAATCAACTATAATGATTAATGTTTAATGATTAATGCCCCTTTTTTTTTATTAATAATTAACAATTCATAATTAAATACCTAGCAGTTTGTCTCTTTTCTTTCTGCAAGCAGACAAAAGCGCCTTGTTCAGAGTGATATTTTATTCAAATCTTAATGCATCAATTGGTTTAAGCTTTGCGGCTTTATTTGCAGGAAGAATACCAAAAATAATTCCTGTCGCTGTTGTTAATCAAAGAGCTAATCAAACTATGTCTCGTGTTATTTTACAAGAAATACTTGATGATGCCAAAACATTGTTAATTAAGTATGCGACACCAAAGCTTATTCATAATGCAATTAGTCATCAAAGTAGCGTGATTACAATCGATTCGATTAAAAATTGCATAATAATATCTTTTCTCAATGCTCATATTGCTTTTCTAATACCGATTTCTCTGGTCCTTTCTGTAACTGATACAATCATAATATTCATTACTCAAATACCTCACACGAGCAATGATATTCAACCAATAGCTGCTAGAAAATACGTAAACATACTCATTGTTTCTTGTAGTGTTTCGACAAAGCTTGCTGTCGAACTTAAAGAAAATCCGACTTCTGAGATGGTTGTAGCGCCTGCTTTTTTCATTAGCGCATATTGTATTATGTTCTTTCGGGAATCATTGTCTGCTTGGGTGTCCAAATACACCGTCAAACTGTCATATTCTTTTGTTGAAACAACCCTTTCCATCATCGTAGATATTGGTATATATACTTTAGCCGTTTTTGTAGGCGTCATAGACTCTGTCGTTGTTTCTTTTAGAACTCATATTACGGTGTAATACTTATTTCATACTTTTATCTGTTCTCAGAGTGGGGTATTTCAATCAAAAAGAGCGCTAATCGATGAGTAATTTACTATTGCATAAAAAGTGCTGTTTTTTATGTCATCTTCTGAAAAATTTGATCAATATTGAACTTCTTGTCATGCTAGAGAAAAATAATTTACTGGTATTCATGTAACGGTTGCAGAGGATACCGATTCTGTTTTCCATCATAAAGGTAGCATTGTCGCTTTTGTATATCATATTTTTCCAGAAAGGTCGGGAAAAGTTTCTTCTAAAAACGAGACAGTACTTCCATCTATTGTAATATTCTTTTTGATATTTGATGATGTTGTGGTTTGTGTGTTTTTACTTCAATTTGAAGATGAACTTGCTGATCCTCCAAAAGAGCTGATCATAGACCTGTTTTTTGAAGATGCCGTAGAACTTTTTGAGATGGTTATATTGTTATTCACCATAGATCACATGTTTTCCAACAACTTTGCTTTCGTCCCTGCTCATAATGAAAGAAGTATAACAACAGAACTTACTCAAATAATAATTCCCAAACTACTAAGCGTTGATCTTAGTTTGTTCGAAATTATAGTATTCCATGCATCTGCTATGTAAGAAAAAAAATTCATGATATCCTCCAAAATATAAAATAGTGTTTTACATTCTTTCTATAGTTCTATTGTTGATTCACTGGCATCTGTGGTCTTTCTCCAGAACCGAATTCAGGCATCTGACCAGATCCCATCTGTGGTCTTTCTCCAGAACCGAATTCAGGCATCTGACCAGATCCCATCTGTGGTCTTTCTCCGTATCCAAATCATTGTCCTGTAGTTCAATTAATTGTAGGTGCTATTTTAGTATCTTTTCATCATTGTACAACATATGTCCGTATGAGATAACAAGTAGAGACTACGAATGCTGTCACAAGCAAAAAGAACCATCGGGTATTCGTAATTTTCGTTTTTTGTGTTTCCATAGTAGTATAGATAGTGATAAATACATATGTTTTTTAATCGTAGAAGATCCCATCTTTCATTTTGATAGTTTTATCCGCATATTCTGCGATGTGAGCATCATGAGTAATAAGCATGATAGTCATTCAGTTCTCTTTATGGAGTTTTTGAAAGAGTTCCATGATTTCTACTCATGTTTTTGAGTCTAGGGCTCCTGTCGGCTCATCAGCAAGTAATAGTCAAGCATTTGCAACAATAGCCCTCGCTATACAAACTCTTTGCTGTTGTCATCAAGATAATTGATTAGGAAGATTCTGCGTTTTATCTCATAATCCGACTAATTTTAGCGCATTTATAGCATTTATTTTTGCTTCAGACTTACTCAATCATAGATAAGATAAAGGGAGTGCAACTTGTTCCCAAGCAGACATCCTTTTTAACAGATTGTATCATTGGAATACAAATCAAATATTTTGTCTGCGTATAATTGCTTGTGCATTTTCATCAATAGATGCTGTTGTATCTCCATTGATAAAATACTCTCATGATGTTGGTTCATCTAGTAATCAAACGATATTCATAAGGGTAGATTTCCCACATCATGATGGCCCCATAATAGCAACAAAATCTCATCTATTGATAGTTAAATCTAATCATTTTAATACAGGTACGTCTTCCATATCGTTTGCGCTATATGTTTTTACGATATTTTTTAATTCAATAAATGGTGTACTCATGGTTTTGTATGTTGTGTATAAAATATTTATTTTTTATATTATTGCATAGGTCAACGATCAGTTGGCATTGCGCCACCTCACATTCCTCATCACATTGGTCCACCTCACATTCATTGCATTGTTGAGTTAGAAGATCATGATGTAATTCATGCTTTTTTTAGTTCATTAGAGCTTATAGATAAACTAAGTATTTTTTGTCATAGAGTAAGTCAACTTGTAACCTCTATATTCGAGCTGTCTGTATCTCCAACTTCAATCTGTTTTTTTG
>CAZMFL010000061.1:0-4887 GCA_964565575.1 uncultured Candidatus Peribacteria bacterium
AATTCTCTTCTACTGTTTTGCCCTATTTTAGCCACACATTTTTTTCTATTATGCCTTTTTTTGAATAAATTATATAAAGCGAAATTATTAATGATTAAAAATGTAAAGGTATGAATGCAAACAGCGTGAAAGAATTGGAAAAAGGACAGGACCTTAAAAAAGATTTAGAGAATTCTCTTGAGTTTTTTAAGGGGGGCGAAAATGTTATTGAAAACGAAGAAGATATGGTTGAATACCAGAAAGTTTCATTAGCGGCATTAACCATGTGTTGTACTTGTGATTCCAATTGACTATTGTGAATCAAAAATTAAAGTATTAGCGGGAGTTTTTATAACTCCTGCTTTTTTTATAAAAATAGATTGTCTTTCATCTCATTTTTTATATTCTTTATCGAGATAATCTTTTTATAATTTTATTTTCTTTAATGAATATAGTAATAACAGCAGGTGCAATAATCGTTAATGAAGATCACAAAATTCTTTTGGTATTAAGGCCTGCTGACAAAAAAATATTTCCTAATTGTTGGGCTTTGCCTGGTGGTAAGTTGGAAGAGTGAGAATCCTTAGAAGAAGCAGTAGTAAGGGAAGTTAATGAGGAAACGTGATTGATTTTTTCTTCTGTAAAAAAATACACATTCACTGAATATATTTCCAATGAAAGTCATAATATAAGTCATTTGTTTTTTTGAAAGCATGGATGAATTTTGAAACCTGAAACTGAGGCTATGTGGTATGATTATCAAGCATTGTCTTTATTGCCATTAGCGTTTAATCAACAGCTTGTTTTTGAGGATTTATATAATAAATGAATCCTTTCTTAGCTAAGTGAGAAAGAGGAGATTGAGGGCTTCTAGATGATTTACACAGGAGCGCGGGTATGGAATACCGTTGATTTTTTGCTTCGCATTCTTAGGATGGTAACGAAGATTTGTTTTTAGATTATAGGAAAATAAAAATATAATGGTGTCTATAATCTAATTATGCTCTTCACTTCCTCTATTTCCTTTCTGCAAGCAGGCAAAAGAGAGTCGATCAGAGACATATTTTATGTATTATTATGATAAAAAATGCAAAACACATTGTGACATAAACTTATGCTTGTTATTCTTGATGGGCGAGGAGTAGGAAACGATCCTACAATTTCAGCGATAGATCAGGCGAATAAACCATTTTTCGATTCGTTAATGGTGAAGTATCCTCATGCGACACTTGTTGCACATGGAGAGGCCGTAGGCTTGCCCGCAGGGCAAATGGGTAATAGTGAAGTTGGGCACATGCACATCGGAGCTGGGCGCAGAATATATCAAGAGCTACTAAAAATTTCCAAAAATTTTGAAAATGGAACCATATATGAAAATAAAGTTTTCGCCGATATGATTGCATACGCCAAAGAACATAATAAACCAGTTCATCTTATGGGCTTGCTCTCTGATGGTGGGGTTCATTCGCATATTGATCATATCATTGCCATGATCGAGGCGTGTAAAAAAGAAGGAATACAGGAGATTTTCGTGCATGCGTGGATGGATGGGCGTGATACAGATCCAATGTCTGGGAAGGGATTTATAGAACAATTATTAGATCATTGTGATGGAACCGCCAAGCTGGCAAGTGTCATTGGGCGTTACTATGCAATGGACCGTGATAACCGTTGGGAGAGAGTAAAAGAAGCATACGATTTGTTGATAGAAGGGAAGGGTGAGCCAACAAGTACAATTTTGGAAACCATACAAGCTAGATATAATCTCTGAGAAACCGACGAATTTCTCAAACCGATTGTCTGTATAGAAAATGGCGCTCCAGTTGCAACGATACAAGAATGAGATGCTGTGATATGTATGAATTTTCGTTCTGATAGAGTGAGGGAAATCACGAAAGCACTCACGCAAAGCGAGATTCCTGAATATAATATGAAACCACTTCCATTACAGTATGTTTGTATGGGACCGTATGATGAATCATTTCACGATGTAGATGTGCTTTTTCCAAAAGAAAATATTGATGATACGCTTGGAGAGATAATTGCGAAAGCAGGGAAAACACAGTTGCGTATTGCAGAAACAGAAAAATATCCGCATGTCACATTTTTTTTTACTGGTGGAAAAGAGCAACAACTAGCAGGAGAAGACCGTATTTTGATTCCATCACCCAAAGTTGCAACATATGATTTGCAACCAGAAATGAGTGCACCGCTACTCAGTGAAAAACTCATTGCGTATATGGGAGAAAAGCAACCAGATTTGATAGTATGTAATTATGCAAATGCCGATATGGTAGGACATACAGGTGTTTTCGAAGCAGCTCAAAAAGCCATAGAAGCAGTTGATGCATGACTCGCAAAAATTATCCCTGTCGCACAACAAGCAGGGTACGAGATCATCATCATTGCCGACCATGGGAATGCCGAGCTCATGAAAAACCCAGATGGCTCACCAAACACACAACATTCAACCAACCCAGTGCCGTTTCTTTTTATCACAACCGATGAAAAAGTATCAATTCGTGATGGTGCTCTAACAGATGTTGCGCCAACTATTTTAGCGAGAATGGGAATCACAAAACCAGAAGTGATGACGGGAGAGAGCTTGATTGAGAATGGATAATCCGGGAATTTTAAATTTTTTTAAGAAAGGAAAAATCTTATGGCTGTTTTACCCAAGTGGTACCAGAGAGATTTCGAGTTTGTAGTGTGTTTGGGACAAAATCTGTAATATTAGCGCTATTACCGCTTGGTCAGTTGTTAAGGAAAGCATCGGTTCCAAGAGAAGTTACAGAACTTGGTATGGTTATAGACGTCAAACGATTACGCCAGAATGCACGATTGCTAATAGAGACTACGGAGTCGGGAATGGTCACTGAGGTAAATTGATTTGCATCAAAAGCTTGTTGTCCGATATAAGTTACCGAATTGGGAATGGTCACTGATGTGAGGTGGCAAAAGTAAAAAGCGCCTAGTTCTATTCTTGTCACAGAGCTTGGAATTATAGGTTGTTTGTTGGATCATCAGTAACTTATAAGTTTCGTTTTATCTTCAGAACCGTCTGGATTTCTTGCATAGAAAAATGCTAGATTATCAGCAAGCTGGTTTGTGTTAAATGCGCCTCCTCAAATAACAGTGACTGAAGAAGGAATATTGACGGAAGTTAAATTATTACCTATGAAAGCGTTACCTCAAATAACAGTGACTGAAGAAGGGATATTGATCGAAGTGATTTGATTGGTTGCAAAAGCGGTACTTTCAATCGAGACAACAGAGCTTGGTATAATAACTGAAGTAAGAGAATTTACATAGAAAGCTAAAGATTTAATAGTAGTTATCGAAGGTGGCATAGATATAGAAGTAAGTCCTTTATAAGTAAAAGCAGATGATCCAATAGTAGTTACCGGAATACCATTAATTTTTTCTGGAATAACAACAACTTTTTTACAAGTTGTTCCGTTCTCAGTATAAGAAGTGATAGTCCCTGCACTGAATCCCAAACAACTAGCAGGTGTCCATGCCCATTCTGGCAGATAGAGACCACTACCTCCAGCACTGCCGCCAGCAGTTTCAACGTTATATGTCAGTCATTTTCATGCAACTTCATACGATCATCATTTATTAGAATTAACAATGCCTAAACAATTGCTAGTATTCCCTTTTTTGGATTCCATAAGAGCGGTTACTGCAAACATGGTTCATCCTGGGTCTGTTGTGTATCCGAAAGAGTTACCAGTGAGAATACAACTCTTGTCAAGATTCACTATAGCAGCAATCCCTTTTCATGGATCAGTAGGGATGGTAGACAGGAAGGGACTGATTTTATTAGCAATCATTTCGACAGTAGAATATCCACCAGTACTCAAAGGAGCGATTGGATAAACGCCACCATTATCTTGAGCGTACATATCAACAGCTGTAGTGATTTGCCCTACTTTGACGAGACGAGCAGAGTCATTTGCTCTATCTTTAGCACCTATTAGTCTAGGTATTAAAACGCCTGCAAGGATGCCGATGATAACGACAACCACAAGCATCTCTATGAGCGTAAATGAAAAACGATATGATCATTTTTGCATGCGATGAAAGGGAAAATAAACTTGATAATAATTCCACCATAAAAAATGGTAAAATTTTCTCTTAAATTTATTTTATATATTTATCTAAAAAAAGAAAGAGTATCTTTATCAGAACGTAAAAAATATCTTTTGCTTCTTTGTATATTTACTCTAGGTTTTACTATTTTGCACTATGTCATATCAACAAAAAATTGGTTGCATATGCTAAAGGAAACAGCAAAATATACACTGTAATGATATAACAGCATATTTTATCTCAAATGACTCTCCATGACACCCACCAACCGCCAAAGTGGTATAGAAAAATGACGCATCAGCCCAGCCAAATGAGCCTTTTCTTGGACGCAATCTAAAGAGTTACTTAGTGCTGAACTGTACAAAAATCTACAAAGAGCATTGTCGCCTAGGGATGCTTTATTCGTGGGAAATGGAGACTTGTTTAAAAAAAATGACAGCAACCACAATAGAGCAATATATCAGGATTTTCTCTCGTATGTGGAGATTGATCCCGAAAAACTTCCTCCAAATTTTTTGGAACTATTTGAACTAGATCGCAAAGATCCAGATATTCAGTCCAAAGTCGAAGCTCTTTTTCAAAAAGCAAGACTCTTAGATAAACATTCCGCTAGAGTGATTTTTGTAGATGATAAGATTATTATATTTAGAAACGAAGAGCGCTTGATCCACCAAAAAGAAACGAGAAAATTGACACAATGAGAAAAGAGGCGTACAGAGATCAAAACCACATTCAACACTTTTGATAATATTTATGATGCTATTAGAAGTCAGTACTATGCTATAGAATGATCAGAGGATAGACAAGATGACT
>CAZMFL010000061.1:4897-5485 GCA_964565575.1 uncultured Candidatus Peribacteria bacterium
ACTACAAAAAGCTTCAAAAAGATATTCTTACACTTGCGCAAGAGATCAAAGTGTCATGATATGGAGAAAAAGATGCTGAATTTCAAAAAAAATTAACACACATCGTTTCTCAAATTGAACATGCGACCAACGCAAAAATTTTGGCAGCGAATTTACAAAATTTACAAGCACTTACTACTACAAATAAGGCAGTTGATTTTAATTTACTTCATGGTGCCAAAAATAAGTTTGCCAAGAGATTTAAAGATTTGCAAAAGATCGTCGGTGTTATAAAAAATCAACTCAATATTATGGAAAATATCCTTGCTCAACATGAAGCAGCATTAGATATGTTTCTCGCTCAAACAACTTTTGCGAATCCAGATCTCTGTGTCAATAATTACAATAGTGCAATGCATACTATCCCAGAAGAGTTTAGAGAGATAAGCCCTTTTTCTGATTTTAATAGTGTTATCAATCATATATACAAATACGAGCCAACAGTAAAAGATATAATAACAGAAGAAATAAAAAATATATACAATGAGTATAAATCTGAACACACAAAAATTAACCATTAACAATTTATAATTAACAATTAACAATTAT
>CAZMFL010000062.1:0-5454 GCA_964565575.1 uncultured Candidatus Peribacteria bacterium
AATATAGCTACTCAACCTAGTAGAATTCATAAAATTTTTGTTTTCATAATTTGTAGATTAGAGATAAATTTTTCTAACGTCTATATTTTATATGTTTTTAGATATTTGTCAAATTTTATGTGATTAAATCGAGAAAAATGTTGTTTACCGATTTTGTAAACGTTTTAGCGCTTACTTTTTCCCTTGCATTTGGCTATGAAATCGCGTATATACTATATTAGTTGGTATATGTATACCTATTTTAGATAAATTACTTATCCTTATGTTTCATTATATTTCCTGATCTATTCAACGCATCGAAGATGCGAACATCCTCATTATAACTCCAACTTTTGGTGTACAAGCTTTTTATAGTGGTTTTCAAACGATCAAAGGTGAATTCTTCCTTTTCCCTTATATGGAAGAGAATCTTAAAACCATATCTTATTTTGCTTTTGATACCTTACAACAAAAACAAGCATTTACACAAATGCTAAAAATATCATGAGTCTGACCCAAAACCGCCTTTGGAATAGCGAATATGGATCCCACAATCCTACAAAATGCAGTTAATAATTTTGATGTAAAGCCACTTCAAGTTATCCCTTGAGTGTGACCCAAAACAGCCAAAAGATTACTGGTTGAGTTGAAATCGACTCTTTCAAAAGGTGATCTTGCAAAATTAACAATTGATGAAAAATTGCTAAAATCGATTGTGAACTCATTGAAATCTCATGGATATGATCCATCTAGTATAAAAAAAGAGCTAAAAGATTGCCCAATTCCACTTCAAAAAGAGAATCTACCAGAAATTTTAAAGTGGCTGATTAGTGTTTTGTAGAAGACGTGTGTAAAAACACATTCCTTACTCAATTTATCTGGAAAAAATTTCTAGTTTTTTCCTTGAAAATTATAATTTTTTTCATATCGTGCGAGTAGATTTTATTTTTCCTGATACAATCATCACGGAAAATGATCTATATTTATCTTGTTATACTATATAAACAATGGTACAGTACGATGAAAAAGAATTGGAGGAAAATTGACTTCATCAAATTGATGAAGATGAAGATCTTGAGGATGAAGTGTTAAATGAATATCCCTTAGACGATTCTGAACTTGATGACAATAAAGAGCCTGAAGAATTGGTTAATGATGATAAATTATTTGAAGACGACATAGATGATGAGTAAGATCTGGTATAAATATTTAAAAGTCCTAAAAGAAATTCTATGAAAATCACTCATTTTGGGTGGTTTTTTTGTTGAAAAAGAATATACATTCGCTATCAAAGGATATTTCTTTATTTTTTGCTCGCTATGATCTCATGCTTGCCCACACTCATCGTCTTCTAACTTCTCCAGATGCTACGATTTTATTGCATAAAGAATTACACACGGGGTATGCTCTGTACGCTGATATTGCCTTTTTAACTGAGCATTTTCGTGACTTTCAAATCACGCTTGTAGAAGAATGTTTATGTCAAATTCAAGAACTTTTATCGGATGATGGTCTTCTTTTTGAAGATGCAATATCACAATCGGAACAAATAATCCAAGAAACAAATAACAAACTGCTTTCTTTTGCTGAAAAAATGACGACTGTTAATTTTTTCGAAATAAGGGGTATGATAACCATATCACAACACAATGCTTTTGTAAGTGCTGTAATTGGAGATATAAGTATTGTGCTTGAGCGCAAAGGTCATGTTGCATATAGTATGGAGAATAGCTCAGATACAAGGCAAAAAATATGTTTGTTTTCTGACGTAATTGAAGGCGACATGATTCGTGGTGATGTTTTATATTTTTTTGGAGCACAATTAGCATCATTTTTTGATCGTGAAGATATTGACTCTCTTCTTCTTAGGATTGAATGAGTTGATTATGAATCTAGACTTGAACAGCGAGAAAAAACTCTTTTAACAAGAGTCCCTGCAGAGGAGATTCCTTTATTGGCTGAATATCATCTAGATAGTTCAAAACAATCTACTTTTGCATCAAAAATAGGATTAAGAGGAAAAACATTTTCTATCCCACAACCCATTGCAAATCTTGCTTCTAATGCTTCCGCAAAAGTAAAAACTGTATTGCATAAGACAACAACTCGTTTTTGAAACAAAGTTAAAAATAAAGAATTCGCGTTATTATCAATATTTGTCTGATTGTTTTTGCTTTTTGTTATTTGGGGGATTATTTCATCTTGGATAACAAACACTACAACAAATGTTATAAAATCAGATGGAACCACAACTGCTATGCTTAGTATCGATGATATAAAAAAAGAAATTGCAGAATTTCAAAAACTTGATATTGCAAGTGAGGAGAAGGGTATAAAGTATAATGCATTGTTAAAAGAACTAGAGCGCATAAAACAAGAGGGGAAATGGGCTAATGATGTTGAACAACTTAAAAAAATATTAGATACTGAATATTTACAAGGGTTTAATATAATATTATTAGATTCATTAAATGATCAAATGGTCTATGAAATATCATCTTTGGAGAAGTCAGTTATAGGTACTCCTTTGCAACTATTTTATAGAAAAGGTTTGTATATTGCTGGTTCGCAATGAGCTATTTTATGAGGGATTAGCACGGAAATAAAATGAACAACTGTGCGCAGTATTATCAACAATGATTTTAAAACATGTAGTTTAAATCTGTTAAAAAACGGATTGTATTGTGCCACAACAAAGAATTCAATTTTTAATATAACTAAATCGTGAGTAGAAGCATTGATCGCAGATACAGTTGTATTCCCAGGATCTATTGTTGGATTAGATATTTATTGAAGTGCAAATATGTATGTTCTAACTGACGACCAAGTATTTACCAAAGATAAAACATATTTGATTAGGTATACAAATTCTTTTTGATCGCAAAGCTCTTTTGCCACTTCGGTTCCTTTGCCTTTGGGGCCAAATGCTTCAGAATGACTTTTTGCAAATGGTTTTAGTTCGTTCGCTGTAGATTGATCTTTTCTTATGTGGTCAAAAAGTGAAAAAACGTTATATCAATTTTATAGAGAACAACAAGATAAGACACTTACTTCTCGTGCCGTCCCACTAAAATGAGGAACAACTTTAGGAATGTGATATTCAGATGATATTAAGGTCATGAGTAATGCAACAAGTAGATATGTTTATTTATATGATCGCACAAATAAATCTTTGAGTGTATATACATCCAATCCAACTAAGAATGGAGATTGATATTCTGAATCTTATTCTTTAAATTATATGATGCGTGTTGATCTATCAAACTTACAAACTAGCATAGTCGACCTAATGGTTGATGACAGCGATGGTAAACAAACCGCATATGTATTGCTGCCAAATTGAGTTGCAAAGATATCATTATCTGACTTTTTAGAGTCTTTGAAAAAAATACAAACAGCCAAAACGTTACAGTAATTAATATGTTTACTTAGGTATTTAAAGAGGAAAAGAATTTTATTTATGTTTTTGTATATACAGTATATTCCATGAAACAATTATCATACAATGAACTAAAAAAAATCTGGAGCGATTTCCGATTATCGAAGGACCACGCATATTTAAAGCCATCTTCTCTCATAGCTGCGAAGGATAGTACCGCACTTTTTACTGTAGCTTGAATGCAACAATTAATTCCTTTCTTGATGGGAAAGACACATCCACTTGGTAAAAGATTATTCAATATACAAAGATGTCTTAGAACAAATGATATTGATGAGATTGGTGATGAAAGGCATCTTGCAAGTTTTGAAATGATGTGAAACTGGTCTTTGGGAGAGTATTTTAAAAATGAAGCATTAAAATATTCTATAGAGTTTTTATCTGATGTACTTTTGATACCCAAAGATCGTATTGGAGCAACAATATTTGCAGGCTCTAAGAAATATGCTATACCGCGTGACTCTGAGTCTGAAAGCATATTAAAAGAATTGGGAATACAACATATCACAGAAATTGGGTTTGACGAAAATGATGAATCTGATAATTTCTGGATAGCAGGATCTGAATGACCATGTGGTCCTTGTTGTGAAATCCATGTAGATAGAGGAGATAAGCGATGAAAAGCTGACTGGGCATTGGGAATAAATGATAGATATACTGAAGTGTGGAATAATGTTTTTATGGAATATTATAAAAATAAGGATTGATCACTAAGTACGTTGCCTCAAAAGAATGTTGATACGGGATTGGGGCTAGGAAGATTGCTTATGTTTTTGCAGGATAAAGAGACGATTTTTGATACTGATTTATTTAAACCAATATTTGAAGCTTTGGGTGCGTATTTTTCAGTACAATTTTGAACGTTTCACGAATACCCTTCTTATACAGTTTCACAAACTACAATGGATGATTATCAAAAGATTATCACAAGAAGTTATCGTATTATTGCTGAGCACTTAAACTCATCTACTTTCTTATTGAGAGATTGAGTTATACCTTCAAATGAGTGAAGGTGATATGTTCTTAGGAGGTTAGTAAGGCGTATGTTTTATCATATGCAAAAAATTGGTTTAGATACTTTGGCTTGGAAAGCCTCTCAAGAAGGTCTAACAAATTTCTTTTTGCCAATTATTTCACAAATTATTTTGTCTGATGAAGATTTTATAACATCGTCTCATAATATTGTCCAAATATTAGTAAAAGAGTGCATGCAATTTCAAGAAACTATAAAAAAATCTGGAAGAATGATTGATCTAGCTTTTGAAAAAGCAAAAATGAATGGAAATATGCTCTCTGGCGATTTTGTATTTCAAGCACATGACACATTTTGAATTCCCGTAGAACTCTTACATGAGTTGGCACAAGTAGATAATCTAGAGCTAGATATGGATGGATATAATACTGCTATGGATCTTGCGCGTGAAAAATCACGCGATGCGACTAAAAATAAATTTTCTAAATGAATTGACCGATCAGCATTTATTTCTGATCTGCCACCAACACAATATATATGATACCAACTTACTTCTTCAAATAATAATGAATTTTACATGAAACTTTTAAAAGATTTCATCGTAGATGAACAAAGAGTATTGGTGTTTGATAAAACTCCTTTTTATGCAGAATGATGAGGCGAAGTGGCAGATTTTTGAACAATTATTTTGGAAAATGGAGAAGAGGTAAAAATAAACAATGTTCAAAAAAATCTAGGTGTTTATTTGCATTTCGTTGATTAATGTTGTTATATTTCTCGTTAAATTTATAGCAGATCATATCAACTCATAAAATGCGACACTAAGATAATTCATCATAAAAGATTTAGTATTATCTCATAATATATTCACAAAAATCTTTGTTATTCTATTTGTTAATCATTAAATTTCTTCTAATGTCTCTATAAATAATATAAATAAAACGCACTTTCGTCACATTTTATTCATAAATTAGAAAATTTAACCTTATTGGATTTTTTTTTAATTGTTTTGGGTCTCCCTAAGGAAACTTGCTTTTATATAGCAAATACCTATTGTGAGAAC
>CAZMFL010000063.1:0-5266 GCA_964565575.1 uncultured Candidatus Peribacteria bacterium
AGATTAAGTCACATAGGACGATCTTCATTTCATGCATCAAAGTATATTACATCTTTAGCTCTTTCTTTTGGTATATACTCTAATATATCTTCACATAAATCGCCATGCGGATCAATTACACATATTCCATCTCAATTCCATATATCTTGTCTAGCTAGAGAATCAATAAATACCGACTTACCTCAACCAGATTTTCATATTATATAGTGATGTCTACTTCTATCTTTTTTCTTTATATAGACTGGTTCATACTGATTTCTATGCACATTAATTCACAAAAGAACGCCGTCTTTAAAGATACGCAAACCTGTTTTCTTCGTTTTTTTGATTATCTTAATTTGTTTCTTTCAATTTTTTTCTACTAATTCTCATCATTTTGGTATGGTTTGTCCTTCAGTATAATCAGAGAAATTTTCTTCTTCTACTTCTTTTTCTCAAACCGCCCAATGTTTGACATTTTGAAAAAGTTTAGAAATATCTCATCACATATATTCTTCAGCGATCGTACCAGTTAAAATATAATCAGTTGGTTCTTTCAATTCTGGAAGATTGTCTGGACTAGCCAACATTTTATAATCAAGCCATTTTATTATCGGTGAACGGTTATATATTCCATCAGGATAGTGAAATAGTGAAGTCAAGGCATTTGGTGTTGTTACGTTTTCACGAGAAAAGAAATGAGGAAGTTGAAATTTAGCAGCGAATCTCCAAAGTGGTTTAAAAAAACCTCACAATGCATCTGTTATAAATTCATTGTTGTCTAGTTCATTATTAAACTCATCACGATATATTGTAAAAACGCTTACCATATTATCTATGTTTGCCTCTGAACGATCTTTTTCATCCGAACCAGATATTAAATATATTCAAGTGCTAAAAGCATGTTTTCATGCCTCTTCTCACATAATATTTAATGCTTCTTCCTCTGCTTTTGTCATACGAACCATATCCTTACCTCACTCCTCTAGGACTTGTCAATCAGGTCATTTTCTTTTTGTGCTTCCAGAAACCAAAAATTGTAGTATGGTCCAAGGAAACAAAAGTATTTTTTTGATTAGATTTCCTCATCATTGCACATAAAATTTTTCTCTTCTATAGAGTCATCTTGCCCACTTTTGAGCATTTTTATTAAATTTCTCTCAAATTGGTTTAATTGGGATTACTATTGAAAATATATCTTCAGAGCTCATCTTTCCCATTGTATCAATTATATTGTTTAATGGATCATCGGGCATTTGTTTATATGTCTTTATCGGGAATACTGAGTTTTTTTTAGAAGCCATAACAGTTATACTATTATGCTTTTTACTGAAGAAATTAGGCTTTTTGGCGACGAATTCAATAGATGCATCAGGGAACTGTGCTGCAATACCAGATTCTACTATATTTCTATACTCTGGATAAACAGAGACCAAAAATCTTAATATTCATTTCTCATATTGAAGAACAAATGTAACTTTCGGCTTATGAAATATTGATCTCATAATGCTTTCTACAAATGATGATTGACCTAGTTTATGTAAGGCATCAAAAACTTGTCCCATACGTGAAATTTTCTCTTTCATGTCTTTTGCAACATCTTTTCATTGTTCACGTGAGATCTTGTCATCACCACGCGGTAATGTAACCTGCAAAAAAACACTCCTATGCGCATTTAGCACATCATACAGAAACTCAAAAAAATAATCTAAAAATTTGATTAAGATTATCGCAAGAAGAACGCCTCAAATAACATATCAAACCATTGACAATCATTCTGACCGACTGTCTGGGAATAAATCTTGTTTATTTTTTGGAACAACTATGAGTGTTCAGCGTCATCCTGATTGAATAGAAATGTCTTCATTTTCAAGATCCAGAGGACCTCATCCAGTTTCAATTTTTTGATCTAAATCTCAACGATTAATATATTCGTAAGTTTTTGCTAATCATCAAAATTGTTCATAGCATTCCCCTTGATTACTTCCCCATGCTGTTTTAGTTAAAACAGAAATTTGCCCTTTTAGCTCAGGATTTAACAATAGCGTGTTTTGAAGATTTTGTTTACAGTTTTGTAGGTCCATAAGACTATTATAGAGATATTTTTATTTTGCTCAACTATTTGAGGTAAGTAGTCTATATAAAAGCATATTTTACAACCATTTTGACTTTTTAATTATATAGTTAATGGCACTATTACTTTCAAACTTTTCCAATTGCTTCCGCTATTACATCTGCAATGCCAGGCACAAATGGAGAAGCGATAATTTGTTCTTGGCCTACATTAGCCACTAAACCAGAAAGAGCATAGGCTGCAGCCAAAAAATGCTCCTCCGTAAATTGCGGGATACGATATTTTAGCGCTCCTTTAAACATTCAAGGAAAGACAAGGACATTATTTACTTGGTTTGGGTAATCAGAACGACCAGTTGCGATTATATATGCTCATCATTCCTTGGCTTCTTCTGGATTTATTTCGGGATTTGGGTTACTCATTGCGAAAACAATTGGTTTTTCTGCCATGTTTTTTATATCAAAACGATCAATAATATCGGGTTGAGAAAGTCACAAAAAAACATCTGCTCATTTGATAACCTCATGAATATCGCCTTGTTCATCATGTAGGTTATAAGGAGTTAGCTTATCTTTGTAAGGATTCATACCATCAGCTCTCCCCTTATAAATTGCTCCCTTAGTATCCACAAGAATCATGTGTTTTACTCACCATGTTACAAGAAGGTTTGCTATTGCTATTCCAGCAGATCATGCGCCAGACATAACAACTTTTATATTCTCTTTTTCTTTGCTCACAACTTTCAATGCGTTTATTAGAGCAGCCAATGTAACAATAGCAGTACCATGTTGATCATCATGGAAAACTGGTATATTTAGATTCTTTTTTAACTCCTCTTCTACGTAAAAACAATTTGGTGCTTTAATATCTTCAAGATTTATTCCCCCGAAAGTTGGAGCAATGCCTTGGACTATTTTAATTATTTCATCTGGATCTTGTGTACTAAGGACTATTGGCACTGCATCTACTCATCCAAATTTTTTGAAAAGAATTGCTTTTCATTCCATAACAGGAAGCCCAGCCAGTCAACCAATATTTCCCAATCCCAGGACAGCAGTCCCATCAGAAACCACCGCAATAGTCCTAGATTTCCATGTGTATTCGTAAGCTTTTTCAGGATCTTTTAGAATTTCTAAGCAAGGAGCTGCCACTCATGGAGAATAATAAGTAGAGAGGTCATCTCTATTTTCTAGAGGGACTGTACTTTCCATGCTTAATTTTCAATGATATTTCTTATGCTCTTGCAAAGATAGCTCTCCATAATTTTTTGTTGCCATAAATATATATCTATAAAATAAATAATTATTTTTTCTTTACCATCCTTTTTATGTACCCCTCGGCACTCATTAATTTTTTGTAATCAGTAATTTTTTCAATAAAAGACACTCACTGCAAGTGATCATACTCATGTTGAATAACTCTATTCAAAAGACCATCTGCTTTTAGAGAGAACGACTCTCAATATTCATCACATGCTTTAATAATAATTTTTTTGGTTCCTTTTACAGGTCAAAATAATTTTGAATAAGCAACACTTCAACATCACTCATACATAACCACCTCTTGTTTCGATTTTCGTATAATATTCGGATTTACAAAAACCCTTAATTGATCTATATATTTTTAAGTTTTTTTCTAAATTTTGTTACAAATACTTGCATTGAAATTCAAATTTGATTGGCTGATATTCAAATCAAGTTTTGTGCTCTCATTGTATCAGTTAAATTTTTTATTGTTTTTTTGTTTCTGGAAATAATATTTTTTTGACTTTTTTAGCTTTTTTAGACAATAACGGATTACCCATTTGGGTAATATTATGAATTATCATAGATAATATAAACAAAATAAATTAGATGTATATTGGATTTTATTTTTTATTTGCCAACCATCTTTCTGCATCTAAAGCCGCTATACAACCGCTTCCCGCAGAAGTGATCGCTTGACGATACGTGTAATCTTGTACATCTCATGCGGCGAACACTCATTCTACTGAAGTAAACGAAGTTCAAGGTTTTGTAATGATATACCCTGTTTCATTCAGATTTATTTGGCCATTAAGAAATGATGTATTTGGCGTGTGTCAGATTGCGTAAAACAATCAACTTGCGCTGATATATTGGCGTTCTATAGTTTTTACATTTTCAATAGTTAACCCCGTCATAACTGAATCATCTCCTTGGACAGAAATGAGTACTGTATTTCGTATTATCTGGATTTTATCATTTGCCAAAACCCTTTCTTGCATTGCTTTTGAAGCACGCATTTCATCACGACGGATGAGCATAATCACCTTAGATGCAAATTTTGTGAGATATAATGCCTCTTCACAAGCAACATCACCTCATCAAACAACAACCAAAATTTTATCACGATACATTGGCAATCCTCAATCACATACTGCGCAGGCTGAAATTCACTTCTGTCGGTAGTCGTCTTCCCCAGGCACTCACATACGTTTTGCAGTCGCACCAGTCGCAATTATTATCGCCTTTGTTTGAATCGACTCAGATCATACATGCACTGTAAACGGCCAAACTGAAAGATCGACACTATCAACAGTTTCCGTTTCTATTCTTGCTCAAGAATGGAGAGATTGATCTCTCATTTTCATCATCAAATCATATCCCAAAATAGATGTATATCATGGAAAATTTTCTACCTCAGTAGTTGTAGTAAGCTGGCCTCACGCTGCTACTCATCATGCTAATAATCATTCAAACATGATGGGATGTAAATCTGCTCTTGCGGTGTAAATCGCTGCAGTATTTCCTGCTGGACCTCATCAGATAATAACAACGTTTTCCATATAAAAGATATTAGCAAATAAATCATATTTAATGTATACAGATACAATTTTTTAATACAACATAATTAATTAACTAGTGATTTTATTTTGAAAGAGAAAAAGCAAATAATAAATAGATTATTTTAAAATCGAGCCACGAAAATACTTACATAGATATTTTTGGCTATAAGCTGCCATATTTGAAAAAATCCCCATCCTTGCGGACGAAGACTTTTGGTGGGTCTGCGGGGATTCGAACCCCGGACCAGTGGCTTAAGAGGCCATTGCTCTACCGACTGAGCTACAAACCCATATTTTCTCGTATTATACTTAAAGTTAAGTATTTAATAAGTTTATCATCAGAAATATTTTAGCTAAAATTGATACGTTTACAGATGATATGGAATCAAGATGTGAATTCAACAAAA
>CAZMFL010000064.1:0-4947 GCA_964565575.1 uncultured Candidatus Peribacteria bacterium
AATCATTCTGGACAAGGTCGATCATGATTCGGTGATACTCACAGACGGGCGAAGGTGATATGATGGACTGGTAGATGTGTGATATGACAGGCATTACAGAGTAGTTCATGCAGAGAATGAATGGAGTAAATGATGAGGCATACATATCAATTGAATAGAGAACTTTCGAAGTTTTACAAAAAGAAGACTTAATAAATTTAATTGAGTAAAAAAGAACTTTCATCTACATCTAAAAGAATGTGAGTTTAGATATGGAAAAACAAAAACAGAAATATATAATGAACTTATTAAATTATTAAAAGAACATCATTTTTAGAAAATATCTAGTCTAGAGCCTTTATTATTAATTTTTAATTATTAATAAAAAAGGAGTATTTACAATTAATCATTATTATTCAGTTACGCAATCGTAATATAAATTTGAAATAGAAAACCATGCAGTCTAGCATACAGATGATAAATTGCGGAAAAAAATTATGCAGTCTAGCATAAAAAACATCTATTTAAAATACTAACGCAAAAAAAGCAAATCAATCATTGAATTTACCCTTGCAAACAACTCTATAAATAGTATACAGGAGATAATTTATCTATTAATTCTTTCCTCATGTCACTTACAAAAAAATCATTTACACTTATTGAAATGTTGATTGTTGTTGTAATCATCGGTATTCTCGCTGCCGCTCTTATTCCTAGACTCCAAGGTGTACAAGGAAGAGCAAGAGATGTTCAAAGAAAAACTGGTTTATCTCAAATTGGCCAAGGTATGGGTGTTTATAGACAAGATTCAGGTAATTATTCTGGAGCCATATCAAGTAGTATGCCCAGCTCAGGCACTCTCGTACCAAGTTATTTAGCATCTCTTCCAACTGATCCTAAAGGAACATCATGGGTTCTAGCATCAGATTTCACCACGACAAATGGTAACTATGCTGCGTGGAGTAATGCAGGAGGAGATATTTTATTGCTAGCTGCGAGAACTGAAATTAGAGGTAGTTCTAATGGAAGTGGTGTAACGATTGCTGGCACTACTGATATGAGTGGTCTACAAGCTAAGCTACTTACTGCCACATCGCAATTGACTTCTTTAACAGATTGACACGCTTGACTTAGATACTACTACGCACAATAATATTTTTTTTCTTACATACGCATAGAAGCTCTCTTTCATCCGAAAGGGAGTTTTTTTAATGGTACTTTAAGCAAAATATTTTTATATAAGATAGTTCTGATTATACATTATTTATTGAATACGCCGAACAGCAAAAATTTTTATCCATAAAAATTGTATCTGGCTAATTAATCAAATTTTTAGATGTTTTATAAATTATTTGTCTCTACATTTTTTCTACCCAAATATCTTTTTGAAATTGGGTTGCACCTGGATGCTATTTTAGTATAGTAGAATGCATAGAGAGAATAATAAATGAGAGATTGAGGAAAAGATACATCATCTGCACTTCAGGAATCATCTACTACAATGCCACTCTATTGAAATTTTTATCCTATCACGTATGTAAAAAAATGGAATTTATGGGGAAAGTTTTGAACAAAACAGGAATTGAATCTATCGGTTCACAAGGATTAAGTAAACAATCGCTTATCATCGAAGAAAACAATGAAAAACAATACAAAGATAGCATCATGATAGAATTCTTTGGTGAAAAATGTGGTTTAATCAATGATGTGAGAACTGGCGATCTTGTAAAGGTGTTTTTCAACCCTAGAGCAAAAGAGTACAACGGACGCCGATACAACTCGATGAACGGCTGGAAAATTGAGATAGTAGGAAAATGAAATTGACAAGCATCTAGCTGAAATGGGAAACAACCAGCGCACGATGACAATGAGGATTTGCCATTTTAATAGCTTTGAGAAATTGAAAAAATAATCTAAACATACAAATACTGTTCTGCATTGGACAGTATTTTTTTTTAGGATAGTTATTTTCAGAGAAATCAATTTATCATTTTAGGTTTTCAATCGCATCTTAATCATTTGTGTAATAAAATTTATATGAAAACTCATAGACGCTATTGAGTTCATCCTCTTTGAAATATCAACAAAACACTCATAATCACCAAAGGTAACAAATACTGTAAATTAGGTTTTACGCTTCTGTATGTTTTTCTACTCGTAGCAAAAGCGTAGTATCCTATATGTGTTTTAATCCTGTTGTTTTTTGCGCCTTATACGGATCATTGTTTTGCTGAAATACATATTATCTTTCCTCCTTGATTTTTCTGTTTTGTGTTTAGTAAACAAATCTATTTGTATTTTTTGGACGATTCTGATTTAATAAACTTTCTTCACTACTTTTATGGTACCATCTGTATTATATCTCAAAATAGTGGTAAATGCCCGCATATCCCCAGACTCAAACTTAAGATTTGTTACATGATCTGACTTTTGTAGTATTTGACTATGTATGGTTTCTTTGGATGTTGGAAATAGCTCTGATTCATCATCAATTATTGCTGGACAGGCATATATCGGTTTACCAAATAAACGCAAAACATGACGTGAGAGTTGTATTCAGATACTATCCTTAGAAGGCATCAAATATGTCAACACTTCTCTATCAGCATTCACTAGTTTTTTTGAAATACTCCCAATTTTGGAATACAAAACTGCGTTTTGATTGTCTTCTTGGTTGCGAAAATATGTTTTAACTGCTTCAGGAATGCGACAAATGAACTTTTCATGCATTATTTCATCTTGCACAAAAACAAATCAACTACCGGGCAAAAATTTTTTCTTAATAGATTTGATTTTTTCAACTGCATTATCGCTGGTTGCATCAATAGCTAAAGCCCAATTTCGTGGTGCTCAACAAGGGAAAAGTATACATGCTCATGCGCGAAGCGACTCTACCAAGCCCGCAACCAAATCTTTCTCTGTTTGTTCTAGAACGAAAAACATAAGCTATTATGTAGAATTATAAAATATTTTTTCTATCCATCAAATATAAGCATTAATAATTAATCACTACAATCGCTCGCTGGTGTATTCGGTGTTTATATGAGCTAGTCTTTTCTATGCAATTGCCCTTTCGCACCGACACACCGGTATAAATACGACTCTTATCACATCACTAGCTTCGCTCATATAATTGATCATTAACAATTATTAATTAGTTATAAAGTTTACTATTTTATCTTGTACGTAGATTATTTTTTTGATTGATGCCCCTTCGAAATGATGTATAAATTTTTCATGCGTTGTGATTAGGTTGACCACTTCATCTTGCGATATACCAACTGGCACTTCTACATTTCACCTCATCTTTCCATTGATTTGTACTGGTAACGAAAACATATCATCAGCAAGCAATGCCTCATCGTAGCTTGGCCGTTTTGATAGATGGATGTTATTCGACTCTCACAACTTCTCTCGTAACTCTTGTGTGAGCTTAGTCGCAAACGGAGCGAGCAAATGCAAAAATAGCGCAAATTGTCACTTGGTAATTTGCTTCATATCATATACATGATTTACGAATATCATAAGCTTGGAAACCGCAGTATTGAACTTCAGTTTTCCAATATCATCGGTGACTCCTTTTATCGTTTTGTGGAGTTGTATTGTGGTTTTTGGATCTTCTGTATCGCTCAAAAAATCTTGCATACGCTCTACTCTATCCAAAAATCTTTTGACACCATCAACCGCTCCGTCATTCCATGCTTTTTCTAACTCCAATGGTCACATGAACATCGTATATGTTCTCAACACATCGGATCCTCTTTCTTGTCAGTATTTTTCAACGAGATCGCCTGGGGTTATGACATTTCCCCAACGTTTTGACATCTTGCGACCGTCTGGGCCAAGCACCATCCCCTGATGAAATAATTTTTGAAATGGTTCTGGATTTGGAATATATCATTGATCAAACAAAAATCTATTGATAAACCTACTATACAAAAGATGACCATAGGTATGCTCCTTTCCACCGATATAGAAATCTACCGGCAATGTTTTCGCAGCAAGTTCCTTGCTAATTAGTTCATTTTCATTCTGCGGATCAACGAAGCGCAAAAAGTAAAACGACGAACACATAAATGTATCTAGCGTATCACACTCACGAAGATAGATATTACCATCTTTAGCTTTGTAATATGGGAATGTTGGATGATCTGCTAACGGAGATTTTCCAGCGGGTTTATAATTTCCTAAATCTAATGGCAAAATGACTGGTAGCTCATCTTCTGGTATCAGGTGAGGAATCCACTTTGATTTATCTGGATCTGGATTGTGAGCATCGTAGTGCGGATCTGCAAAAGTATAATAGACAGGTATTGGACTCCCCCAATATCTTTGACGAGATACCGACCAATCACGCAGTTTATATGTAATTTTTGCGCGACCGACTCACTGATTTTCTAATTCTGTGATAATAGCTTGTTTGGCATCTGTGTTATCTAATCCATCAAATTTTCATGAATTGATGAGAACTCAAGCATCAGTATAAGCTCACTGTGCCTGTCCCTCTCACTTTGGGAGAGGGTGCGGGTGAGGGATAATAGCATCTATAGTATCAAATAAAACTCGTGGAGTGTCATATAATGCTTGTGCCGTAATTCTTCTTACAACATAACCGTAATTTTTCATAAAAGCATCTCTGTTATCATCATACTCTTTTTGTTTCTCATGATGTGGTCAGTCAATTTCTATCACTAACTTATATTCTTCACAATAAAAGTCAGCAATATATTTACCTACAGGATGTTGTCTTCTCCACTTCATATTTCTATATCTTCTATCTCTCAACAACTCTCGTACAAATTTCTCTCCATTTGTTTGCTCCTTCCTTAATTTTCTAGCAAATGCAATTATTTCATCGTGAGAGTATTTTCCCTCACCCTGTCCCTCTCCCCTTGGAGAGGTAATAGTTACTTCCTGTCTCTCATTTCATTCTTTGTTTCCTAAAATAACTTGTTTGATAGGTAAGTC
>CAZMFL010000065.1:0-4438 GCA_964565575.1 uncultured Candidatus Peribacteria bacterium
GAATGGAATGATAGTAGAATCGGCATATACCCAACCCCTTATTCTCCTTTAATCAGTTGATTTATAGCCTCTATCGTAAGAAGACTGTTTTCAGTGATTGAAAGAAGATCAGTGAGGGAGATGATATCTCCGTCGTAATCCAACATACTGTCCCCTAAAACGTAGTTCATACTCCTTGCTACAGCAAGGATAAATAATTCTTTTTCATCCTGGCTCATAGATTTACATGAGAAGCCAATGATAAGAGAATTATTAAGTTTTATAGCACCTTTTGAGTGTGCTATTGTTTGGGATGAGGATATCGCAGCTGGTGTAGCTGCTAATATCAAGCATTTCCTTTCCACAGATTCCTTTTCAAAATCATGACCGTCAGTAATCCTTGTGGTTTGAAGCAAGTTCGAATCTGTAGAAAAAACAGATAAATAACCACCCTTCCTCTCTCCAAACAGAGATTCAAAGTGATTATAGATTTTTTGAGCACTCTCGGAAATTTGCGAAAGCAACTCGATTGAATAATTTACCATAGTTTTTTTATTTATATTAATTTTAATTTTATAAAGATACAATACATATTATTTTATGAAAGTCAATCTTTTTTGGTCGTATTATATTTTTACCATGTATACAAAAAAGATTGTATACTATTTTATGTTTATTATACTCAGGAAATAAAAGACGACAAAACAACAGAGCACAATTCAAAATACGCTGTAAACTCACAGATGTTGAGAAGAGTTCTGTTGTGAGTTAGTATTTGATGAGCTCTCTGTCTCAATTTACAACCAGCCAAAATCGATACCAATATTCAAGAAAAAAACAAGTTAGCATCTGAACAGATAGAATGAAATAAAATAAAAAAAATGCTAGATAGTGCCACCTATGATTTGAGAAAAAACTTAATTCTTAGTAATGATAAAACACATATTGATAAATTTTTTGATCAAAACGCTCACACCTTATATAACAAACAACAGATAAAAAATGTAGATGCGACAGTTCATGCTATTCAAAAATTACAGTATCAATGACAAATAGATAGTTATGAGGAAGAGTGGTTTAAAAAATTAACTCCTCTCTCCCAAGAAGAAACAGAACAAATAGAAAAAATGATAGATGATTATACAATCCGTTGCACTATACTCAAAGACAAACCAATAATGCAAAATGTAAATTATATTGCCGTCCATAGTACAGGTTCAACAAAACCAGAGGTAATAACATATCTATGGAAGACTGGAAAGGTTCATTATGTTGTGCTAGAAGATTGATCTATTATCCAGTATTTAGCAAGCAACAAAAACGCATTGGCTCAACAGAATCATCTAGGAAAGTGAGGAGACCCAATATCCTGTGCTTCACGAAACAGAAATGATCAAGTTACTTTTGAAACAATTGGTATTGAAATAATGGCTGGGCCAGCAAAATGATGGTCGGAGAAGCAGTATGAGACACTAAAAAACCTTTTAAGATATCTTTCTAATAAATATAATGTTAAAAAAAGAAATGTTATTTCGCATACAATGGTCGCATACAATCCTGCTAAGGGTATGATGAGAAAATACGATCCATTTGAACTAGATCGAGAGAAACTTGACTTACCACCAAACGACATTCAAATCAACAAAGAGGTACTAGCTGGATGTGTTGCGCCAAATTTAATTTCTATGTATAAACGATTAAGAAAATGATCTCGGGGCAATGATCCTGGGCCTTGATATACTCATGAAAAAGCTATTTCATATTTAGAAAATCATTATGCATGAGTTAATTATGCAATTCTACTTCATAAAGATGCAAACAATGGGCAAATAAATTCCAATGCTCATCTAGCAAAAGAATCAGAAAGATGGCTAACTATTGATGAATTAGACAGTCTTATGAAAAACCATACTCCCCCAGTTGAAATAACAAAACACAAAAAAAATACTTCCAACAATAAAAAACATACTAAAAGATAATTTTCAATCTGTAATTTAACTAAGTATAATTTGTCTTACCACCCAATAAAAAAAAATTTATTTTTGGAAAATAGTTACGCCCGGATAATAGAGATCAATAACTTGTTTGATTGTAATACCACTAGCCAGCATCGCAGCAGCTCATTTTCCTGAAAGTCAAACTCAATGTCCCTCAAAATCGCCACTATCACAAACACCAAGTGTATCTTTTACAGATTGTAGATATGGGGTATCTTGCCATCATCGTCTTTCTTTCGCGGACCAGGTGAAACCAGCAGAACAATGGAAATAAGGCAAAATTGGAAGTTTATTATTATATACAAGATATTGCTTTTTTGTATTTTCAAGTGCTTTTGGCCAAGTTGTTGAGATTTTCTCCCATCCCGCTCCTAGATATTTTTGAAAAAAACGTGGATCATCTATAGCATTGTAGATCGCTTCTGGAGGGATAGATGGATGATTAATAGGACCTCAAATATAATACATAATATATGATTTAGACAAGAGAGCCAATAAGTCCGCCTTGGTTTGTGGTTCATTATCAGATGCTTCTGCAATACCACGCATGTAATTATCGAAAGACACTAGGTTTATAAGTTGAGGTTGTATTTTCGTTTTTCATTCAAGATCTTTGGTTGGCCCATATGAAAAAAACATTCCTTGTCTAAATATATTTAAACCAATACCATTTGAAGCAACTCTTTTATAGTTATTGATAGTTATAAACCCTGAACTTGTAGAAGTGTTATATGCGCTCAATCCAAACATCTTCGTTTTTATTGTTTTGTTTGGGAACGCTACATTAAACAATCCTCCAGTAATTGCAGTTACCGATAATGTTTTTGTAATATGTAGTTTTGCATCATAACGCACTGCACAAGATGGGGCACACGTTATATTCCACTCTTTTTGTTCAGATGCTTCATATAATAAGACGCGAACCAAATTTGCTTGTATTTTTTGTATATCTTGTATGGTTGAAGCTCATGAAAGTCTGGAAATTACGGAAGCGGATGGTGTGAATACGTGTGTATCCAAATAGTTAGATTTCAAAATATCTATGTTCGTATCGCTTTGTATGAGATTTTGCGTTGGAGCTGTTCATAATTGTATATCTGTAGTTGGCAATAATGGGACAATAGTTTTGTTTCTTGAATGTACTGGATTGTTTTGTGTTGATTGAACAGTCGTGATTTCCTTTGCTGTTGTAATAGGAAAAAATGTTGAGCTATTTGCTAGCTGTTCTGATATTTGCTTTCTTAAATTTGGCAACATAGCATAAAGATTTTCTCCTGGGCAAGCCGTGATACCCGCATCTTTATGTGAAGCAAATGTAAAATTTGATGTCGCTGTAACATACGGATATACTGAGGATCATTTGAAATATGTTGTTCTAATATTTGGATTTATACTATATTTTTTCATAAGAGATGTTGAGAGTTTCACAAGTGAATCTAGTTGCCCTTGTGTTGGATTATTTTCTCACTGAAAGTTTCAAACTAAAGATATACCCACACTATCAGTGTTATTCCAAGTAGCATGAGCTCAAACAACACCTGCTCAGCCAGCTCTTCATTCATAAATTCTACCGCTAGGCATGATTACAAAATTATAGCCAATATCTCATCGTCACCTTGAGAACGCATGAAATTTATAAAGAGATTTCATGTAATCTTTTTCTTCTTGTGCTGTTATGGGAAGTTTTGTGGTTGTGGCTGTGTGATGAACTATCAGTTTATTCTTATGTGTCGCATATTGGAAATTCCACCATAGAGATTGTCAATTTTCGTTTTTTGTTACACTATTTATAGTAAAAAATGAGGAATAGTTTTTCATGACATACTCATTTGCTATTCTTTTTTTTCTTTCTGATTCAGTTTCAGGAAGGTTTTTAGCCTCTTGTGCCGCTCGAGTTGCGAGCAATGCTTGATATTCTGCTCTATTTTCATATTTCCATGTTTCATCTGCTCCTCGATCTGTACGAGAAACATATAATATTCAATCTAATCCCCATGAATTTTCTAAAGCTTGCGTCTTAGCTGGAAACAAAAACAAGACCAAAGATAAAACAAGAAAAGAAAATAGAATTTTATTATTATTTATTAATATTTTTTTCATATTAGTTGCAAAATGAATACTAAAAGATATTCTTATACTATAAGAAAACATTCTATTGCGTCAAGTGGTTTCATAAAAACGATCAAAAGATCAAAAAACAGTCTTTTACCATTCTAGATCATACAAACTGCCAAAAAAACAGGAAATACAGGATAATTAATCAAAGAAGAAAGAAGAATTTATTTGGTTCCTATAAAAAATATGTTTGTTCATCTCCATTGACATAGCCAATATTCCCTTCTAGAAGCGATTTGATCTAGCAAATCGATTGTTGCCCGTCTCAAAGAATTAGAGAGCCCTTTCGTACCAATACAAGATTATAATGGGATTGAAAAAATAGGAAACCAACAAGAACTTGTTGA
>CAZMFL010000065.1:4448-4810 GCA_964565575.1 uncultured Candidatus Peribacteria bacterium
CACTATCAAATCTGCAAAAAAGAAAATGTAAAACCCATAATTTGAGTTGATCTTGCTATTCAAATAGAAGGACAAGGGAAGTCTTTTGTCCGCTCTCGCTACATTACTCTTCTTGCCAAAAATTATGATTGATATATCAAGTTATTAGAAATTGTCTCAAAAGCACAAATTACATCATGAGTTAAACCACCGCATCTAACAATAACTAATTTTCCTGAAACCAACAACAACATAATTGCGCTCATAAATGGCTATGAAACACCAATTTCAGATATGATAGAATCCGGTCGCAATAAAAATGACCTTATTGAATTACTCAATTCATATAAAGAAGTTTTTTGAGCAGAAAATATAATATTAGA
>CAZMFL010000066.1:0-4795 GCA_964565575.1 uncultured Candidatus Peribacteria bacterium
GTTGGATGAAAATGTGGTTAGTTCCATTATGGAACATACCACTACTCATGGGGCAATAGAAGGGAAGAAACAAATTCAACAAGTAAAGTTTTACAATCTTGATGCAATTATTGCTGTTGGCTACAGAGTAAATACTAAAAAAGCGACACAGTTTAGAATTTGGGCAACCAAAATTCTCAAAGAATATATTATAAAGGGCTTTTCGATCGATAATGAGAGATTGAAAAATGCAGGAGGTGGCAATTACTGGAAAGAGTTGCTTGATCGTATTCGTGATATTCGTAGTAGCGAGAAAGCTCTCTACCGTCAGGTTCTAGACCTATATGCAACCAGCAGTGATTACAATCCACATAGTCTCGAATCTGTAGAGTTTTTTAAGATTGTGCAAAATAAATTACATTATGCTACAAGTAAGTATACTGCTGCTGAACTCATCTATAATCGTGCCGATGCGGAAAAAGATTTTATGGGATTAACTACCTTTTCAGGCGTTATGCCAATATTGTCTGAAGTAAAAATTGCAAAAAACTATCTGACTGAAGATGAGCTTTTCCGCTTAAATAGAATGGTCTCTGCGTTTTTTGATCTTGCCGAAATCAAAGCGCAGGAACATACTCAAATGACAATGGCAGACTGGGTTAATGAGTTAGATACATTTGCAGAAAATTATGGTAAGGGAGTGCTACAAGATGCGGGTAATATAAGTAACAAGGAAGCGCTAGATAAAGCAGAAAAAGAATATCGCATGTATCAAGCAAAGACACTCTCTCCAGTAGAAAAGGAATATCTAGAAAACATCAAAAATATACAAAAGAAAGTAGAAAAAAAAGCAAAAAAATAATATCTTTTTCAATTCGCAATTTCATACCAATCCCTATGCAAGAACATGAAAAGAAAACATCTAGTCTAGACTCTTAATAATTATGTAGAAACAGCTTTTATTTCTAAAAATAAATATGGATTACGCTACAAAATATCTAGGCCAAACTGTTAAGGTTAAAATGGACAGACCTTTGGGGACAAAACACCCGAAGCACGGGTTTGTTTATTGTTTAAACTATGGCTATATTCCAGACACTACTGCACCTGATGGAGAGGAATTAGATGCTTATTTGCTTGGTGTGTTTGATCCAGTTGATGAGTTCGAAGGCGATTGCATCGCAATAATTCACAGGACGAATGACGATGACGACAAACTTGTAGTGGTTCCCAAAGGTCTTAATTATAGTGATGAGCAAATAAAAGCATTAACTGAATTCCAAGAAAGATTTTTTCAATCTCAGATCATTAGGTAACCCACGAAAATTTGTTTCTACGCTCTCTTCGTGGGTCGCCTGCGTTTTGGAGGAGTACAACAGTCGATATCCTATATGCTTTTAAATTAAATTCTTGATGGAGGTTGTCGCTTCGGACTAGCAGTGAACGTTACTCGGTATACATTTTATATATATTATTTACCATGCCAAGTTATACTAATAAAACCAAAATTGTTTTTCTTGATTTGCCAAAAAAAACACAGAAGAATATAGATGAAGTCAGAAAAATATATAATCCAAACGGCATAAAAAGAACAATAGCACATATTACTTTCAAACAAGATGAGGATTTTTTGATTGAAAATAGCAAATTAATTGAACTTATCAAAAGCCAAACAAAAACAATCGAACCATTTATTCTTAAAATGGATGGAATAAAATTACACTATGATAACGATAACTTTATAGTTTTTGTGTCGTTCAAGAAAAATAAGAGATTGTGTCAAGAGATAGCAAAAATAAGCAAATTTTTTGAACCATTTATCGATAAAAAATCGCCAAACGCACTTTTATCAACACATTGGGAACAGAGTAAAGAATTTTTTCCTCATATTACCATAATAACAGGAAAGGGAGAAAAAGAAGGAAAATCCATGTATAACCAAATTATATCACATAAAATCGATTTTAAAGAGGAAATTACTTGTAGCACATTGTCGATTTCTGAGTGGGATAAAAATCACCGGAAAACTATTCATCAAATTAAATTATAAATTAACTTCACACAATAGAGTCTACACATTTATTTCACACAATATATGAGTCGCGGATCAGTGTATAAGAATTTGAGCTTGAACTGTTTAGCCCAGAAACAAGAAAATCACTAAAAAGGTTAAATAATATAAACAATAGTTTAAAAATTTAAGGGTTTTGGGCTTTGTTGATATAGATTAAGCTTGTGTCCGATATGTTGTGCAATCTTTCTGCTCCATAAAAACTCGCAATTTCCCTCTCCCTATTGCTATCCACTCGGATTTCTCTATATTTTCTCCTATGTTAATACGTTCACCTGCAGAGATGATACAGTTCGGTCGTGAGATGTCACAGAAGACAACTCATATTTTGTTGTATGGAGATTTGGGAGCTGGGAAGACGCATTTTGTGAAGTGATATGTACAAGGCAGAGGGCTCGATGATTATCAAGTGCAAAGCCCCACATACACCTATTTTCATGATTATGAAGGCAAGATTTTGCATGTAGATATGTACAGATTGGAGGATGAACAATCGTTTATCCAAAAAGGGATTTTACAACAGATCCAGGACTATGATATTGTATTGATTGAATGGCCGAAGTTTACACACTTGTTCGCAGATGGCTACACAACGATCAGGATAGATAAACTTTCACCCACAGAAAGAGGAGTGACGGTTTCATAAGAGAATTGCCTCTTTATTTGTGCCTTCATCAACAATATATATTTTTATATATATTTCTCATGAAGAAATGGAAAATCTGCGAAAATTACTGAATAGTTAGGATGCGTTTTTCCATATTTCTAGATCACTAGAGACTGCTATCTTTTTACACTTACAAATCCTTTATAAAAAATCATCGTATGAATCGCACTGAAAAAATAGATTTCATCTTCCAAACGCTTGAGAAGAAATACAAAGATGCGAAAACGGAGCTTGTATATACAACCGATTTTCAGCTTCTTGTAGCGGTTATTCTCAGTGCACAGACAACTGATAAACAGGTCAACAAAATCACTGCAACGTTTTTTGATACTATCCAAACGCCACACGATCTTTTGCGTATCAAACCGCAGAGACGAGAGAAAATGGTTTCGTGAGTCAACTACTACAAAACCAAAGCCAAAAACATCCTTGCAACAGCCGAAATCCTTGCACAAACTGATGGATACACCATCCCAAATACTCTGGAAGAGTTGATGAAACTACCGTGAGTTGGCGAGAAAACTGCGAAAGTGATCCTCCATGTCTTGTATGAACAGCCTGTGATCGCAGTAGACACACATGTCCATAGAGTTGCCAACAGACTTGGGCTCGTCAAAACGGCTATGCCATTGCAAACTTCAAAACACCTTGAAAAGACAGTCCCAAAACACTATAAAACCTTTGCGCATCATGCGCTGATTATGTTTGGAAGATATCATTGCACTGCAAGAGATCCGCACTGTACGAGCTGTCCATTCACCTCGCTGTGCGTCTGGTACAAACAAAACCACAAACCAAAACCAGCTACCAAAACACTATAAAACCTTTGCAGATCATGCGCTGATTATGTTTGGAAGATATCATTGCACTGCAAGAAATCCGCAGTGCACGAGCTGTCCATTCACGTCGCTCTGTGCGTTTGGTACAAACAAAACTATAAAATCCTCCTCAAGCGTTGATAGACTATAAAGAAATGCCCGTACTATCTACGGTCAACCAGATTACAACGACAGGACGGGCATCCCGACAAGTCGGGAAGGAGAATCCCGATGGTAACCGTAAAAAATATTTATTTTTGTATATACATCATGCAACTAGTTGAACCACTACGATGAGAAAACCTTTTACAAATGTTGAATGCATGGGTTAGTACTTCGCAGCTTCGTTTTACTATTACGAGTTTCTTGGCGGACTTCTTCGTGTTCTTGTTCCCAATCTTATTGGTTGTTTTGTATGTGATCGGTATCAGGAAAAAATCACGTCCATTGAAAATATATGCGTTGTATGTTTTTTTGGCTGCTTGTGTCGCAGCGCTTCTAAACATCGTAATTCAGGCGTTTGTTACGAAGGCGAGACCTGAGAGCGTCCTCACGTGAGCAGATAATTTGCTCCTGAAACATCTCCCAACAATGTCATTCCCATCAGATCACGCGGCGGTGAGTATGGCAATCGCAATAGCCCTTATCTGCGCAACTATCTATGTGATCGTGAAATACTCTCAGAAATCTGAACAGCCATTTAAAAACTTCCTCCACAATAGAAAAATATTTGTGACAATAGGAGTCTTGTTTTTGCTCGCATCGATTGTGATGTCTATTGCAAGAGTTGCAGTAGGTGTGCACTGGCCGACAGACATCCTCGCATGATGGATCATAGGATGGTTCGTGCCATATCTATTACTTCTTTTACCAGAAAAATGTTTCCTCCGAGTAGTTAGCATAGAGGAGTGGATAATGAGAAAACTGGGTATTGTAAAAGGGAAATAGAGGGGTTTTTGGTTGGTTAATAATATCGTAATGTTATTTTGTAGACTGCTCAGGTTGAGCAGTTTTTTTAGTTGCTGGAGTTATGTGGTTTTTGCTGTTGCTTCTGGGGTTTTTGCTGTCGTTGGTGTTTCTGGGGTTTTTGCTGGTACAGCTGCTGGTATCCAGCAGACTGCCTGTAATGACCACGCCGCTTCCGATGTTGTCAATTTCCAGCACCTTTGGTACCAGTGTATTCAAGGTTTCTGATTTTGACGCTGCCACGCCTTGTTCATTCAGAGTGTCTTCCAGCAGTTTCCGTCAACTGTCCAGTGC
>CAZMFL010000067.1:0-4544 GCA_964565575.1 uncultured Candidatus Peribacteria bacterium
TATATTTATTGTATCATTTGTTTGCTCTTTTCCTATCTTCTCAAAAAATGCATCTACAAAATCGATCATCTCCTCGTATTTTTTCGTATGAGCAAGTTGGACTTTGAGATCTCTATTTCAAGGTAGTCCAGAGATATAGTTAAATATATATTTTCTGTATTCTATAAGCGTTTTTTCGTGGTCGTATTTTGACGCATCGAAGATGCGAATTTCGTTGATGAGCCAGTCGTATGTGGGAAGGATAAATCAGCGTCATTGGTCTACGCGAGCGAAGTAATAATCATATAAGATGATCATCATTTGTGCGTGACGCACGATAGTTGTATAGCGTTCTTCTAGAGTTGGCTCGTTACCTGTGAAAAACCACGGTCGTCATAGTGCAGATTGTCACAGCATCACGCCATCAAGACCACTAGAGGTTTCGTTTTCGAGTATTTCGATCGCTTGTTCGTAGGTGCGAATTCAGCCATTGCCGATAACAACAGATGATTCACCGAGTTCTTTTTTGATATCGCGAATAAAATCTCGATCAACATTTCCAGTATGTGATTGTTTGTAGGTTCTTCCATGGATCACGATGCGTTTACAGTATGGCGCTGCCGTGAGGATAAACTCTTTTTGCAGATGTCTATCATGCTCATTCAGCCCAGTTCTCGTCTTGATACTGAAGGGGAGGTGAATATTTGAAGAAATATTTTTGATGATCTGTAATGTGCGGTCTCTATCTCTCATCATACCAGCACCGCCACCGCAACTCATAACTTTAGGAGATGGGCATCCGATGTTCAACTCAATACCTGCGAAAAACTGTTTGTTCCCTGCCATATCAAGCATCCCCTGATCGATAAACTTCGCAGATTCCAATAAATCATTTTCATCAGAACCGTATATTTGTGCGATTGTATTTTTTTCAAAATCGGTTTTCATGATATGATGAATGAGCTTCCCAGGTTCACGAGCGAACCCTTCTACATTCATAAATTCAGTCCATAGCCAAAGTACTCTGTCGGGTGCAGAGTTGTTTTTTTCAAAGAGTTCCTGGGTAATAGTGCGATATGAACAGTTTGTGATTCCGTCCATCGGCGCTAGTCACAAAATTTTTTGCATAGGGCAGAGTATAGGGATTCTGCCCTCCGTTGCAATTGGTCTATGTATTTTTTTTGCTAGATTTCGCGGGTTTAGTGGGTTTTAATGTTTTGGAAGTGGATTTTTTGTATATTTTTTTTGTCTTTTTCGTAGTGTCTTCTGTTGGTTTAGTAGTAGATTTTGGAAGTTCTGCAATCGAGTTTTGTTCCTTTTCTACTGGTTTTCCAGTTGATTTTACATTCGCAGATGTTGTGAGTTTTTTCGTTTCTTCTTCCCAACCCTCTGGCATAAAATTTTTGATGGCGTGGAGTTCTCATGGGTGAATACTTGCTTTGCGGAATACTCTTGTATAGCCTACGACGCTGAGCGTTGAAACGATATCTCCCAAAATCTTGTAACTAAACACGCGTCTTGTTCGATCAACTTTTTGTTCTGTGTCTTTTATCATCTTGATAAACGTTGTGTTTGCAGATGTTCAAGGGTTGAAAACAACGGTGCGATCAGGGTTTCTTTGTTGTGCGATCATCAAACAGATACTACCTCATAGCGAGTGTCCTGTTAGTACTTTTATGTCATCTGGAAACTCTTTTGCGAGTTCATCAAATTGTTTTTCGGATTCCAAAAATCTTTCACTAAATTTTTCGGTTCCAAGGAGTATGTTGATGTCCGTAATAAAATCTCTAGCTTCAGTTGGTTCAGTTCATCTAAATCAGATGATAAGTTTTTGCTGAAATGCATCTCTATACACACAATATTCTATACTGTTGTGCTCTTCAATCAGTGAGTAGTTATATATTTTTCTTGGGCGAGAAAATGGGTCGTCATAGACGATATTTGAAATCACCGCACAAGGAATATCCTCTTGGGGAAGATTGATATCATGTTCTTCTTTCAGCGATGAAAAAATTTTGCCAAATTGTTTTTTGACACCATCAAACGTATTCACAAGTTGTTCTTTGTTGTCTTCCGAAAAAACCTTTTCTGTTGTCTCTTTGACTGGTTTGGGTGCTTTTCACCAGATACCATTGATTATTCTGTTTCACCGATCTCGCACTTTTTTTCCTCATTGACCAATTGGCGTTTCCAAAAAACGACTAGCCCCAATTTTTGCTTTGTCTTTAATCGTTTTCGTCGTTTCGGTGGTTTTTTGTTCTAGTTCTTTTTGGATAGAAGACAAGTCCATTCGGCATTCATTTTGATAAATAAATATACTATCAAGTAAGTATACGAAAAAATATTTTTTTGTAAAAAAAGTCGCGTTGACAATTGTTTGGATTGGTATAATACTCTTATTCTCATACAAAAAAATTGATGATGTGTTGTGCTATTTGTGAGGATTTTTTGATGTCTATAAAATATGGCGAAAGCGCAATCGTGCACACTTTGCAGTTCTGATAGAGGATTTTCAATGCCTGCAGTTCCTGATCTGATGGTTCGTGATCAACCCAAAAATCAAGATCGATGTCCAAAATCCAGTTGGTGTTTTTCGCGCCCGTCGGCTCACTAACTTCACTTTCCTCTAAAGGTGTTGACGTTTTGCTTTTTCCCACTGCGCCGAGACCGGTCTCGATCAGCTTCGCGACACTTCTCACTTGCGTAACCTCTTGCACCAATCAACAATCGAGCGCTGGTTGTATAAAATTCCCTACATTGCACACTTCATTCGTGTATCGCGCAATATATGCTAGTTGCTCTGTATCAAAATTTTTGGAAAACATGTCACATTGCGACTTGTCAATTGGTGTTCATGGGTTTCCCATATCTGCGTGTTGGTCTATATGAATGAGCGAAGCTCATGCGCCTTGGCGCAATTTCTTGAAAGCAAGAGCCCATAGGTATAACGCATGATTATGGTTGTCCATCAGGAAAATCGGTGCTTTATTAAATTTTTTTATCTCATAGATAGCATCCAATCCACTGCACGAGTGCAATTTCCCTTTTTCATCTACTTCTTCAAAAACCACTTCGCGTCATAGTTTTATACCATTGAAGCTCCCAGAGACAGTCTCGTATTGTACTGTTTTGATAGTCGGAATCCTAAGCTGACAGGCTGATCCTAGTTGCTTTCTTGCTACAAAAGAAAAAACATTGTTACCAATCGGCGTATCTATTATCACAGGAAGTTCGTAGTATTTATGTGCGTTTTTTTGCATAGTACGGTTTGCGGGATCATAAATTTTCTTTTTTTTCGAGGGTGGTTGGAGATGGTTTTGGCTTGTTTGTTTGCGGTTGCGAGTATGATGGTTTTGGCTTGTTCACTGCTGGTTGTTCTGGGATTTTTTTTGCGATTGTAGTTCAATTAGTTGTTTTTGACTCAACCTCTGTGATTCAGACAACTGATTTTTCGATCGTTGTTGGACTTGAGGTAGTGGTTTTCCCGGTCGTTGCCAGATAATATTCGGTTATATTAAAAACACTTTCAGCTAGCATGAAAAGAGTATGCTCGTCAATGATGGAAAACAATGTTTTTTTCGTTTTCAGTGTTTCTGTATTGATGCTCGTGTGAAAACCGTATGATGCACTTCCTTTCCAGTGTGATCCAAAAAGTTCTTTGTATGAAAACGAGAGTGAAATGATACGTTTCCCTGTTTCTGCAAATCTAAAAAGCGCAGATTCTTTGTCTCTTGCAGACATTTGGAGTTTCGTAGAGTGTTGATGTGTCAGTAGATTTCTGCAAAAACGGACTGTTTGCATATATCCATCGTACTCCTTTCCAAGTGTTTTTTGTAAAAAGCGTCTCCAAGGGAGGTACCTTGTTTCCATATCCAAAAATACACCAAAGACTCACTTTAAGCTACTTATGAATGAGAGAAATCCATAGACGTTTTTGCTCGTGGGGTTGTTTTTTATCTGTGCCAAAAGAGCATTGATGCGTTTTGTATTTAATCTTATCGCTGATCCTGATCCTAGCGAGATAACAATCTCTTGGTTTTCCTCTTTTGGTCACTGACCAGCCATTTCAACTTTCCCTTTTTTCAACAAAACATCAGTATACAAGCTGAGGAGAAAATACGAATAATATCCTTGTAGCAGTGCGAGGGTATCTTTCATCTGACAGGGGAAATGATAAATAGTTGTTTTATAGTGTTTTGCTAGGCATTTGAAAGACGATAATGTGCAATTATTAATTATTGATGATTAATGATTAATGATTGGTTTTGGTGGAGGAGTTGTTTTAAAAAGAATAGGTATTTTTCACGCAATCTAGTAACGTGCTGAGGTCTTCCGTCCTATTGACGCACACTTAGCTACCAACAACCTCTCGGAAGTTGCCCTTCGGGCAAACACACCTACTCACAACGGTTTCTCACTCGCCAACAGTTCCCAAAAAAACCGCCGGTCACCGACCGACCGTCGGTAAAAAAATCGCAAGGCGATTTTTTTATATTTCAGTATAGATAGGAAATACTATCAATACGAGAAAATCCATCTTGCAATCGTTGCGAGATTCTATAATA
>CAZMFL010000068.1:0-4383 GCA_964565575.1 uncultured Candidatus Peribacteria bacterium
ACACTACCTATTTATATGATTGGGCATTGTCATGTTTTGGCGCGGCATTCGGGACCTGTTAGATATCTATTTTTTTCCAGAGAATCGTCTTTTATCAAGTATAGTTTGTGTAATACTATCTCTTGTTATCTTTTTCGCAGATAATAAGGAACTAGAAGAACTGGATTTATAAAATATTGAATATTCTAATACATACAACCAACCCGAGTGCTTTTCTGCCTGGAAAATTGACAAAAAACCCGAAATAAGCTATAATTGTATTATTACTATTTAATTTTGTTATATATCAAAATGAGGCAAAAGTTTAGAGATTTAGAGTTTCCAATGAGAGATTCTCACGCGAAAACGGTGAAAAGCGTTTCTAGTGATATTCATACAGCTTTACTCAGAGAACAGATTTCTAAGGATATTGATAATGGCGTATTGGAATATTTTAGAGACGATAAGAATGCTCCCAATGCTGATATAAACTTGTTTTTAAAAACTGAAGAGTGACAGGATTTTCTTAAAAAAATGGGGTACGATAGCGATCTGGGAGCTTGTATAAATACAAATCAGAAGAATGTAGATTCTACAGTTGCAAAAGGAGGGATCTTTCAGACCCAAAAATAAACTTCATAAAAGGAAAATTTGTGAAATATGCTAATATAGCAGCTATAACATTAGGCATTTTAGCCGGATGTGCAAATAAAGAGAATACTACAACCTCTTTTGTAACAAATGCCATAGATTTGCGTATTAACGATGATCAAAAAACAGAAAACCAAAGAATCTTAGACTATATCAATAATTACAATAAGGCGAGCGTGAAACAAAATAGTATTAAAAAGGTGCTGTGAAACAAGTGAGAGGAGTTTTTTAATAATATGGATTTCAACGTTTTTTCAGCATTGATTATTAAAGAGTCAAAGCTAGATAAACTTGCTCAATCACAAACTAATGCAATATGATTTGCTCAATTAAAAAATGATGCAATTCATGATGTAAATGTGTTTTTGATAAAAAATTGAATTTCTCCTGCGCTGTATAGTCCTTTAAAAAATCCAGAGGATAATATTCTCTATGGAAAAATTTATTATCTTCTTGTAAGAAACGAAATATATCAATTTTTAACGGCTAATCATCTTTTTTCTAGTGAACATGAAGTTGATCTATTTACTATTTGAGCATATAACCTTTGAAAGACGAAATTGAAATGGTTGATTATAGAGTCAAAAGCGAAATCACGAACTGATTTTGCAGAACGGTTGAAAAGAAAAGCAAATATCAAAATAAAGACAAAGGAAGTCGAGGATGCGATATATGAAGTAAAATATATTTCTCACTTATGAACATTGGATGAGTCAATGAAGTATGCCACTGATAAAACCGTTGTCATACGTAATAAAAAACAAGATTTGATTTTGAGAAAAGATAAACTTCATGAAACATTGAGGTACGGAGATCTCATTCAATGAATTTCTAAAAAACTCGCTGAAAAAGTAAAAACATCTCCATATGTATTTAAAAGCGGGAAGTCGTATTCTGATTTTAAAGAAGAATTAGTAGACAAATTGGAAGAGCCTTGAATTATCCAACAATGATCATCAAGATATATTCAAAATTTGATGCAGGAGGATTATCAGAGCGTAAATAGGCAAAAGAAAGTTGCATTAACTCAAAATATTCTGGAGTTGTTTGATATTGAAGATAAACAATTAAGAGGCGTGAAATATGAGACGTACAAGTTTGATGATGAGAAAAAAATCTATTCGTGGAGTGTTATAAACAAACTTACAAATGATCAAAAATTTTTAAAAAAAATAGATATAATAAAATTGCTTGATATGGATAAAAAGGAACAAGACAACGAGATGAGTTGAGAGCCCATGAGTCCTGAAGAAAAAGTTAGAATGATAAGATGATTCTTGTTGAATTCAGTTTTGTTTTATAATGAGCAAGTTAGATACTCTTGGAATGAGAGAGCAGCAGAAGACCTTTTTGTCCCTACTGATAAAGCTTACTATCAGTATTATATGAAAGTCATGGCGCAGTCTGTAAAACCTAAAGAAGATAAAAAAGGACAAGATAATATAGATGGATTTAGTGGAGTTGGAAAATTAAAAAATATAGGGAATGTGTATGCAGATAAGTCTTTAGATAAAAAATGAACGGAAGTTGTCAAAAAATGCGGTAAGCCTCATCTAAATTTTCTTCAATATTCTCCAGATAATCATGCAGTTAATCAATTTAGAAGAAATGTTTTGATTACGCCAACATATGTTGTCCTTCACCAAACAAGGCATTGATCTAGTAATTATAGTTTAAACGCTAGGAAGAGCACTGGAGCGCATTTTGTTATTTTAAAGAATTGAACTATTGATTGTCTAGATAAAAATATATTTGATTGATCGAAAAAGGTATGTAGAATCAATCATGCAGGTGCTGCCGGAGCGAATAAGTGAGCATTATGGGATTGAAAAGCGAACATAACAAATTTATCTATAGGCATAGAGATCGAACAGAATTGATCTGCAAAAGAAACGGCTGCACAACTAGAGGCAATTAAAAACTTGATAAATTATCTCTCTTACTATTACAATATTCCTAAATCTCATTTTGTATCTCACTACCAAATTGCTCTGTCTGGGAAAATGCAGAATAGAGGAAGGAAATCTGATGGATTCTTTTATCGAGAAAAAATCTGATGGCCGAACAATAATAAACTATTAGACAAAGATGTTGTTAGTGGGAAAATAAATCCAAACATGAGATCATCTATAAAAGTACTTCAGAATTTATGATATACAAAAAAAGAAATAATTGGAATGCTGCAAGGTATCTCTTCATCAATCCTTATAAATGAGGCAAAGAATAATTATAAATTATGATGAAATGATAAAAAATCTCGAGATACTGCAGAAGAACTTTTGCGATAATAAGTAAGACAAATCCCATTATTTCACACGGAATAGCACCATATTGAATTTCGTGCTAAAAATCTCTTGCATTTTTTTTAAATAGCACTATAGTAGTAAACGTGCTATTTTTTTACAATAATTATAAAAGGCACTTTATTTACATCATTATATATACAAAACTATGGCTAAAGTAATTTGAATTGATCTGGGTACAACAAACTCTTGTGGAGCATATATGCTCTGAGACAAATCGCAAGTTATTGCAAATGCAGAAGGGGATAGAACGACACCCTCTATCGTGTATATCAAAGGGGACCAACTTCTCGTGGGGAAACTCGCAAAAAGAAAGTGAGTTCTTGAACCACAAAATGTAGTGTACGAAGTAAAAAGATACATCGGGCGCAAATACTCTGAGCTAACCGAAAAAGATAAAACGGTTCCATATGAACTAAAAGAAGGAACAGATGGTGGTGTAATTATCGGTGTTGATGGGAAAGACTATAAACCTGAACAGATCTCAGCGTTTATTCTCAAAAAAATAAAAGAAGATTGTGAAAAATTTCTTGGAGAACCTATCACGCAAGCGGTTATTACTGTGCCTGCATATTTTAATGACTCTCAAAGAAATGCGACAAAAGTTGCTGGTGAGATTGCGTGAATGAAAGTTGAACGTATCATAAACGAACCAACTGCTGCATCACTTGCGTATGGAGAAGATAATCAAAAAGATGCACAGATAGTGGTATTTGATCTTTGAGGTGGAACATTTGATGTAACAATCCTAGAAATCGGCGCAGAAGGAACATTCCAGGTATTATCAACCTCAGGCGACACACATTTGTGAGGTGCAGATTGGGATCATCGTATTATGGACTGGCTTATTGACAGTTTCAAGGCGAAGAATGGTGTTGATTTGAGCAAAAACCCTATGGCTTTGCAACGTATCAAAGATGAAGCAGAAAATGCGAAGAAACAATTATCTCAAGTCGACGCAGTAGATATTAATATTCCATTTATTACGACGGTTGAAGGGAATCCGCTTCATGTACAAGAAACACTTACTCGTGCGCAATTTGAAAAGATTACCGCAGATCTCTTTGAAAGATGTAAAAAACCTTTGGAAACAGCACTAGCAGATTCGAAATTACAGAAATGAGATATTGAAGAAATTATCCTTGTGGGTGGATCGACTCGTATGCCACAGGTTAAACAGATTGTGAAAGATTTCTTTGGAAAGGAGCCGAAAGCGACAGTAAATCCTGATGAGTCAGTTGCGCAAGGAGCAGCTATTCAAGGTGGTATTATCCAAGGAGATGTAAAAGATATTTTGCTTTTGGATGTAACGCCACTCTCACTTTCTGTTGAAGTTGAAGGTGGTATAGCGCATCCGATGATTCCAAGGAACACAACAATTCCTACCAAAAAATCGAACATCTATACAACTGCATCTGATAATCAACCAGCAGTTACGATTCACGTAACA
>CAZMFL010000069.1:0-4241 GCA_964565575.1 uncultured Candidatus Peribacteria bacterium
GCATCTGCTCAAAATCGGCATTATCTATAGGATAAACTCATGCATATACATACGGCTTCACTTTTATAAATCATGGAATTGTATATGCAAGAAGTTGGTCATATGTTTTTTTGGTATCTTCTGCCAACAATCCGATCATCGTATCTCAAATTTTCGCTTCACGAACTGACTTTCCACCAGTTACAACATACCCGATATGTCACTCTGTGAGCACAGAATCTTTTACATACTCTGGAGAAAGATGGCCAACTTCGGTCGGATAAATTGCATTTTCAGAATATGGCAACATGATTTTCTGGCCTGCTTGTATTGACCCTGATAGCATTTTTACATAACAGACAACTCCTCTATATGGATCATACACTGAATCAAAAATCAACGCACGAGCAGTCGTATTTTTTTCCAGATGTTTTAATACCTCAAAAGGTCAGGTAAATCCACTGTTTTCAATATTTTGTAGATATTCTTTTTGTAATGATTTTTTGGGATAGACTTCTTTGAACATATCAGGATCTGGTAAACGCTCGATGATAGCATCCAAAACCGCATCAACATTTTCACCGGTTTTTCAAGATACCTTCAAGATACTATCAGGATCAACTCCTAACAAATGATGCAACTCTTTGGCTACACGCGCTGGGTTTGCAGCTGGTAGATCAATTTTATTTAGCACAGGAATAATTTCTAATCAATTATCCATCGCTTGATACAAAACAGAGAGCGTTTGTGCCTGAACTCATTGACTCGCATCTACGAGTAATATTGCTCCCTCTACCGCAGCCAATGACCTACTCACCTCATACGCGAAATCAACATGTCCCGGCGTGTCAATCAAGTTCAAATCATATCATTTCCATTTCATGCGTGCAGGCGTCAACTTGATAGTAATACCGCGCTCTTGTTCAATGTCCAAACGATCGAGCATTTGTCCATGCTCTACTTTTCTTACATTGCCAGTAATTTCCAACATTCTATCCGCCAATGTTGATTTTCCGTGGTCAATATGTGCTATAATACAAAAATTGCGAATCTGTTTCGTCATGCCCAATATATAGAGATTTGACGCAAGAAAGCAATGGAGAAAAATGGATTGTAAAATAAATCTACTATAAAAAGATTTCTTGCATTTACCGTTATTTATAGTATATAGTTGATATTTAGTAGTTTTTTCACATTTTTATAAACATGCGCATAACATTTTTCACCCCACCAGTAATTGAAGATGGCAATATTTTCACCTCTTATGCTCATCTAACAGAGCATATAGTTGGCTTGGAAACACCAGTTTCTATGGAAGATTATTTTGCGTATATACAGGATACCAATCAAGAAGTATATCAGACGTATACTGTATTTGAATTTGAAGGGAACGATCGATTAGCTCAACTCCAAAAGCTATCTGAACCATTACACAAAGCAACATATGAGTATGAAAAATCACTATTTATAGAAGAAATCAACGCAAGAAAGGATGATTATTTACCTGGTTTAGCGACAAGACTCTCTAAAATTCTTTATTGAAAAACTTACAAAGGTGATTACTGAAAGGCGCCATCATTCAAAAATCTCACTGATTACCACAAAAGTTTTTACAATAAAAATAACTGCGTCGTTAGCGACAAAAATGATAATATAGTTTTTGCATGATCAGGTATAAAAACCAAAAAAACTCTGGCAAAGATGCAATCACACATCACACAATAAAAAAAGATAACAGTAGCATACAATGCATTTGCTTTTCGTACTCGTCCTCTAAAATTCATAGATTGGCATTTTTTGTTTGGCAGCTACTAGAATCGTACTGAAGATATACTCAAAGGTATCAAGATGGCCTCTACTACTATAATGAACCTGAATTCTTTCAAACTCTAAATCACATAGTAGTAAGTTATTCATGAACACTACAACCATCCGAGGATTTCTTCAAATTATTTAAGAGAAATTTTTTGGCGACTCACTGAAAAAAATATGCAAAATATCGGCAAATTGTTGATATGATTCATTGACTTACTCCATTATCAAAACAAGAATATAATACCTTAATTAAAGACATATCTTTCGAGCAAATCAAAGAAATAATATCAAAAAAAGAATAGAGCAGATGACAATACCAATCCCTATATTTTTTTCAAAATCTTTTGAATTTTTTGCGCATCTTTACTTGGGAATCATCTTATAATTCATGCAGAAAATGCTCTCTCTCGTATAGGATATTTTTCTAACAATTTTTCTTTGTAGTCCGAGACGCATATAACAGGCGTGGTTATGTTTTTTTCTAATAGATATTCCAGAACCTTTACTCAAAGCGGTTCTTCTCGTCAACCCGCGACACCAGGAAAATAATTGTCTAATAGTATCACGTCCGCATCTTTGAATAAATTGTTGTAGCTCATTGGATCTTGTATATTATCAACAATAGGAAATTCATAATTAGCATTTTTCTGCAAATCTGCATAAATACTTCTGGTAAATTGATCTTCTAAAATAAGAATTTTTTTCATGTCTCCTTTTTATTCATTTTAATTTAGATGTAAATAGCTTTTTCACTCTTGTTAATTATAATTCGAGATGCACCACCGAAAGAATAGTATAGGATTGCTTAATTCTTAACAATTCTATGATGGTGCACACACAAAGAAACGGATTCAGACAGATAAAACAAGAGGAAAGAGTAGAAATATATACTTTTTTGCGTGAGGGTCTATCCTGTCGTCAGATAGCAAGGAAACTTGAACGCTCGCATACAAGCATTTCTAGAGAGATTGCTCGTAATAGTGTAGATCGCTGATGGGGAAAACTAACCTATAAACCACTAGAAGCAGAGAAGAAGAAATGTAATAGAAAACGAAAAGCGAATAGAACACATATAAAACTAAGGAAGAATACGAAATTGCGTATGAAGATACTGCATCTACTTTCACATACAGATTGGTGACCAGATGAAATACTATGACGTTTAGCACATGAATGATGGAAAGTGGTTAGCACAACAACACTGTATAGATACATGCATTTATACAGTCCACAATGGAAACAATATTTGTTGCATAAGGTGTGGTGATATAGAAAAAGATATGCTAAGAAATGATGAATTAACTATACGGATATTCCATATTGTGAAACAAGAATAGGACAACGTGAAGAAGCATGACACACAGAAAACGATAGTATACAATGTGGTAGTGGAAGGTGATGACTAACGGTAAGCATATTCAGACACAGTAGGTATGCGCAGATGAGAAAGGTTTCATCACTAAGTTGAAAAGAGACATATAATGCGATGAAAGATATGCTTACATGACATGATGTGAAAAGTATAACAATAGATAATGGAAGTGAGTTTAGTGAAATTCGTAGGTTTAAAACAACTTTGTATAGATGTCATCCGTATAGTGCATGGGAAAAATGAAGTGTAGAAAGGCATAACTGACTAATCAGAAGATACATACCAAAGTGAACAATAATCAGCGAGTTGACCAACGAAAAAATACAAAAAATAGAACGCGTCCTAAATCACAAACCTAGAAAGATACTAGGATACAAAACACCTTATGAGGTACAATATACTACTAATCTATCTTATATCTGTTAGTGGTGCATTTCGGTTGAAATTCGATTTCTTTGATTACTAAACAGCACTACTTTTCTTGGGATGCATTTTCAAAGGATTCTATAAGCTTCCAGTAGATGTCTACCATCCAACAAAAAAAAATTATTATTTTTCAAACTAATAGATATCCTGTCTATAGAAATCGTTCAACGATATGTTAGCAAAGTTTGTGCTTCAGAAAGCGAATATTTTGCTCAGCAGAATCTATTTTCTTTTCTTCAAGAAGGAATGTTTTCTAAAGAATTAATACATATTCTTGAAATATACAAACTATTATATGCCATAGATGAAATATGTGTTAAAAGAAAAACACGATACTATTTCACCATTTTCATATTACAAAGAAAAAATCAGGAAAAATTTTACTACTTTCTAAAAAAAACAATATTTTTTATATATTTTTTTCAAAAATCTGTCTTTTTTGATCAAAATGTCTTTCCAGAACCAGCTCAAAAAGCCACATCTCGCAATACATAAAAAATGCCTCTGAGCGAGGCTCAATTCTTTGTTTGCAGAAAGAATAGAGACGAAGCGAAGAGCATAGATAGATTATAGGCACCATTATAGCTTAATTTTCCTATAATCTAAAAAAAGTCCACTTTTTTTTGACAAAATACGATTATTCTATAAT
>CAZMFL010000070.1:0-4197 GCA_964565575.1 uncultured Candidatus Peribacteria bacterium
TCGATTCCATCAGTGCAGTGATTGCATATCCTGTTCATGCATCGTTTGTCCAGTATGCGAATGAGTCTCCTGTTACTTGTATGTTGCCAGCGAACCCCGAGATTGCTACTGTTCACTTCCCTGGGTCTGTGGGGATGGTTGTTAGGTATGGTGAGATCTTGTCTGCTACTGATGGCGTGGCGATACTTGTTCCTGTAGTTGTCAGTGGTGCTAATGGATAGGTACTCCCATACTCCTGTGCATACAGTTCTACTGCACTAGAGATCTGTCATACCTTTACGATACGAGCAGAATCACTTGCTCTCTCTTTGGCTCCTACGAGTCTTGGGACGAGTACACCTGCCAGGATTCCGATGATCACGACGACAACCAGCATCTCTATAAGGGTAAAGGTTTTGTTTTGAAAACGTTTTGGCATGTGATTGACGAAAAAAATAAAACGGACTATGCTCATACTCTATGAAACGGTAAAACTTTCTCTTGAGAAAGTTTTATATATCTTTTTATAAAAAGAAAGAGTATTTTTGTGTTTCTAAGGGAATAAAACTTTTCTCCAATTAAAAATAATCCTTGCCTTCTTGGTCTCGATATGTACAAATAGGATATGCACTATGAGCGTTTTTTACATACAAGAACTGATCAAACAGGAAAGCCGAAGGAACAGCAGGTATTTTTGGTTGATATGAAGCTGGATTTGGCTGCTGGTATATTTTCTTCGTTAGCCAAAAAAACGATAGAAACGTATATCCCAACAGGCAAAAAAATATTGATTGTGTGAGGAAAAGACTGACTTGCTACTGGTGGACAGTGTAATGATTGTGGTCACATTCCTAAATGCACTCATTGTGATATTCCTATCGCGTATCATCGTGATCAAGCATGAGCCAAGTTTGGACTTTGTCATATCTGTAAAACGAGCTACCCTGCTTTGGTTTCCTGTGAAAATTGTGGGTCATATGAGGTGGATTTTTTTGGAACTGGATTGCAAAAACTGCAAGAGTATATTCTTTGATTGTTTCCAGCAACTGAAACATTGTGTATTAGCGCTGATGAGGTCAGCTCACTTCCTAAGATAAGAAAAATCACAGAAGCATTAGAACACACGCAATGCGTCCTTGCTACATCTATTTTGCAAATTGCGCCTTCAACCTGGCAACCAGATATTGTTATCCTAATTCGTGCAGATAGTTCATTGGTGATTCCTGATTGGAAGGTGGCTGAACATTGTTACAACATGTTGAACATGTGCATCCAACAGTATAATTGTCCTATTGTTTTGCAGGCATACAATGCGACTCATCATGCGATACTTGGCGCATGCAAACAAGATGAACCATTTTTTCGAGATCAGGAAAATATTTTTAGAGAGCAGTATGTCTATCCGCCTTATGGTGAATTAGCCGTTTTTTTGTATAGACATGAGATAGAATCTACTATGTTTACTCGTGTCCATTCGTTGTATCAAGAATTGCTTTTTTTGCAACAACAAGAGGGTTTTGATGGCGAAATTTTTGCTACTCCTCCGCTGGTTTACAAGATGTTTGATAAATATAGATACAATATCGTGATTAAAGGAAAATCTATCCGTCAGTTTTTAGAAAAAGCCTTCGTAGACCTCAAAGTCCGCGATCGTGGATTTAAAGTAGATTGGCTCCCAGAAAATATTACGTAGATAATTATTAATTTTTAATGATTAATGATTAATTATTGATTTGTAATGATTGAATTGAGTAGCTGTTTTCAATTTTCATCAAAATGAAATGTGTCTCAGGTTTTTGGTTTTTTGTATACTATTTTTCGATCACTACCATTTTCCCATCTTTCATAAATCAAGAACCCGTCCAATCTTTAAGATAATATGTTCGAAATCCATCTGTTTGTTTTCATGTATCAAATGGTAATTCAATTATTGTTCCATCTGGTTGGTATACTTTTCAAACTCAATGCAATAATCAGTTTTTAAATTCTCATTTTAACGTGATTCCATTGTCGATTTTAACTTCTCGATATCATTCTAGGCCTCAATTTTCAATTCTTCCTCATTTCGTTGTTTTTCCCAATCCCTTTGCTCAATTAGAAAAATTTACCGTAGCTGTCTTGGTAACTATTCCGTAATAGATAATAAGCCCAACAAATGAGACTCATAGAATCATCACAGTATAGAAAACAAATCATATATACTAGTTCATTCCATCGTGGACGAATAAAAGGTAAATGATGAACTGTATAAGTATATGCAAATTTGCTAATTCTCCAAAAAAATAATACTTTTTTCATGCTCTACTAGTCATTCTTCCCCCGACTTTGTCGGGGTTGCCCGTCCTGTCGTTGTGAGCTAGTTTCCCGTCGATAGTACGGGCAAACACCTTCGATGTGTTAACAGATAGACAGTTATTTATATTGTTGCTATTTCGTGTTTTTCTTGTATACTCTTGGTTACAAAAATAAACAAATATATTATGATACACAAACTATTATTACTGTTCTTCTTTTTTTTCATTGGATGGATATTTCCTCCCGTGTTTGCGCCTGCAGGGTTCTCGGTTATGGGATTGCTAATAGCACAAGGATTTCCAAATGTTCTATTGGTGATTATCATAGCTTTGGCCATGATTACCAGTTATTTGCCTCTTTGGTGGTTAGCTGGGAAGATCTTGTATAAACACAAAAAAGAAAATCTCACAAAAATCAAGGTCGCAAAGAAAAAGCATAAAGAGACCTTTATTAGAAACGTATATGACACTATAAGTGAAATTATACGTACCGCATTGCATTCTGAACAATTTCGGAAGCTAACTGAGTATTTAGAAAGCAAAACTGGTAAGTGGATTTTGTTTTCTATAATGGTCTTTCTATGTACGCCCATTCTATCCAATGTCATCGCAGTATTGATTCTTCGAAAGAGGATATCATTGAAGCGACTGATGTTGATTGCAAGCATCGGGGAAACCATTGGTGCATTTGCCTTCGTTTACGGAGGTATTGTAATTAAATGGATAACACAAATTGTTATACAATCTTTTTGAAGAAACGCTTCTGTTGTAGAACGCGTTTTTTTGATTAAAAGAGACTCGTTCAGAGGCATTTTTTTGTTTATTTGACATCCTAAATGATTTCTCTATTATTACAGCGTCTTTTAATCGTTGGTAGATCTCGAATGACGTTTTTTCTTTTGAGTTTATCGTATATTTTTGGGCGGATATTCCCTCCGACATTCACTCCTATTCAATTATCATTGATTGGTGTTTTATTGTTGCAGTGAGCAAACCCATGGTTTGTTGCATTCTTTTCTGTGATCCTAGCAACAGTTGGTTATGTGCCATTGCGATTTTTGGTAGACTATTTTTTAAAAAAGATACTAAACCACAATCCACAAAAGACTAAAGAGGAAATTGAAGATAATATTGTAAGTTCTAAAAAAGCAGAAAAAGGAAACATACTATATGTTTTTATCAAAAAAGCATCGTCTTCAGTACAATACAAAAAATTCACCATATTTATGGATAGCAAGACTGGTAAATGGGTTGCATTTTTTATAGCAGTAGCTTTATGTACACCTATTGTCACGGATGTTATGGCGGTGGTTCTTCTCAAGGGAAAGATTTCACTTAAAATGTTTCTTTTGGCAGGATTTATTGCAAAAGCATTGGTTATATTACCGTTGGTGTTGTTGGGTGAATGAATGATTTCATACTTTTCTCGATAAAATGTATTAGAATTTAACTTTCTAACAACTTTATTATATCCTCGTTTAGACATCTTGGACAATTTTTCTTATTTTTTTCCTAGCATTTTCTCTCGGGAAAAATACAAAGAAGGAATGATAAATCTAAAAGATTATATATCGGCAAATTTGAACGAAGAACAGAGCAACGCTGCTTTGTCTGCTGACACCTCTAGTCTTATCTTGGCGTGAGCGTGATCTGGCAAGACAAGAGTTTTGACCTATAAGATAGCATATCTTATTTTTGGCATTGGCGTGAAACCAGAGTCAATTTTGGCTGTTACATTCACAAACAAGGCTGCCAAGGAGATGAAAGAGAGACTTGAAAGTATCGCTCGTGATATTGTACAAGCAAACACCTCTGAACAGTGAACTGATTCTATGCCCTGGGAGAGCTCAGATTCTCCAACAGAAGGAAAAAAAATCGAGACTCCACTCCTCTCTGCGCAATCATTTCAATGGATTGGCACATT
>CAZMFL010000071.1:0-4118 GCA_964565575.1 uncultured Candidatus Peribacteria bacterium
TATAGTTTTTTCAAGGCTCTCTTTGGGTTTTATGATATCATGTATATTTGGTGAACTGAACAAGATCATGTCTCTTTACGTACAAATATTAGAGGCGATAGTATACAAAAATATTTAATTGATGTTTCCAATAAACACGCTAAGCAACTTCTCGTGGCGTTAATTCAAGCAACGCAAAAAGTGGTGAACAAAAAAACTCGTTATAATTTAATCTGGAATAATTGTATGACTTCTATATGGCAGATCGCAAGCACTCGTTTCAACCTTCCTAGATGGAATATGGCATTGTTGTTTGCTAGATTTACTCCAAATTTCTTGCATAAACTAGATCTGGTAAATGTGAAAGGAAAAAGAATTTTGAGAGAAAAAAGCAAATAACGATAACAATAAAAACAATGTTTTTGTCCGTCCTATCCGTGCGCAGTTAGTTTTTTGTAGTATGTGCGGACGCTGGTCTTCGGATTCTCCTCGACCAGATTTTTTAAAAAAATTATGGTAAATTATTTTTCATTGTCGCCCAACTCACCTTTTTCAATTTTTTCCAAAAACATTTTGGTTCCATCAACAACATGACGAAATCTGTCTCAGAATAATTTGGTTCAACCGAAATATCTTGTGACAACTACAATGCCATTGGTTACGTTTTTCCTTTGCAGTTCTCTTAGAATACATTGCCCTGCACCCGTTTCTCCATCATCATTTTTTCACTCAATGATTCCTCACTCTGGGGTGAGTATCCTAAATGCGTAGGTGTTGTGTGTCGCTTTTCTAAAATATTTATCCTCTAGGTGCGTTTTGAGCCAAGGTTTTATCTGTTCTTTATCAGTTACTCTCCCTCAGGAAAGAGTATATTTTGATCATCTATCAGATATGAGATTATAAAAAATTTTACAATCAAATGTAATATCTAGTGTTTGGAATCATGGAAATAATGTTGCAGGGATCGATGTCATGGACCTATTTTGAAAAGGGATTATAGTCATGTTTTAAAATATTTTGTATCGGCAAAAAAACATTTGTAGGAAGACCATCTCGTGAGACCCATTCTCGTCATTGGCATTTGGTAGATTCACGTGCTTCAGGAGTTCAGGATATATAATCACACGTCACAAAGACAGTAACATAATGTTTGCCTACATCACTCATGATGTCGTTTGAAACATACGATATAGAAAAATTTGTTGCGTTCAATCCTGTTTCCTCAAAGAGCTCTCTTGCAGCGCACTCTTCTATCTCTTCTCCAAACTCAAGGTGTCATCATGGGAATGCATAGGTACCTGCTCCATGTGATCACAATCTTTTTCACAAAAGGACTTTTCAATCGTTGCGTATGATAACAGCAACTCATACTAATGGCCTATTACCTATTTTTTCCATCAAAGTCAAAATAAACTAAATATATGCTCTATAGTAGATTTTATGATTTGAAAAACAACTATGTTTTTTAGATTATAGGGAAAACCAAACAATGGTTAATGATTAATACTCGTTTTTAATTAATCATTAATAATTCATAATTAATAATTAAATACCCACCGATTTGTCGAAAATTCATCTAAAATTATTTTTTTTTGTTATTTTCGTACCTTGAAAATGCAATTCAGAAGCCGCGTTCCTAAAATTTGTATAAAACACTAAAAAAAGTCCACTTTTTTTTGACAAAATGCAATTTATGGGTATTATAATCATGTCGAAAAGAAATGGATCATTAACAAACAGCTGTCTTTCGAATAAAGGCGTGATAGTGAATATAGGTGTACAACGATTTCGCAAGAAATTTGATTTGTATTTTGATTGTTATCTAGTCGTTGAAGGTCTCGTACTTCCAATTGCAAAGAATACAATACTATGATTGTGATTTTTTTAAGACTAACCCCCTTAAAATCTTCATAATGAGGTAGCTCTTCCTATTCGTCTTTCTTCGAAAGATGGTAGTAATAAAGAACAAAACGCAGTCTTAACAACTGCTTGCATAAATCTACTTTGTCTAAACAACATTGTAGGTTCTCCACTTGATACCTCGATGAAGATCGTGGAAAAGTCTCTCGGTAGGAAACTACCTCTAGACCGATACTATCTGATGGATTTATCCGTATATATCACTTGTAGAAATACAAACTATATATGCAATAGTGTCCACTTCATTGTGTCCGTTCGTATCTTGAATGGTTCTGGTTAGTAAAGTTGAGTGATCTTCTTTTCTAGCTAATGCTAACCTTGCACTCTATCAGTTCTTCGCGACTGGTGTATCTTGATAGCAATGTCATTATATATTTCCCTTAAAAGAATAGAGATCTATATGCATAACAAGCATATATTGACAGGATATACATTTATGTATGAAGGTATGTGAATTATATACCCGTAGCAAACGAGCTTTTGTTCCAGTTCTATCCTCTTTCGATAAAAAACGTTTGATAATTGCTCTTCATGAGGATTATGTGTGTCGCAAGATGCACCTCTACTCTCTTGATACGTATCGCAAGATACTCGCAGTCATTATTGAGCGTTTTTTCTTTTTAGAAAAAATAGTTGATGAAAATATTCTTGCAATAGAGAAATAAGTTGCTACTATAAAACATATGATTTCACTCTACATTCATATCCCATTTTGTTCGCATAAGTGTTCGTATTGCAGTTTTCCTGTAATTCCAATTGAAAAGCTAGTTAATAGAGCATGATTTGCTGGTGAATACAAGCAAGCTTTGTTTCGCGATATAGAGTATCGAGCTGAAAAATTAGGAAGGGATGGTAAGAAACGCCAGATTTCTACGTTGTATTTTGGAGGATGAACGCCTCTTCTTTTTTGAAGCGAGTATATTTGTGAAATAATTGATTATGTGGCGGATAGATTTGATTTGTGTGATCTAACAGAACTCAGTATTGAATGCAACCCATATCCATATAAGGAAACATTGGTCGCAGTACAAAATATTATTGATAGATATGCAACCTTTTCGTGTTTGAGGTTTTCGTTTGGTATACAATCGTTGGATGCTGAAACATTAGGTATCGCTTGAAGAGATACCGATTTGAGGAATTTGCAACAGTTTAGTGAAAAGCTACTCGCTCTAAGAGATGCGTTTTATGATAAACAATCAAGTAAAAAATCCAGTCAAATTGTCTATAATTATGATTTTATTGCATTTGGAAAAGATACCAAAACGGCAGAAAACCGTTGGCTCCAGGAATTGATCTCTGGAAAAAAAATTGATTCGTTTTCACTCTATACATTAGAATTGTTCCCTGGTTCACAGTGGTATGACGGTGGTATAAAAGACAATATCGTTGCTTATAATGCACCTTGGGAGAACAAACTTCCCTATGTTGCGAATGAAGATTCTCTGTGGGATGATTTTTCTCGTTTACAAAAATTGTTTTTGGAGTGATGATATCAGAGATATGAAATATCAAACTACGCTCTGGCATGAAAAGAGTCTAAACATAACATGGTCTACCGAACGATGAAACCATATATCGGTATTTGACTAGGTGCACATGGACTTGTCCAGATTGATAAGGTTTTCTATAGAACAACATCTGCATATGGATGGAAAAAATATATTCAATGACCGACACAGGAGCTGCTTGAACGAGAGATTCAAAGCGACGAGGATTTTTCAGTAGAATCATTTTTCCTCTGATTACGTCAAATTGGATGAGTAGAAAATATAGGCGATTATACTCCGATTTTGATAGAAAATTATGATAGTATTTTAAGAACTCTGCAAGATGAATGATTCGTTATCTATGATGGCAAAAAATTATCTCTCATGAATGAAGGTATGAATGTGCATCATCACATCTGTACAAAAATTATGAAAACGATATAGTTATCAAATATGGGATAAAGCTATAAAAAGTGTGCTAGCTATATCTAAGAATAGCTTTATTTAAGCCAAGAAAACGATATTGTGTGGTTTTTAGATAATAATTATTTCTTATGACCAAAAAAAGTGTAAAAAGTGCCACTCAAAAAAGATAAAATTCAATGGTAAAAATGATCAATGAAAACAGAAATTTAAATGTAAGAATTGTGGCTATTGTTTTGTCATAAAAAATGCGAAACAACCGAGCACACACAAAAAAATAAGACAAGCAAGAAGTCATATAAAAAA
>CAZMFL010000072.1:0-1986 GCA_964565575.1 uncultured Candidatus Peribacteria bacterium
CGGCTCTCCTCTAATCCCCATACAATTAATCATTAACCATTAATTATTATCCTCATACGCTCTTCACTTTGTCTCTTTTCTTTCTGCAAGCAGATAAAAGTGACTCGTTCAGAGTTTTTTTTATGCCTCCAAATAAGCTATATGTCATCTTAGGAGCTCTTCACATGAAAGATAGACATAACGATTCGTCTTAAGAATTTCAGGAAGAAGACGAGTGTCTACATCCATATCATTTGCTTTTTCTGAAAGCATTTCGAGAAGTTCATCATCAGATGCCTGAATTGCTTCAATTGCGGTTTCAAGTAAAGCAATATTGCTTTCTTCTTCTCAACTATTTTTAATCTCATCAATATGATTGCTCGTTTTTTTGACAAGTTCTTGAAAAGAATAAAGGCTTTCAGCGGAGATCGGCGTGCTAATACTTTCGTCTTTTAAATTGATGATATGGTGTTGCACATCTTTCAGATTTTTACTACTTAGAATCGCATGCATGATAGCATCATTTAGTGAGTGGATTCTGAGTGCTTGGTTTTCAGATAACTCACCCCTGTTTATTTTTATTATAAAATTCAATAACTCTCCTTCCATTTCTTTTATGGTAATGTAATCTCTTTGTGTTTCGTGTGCATTATAAGCGTCTAAATATAAGATTTCGCGATTATATTCTTCAACTTCTTGAAGCATTCTTTTTACATCTTTGTCTATCGCAGAGATCATTTCTTCTGGTAAAGAGGTATTTACACTATGAATAGCAAGCTGTAAATCAGATTTTTTTGTCGGGAATATTTTATGTAATACCTTTAAAAGCACTCATAAAAGAGGAGTCCAAACAACTACTAATATAAGATTAAACAGTGAGTGAAATGCGGAAAGCATAAAAAGGTTATTTTCGCTTTTGTTATCCAATAAACGTATCAATCCGTCTTTTAAGTATGGATATAATAAAGTGACAATAAGGGTGGTTGAGAGATTAAAAATAAAATGACTCATTGCTACTTTCCTTTTTGCTGATTGCTGTGAGTTCGTTCCAAGTAATCCCATTATTGTTGTGCTCATTGAAGATCCCATATTCGCTCATATAACCAATCACAAAGACATATCTAATGTGATAATTCAAGCATTTAGTGCGGTCAAAATAATAATAATCACTCCTGTGCTAGTTTGCATGATTGTTGTAATTATCGCTCCAATCAAAACATATCACCAAATAGAAAAATGAGAATATTGTTCCAAGGAAACACTATTTGCTATCGCTCCTACACTATCTTTCATATACGAGAGTCCTAGGAAGAGTAATCAGAATCAAATAATAAATTTTGCTATGTTAACAGCTTTTTCATTATGCCCAGAAAAAATAATAAGTAATCATCCAACTCAAATTATTGGTAATGCAAGCGCTTCTACATCAAATTTAAATCAAAAAAGTGTAATTAACCGTGGGGTTAGAGTGGTTCCTATGTTCGCTCAAACCACTACTCCAAGTGCATTAGCCAGTCCAATTATTCATGCACCAACAAATCCTATAGTAAGCATCGTCACGATAGTACTACTTTGAAAAACAAACGTTTGTAATAAACCTGTAAGCACACTTTTGATGCGCGTATTTGTGTTTTTTTGCAGGAATTTTTTAAGATGTCATTTCCCTAATTGAGCAATATTTTCTTCAAAAAGAAGCATCCCAAAAAGGAATATTCATAATCATCCAACTAAATACCAATAATTTACTGCCATGTTTTTGTTTTTGTATCAAGGTATAAATCCTTTGTAATCGTGTTTTTAGTATACTGAAAAATCATTTATTTGCAAAAAAAGCACAGTTTATGGCCGTGCTTTTCTATTTTATCTATCTTCTTTCTATCTTCTTGTTGATAATCTTGCTTTAGAGCCTTTTTCAGATCATCTTTTATAAGGAGCGCGATCGTTATCTCTTCATCTACTAGGGCTAGGTTTTCTTGTAAATTTCTCTTGCTCTTGTTTCCTTTGTGC
>CAZMFL010000072.1:1996-3172 GCA_964565575.1 uncultured Candidatus Peribacteria bacterium
TGTGCATTGAAGAAATCTACATCATATCCGCCAATTGAGCTATTCCTTGATTTGCGTATCGCATTATCTGACACGCGACCAACTCTTTCTGGTTTGTTGTCGAATTGGCTTCTGCTACTTGGTCTTTTCTCAAATGAAGCCCTTGGCGTTCCATATGTGCGCTCTTCTCTTTGTCCTGCACCATCTGGTTTTCTCGTGTTTTGTCTATCTCCATAGGTTTTTCTATCTTCTCTATTTTTGTCTCCAAATCTACTTGTAGGTCTACTTCCACCACGTTTATAGTCATCTCTACCGCCGCGTTTATAATCGCCGCGTTCCTTTCCATAACTGCCTGTAATACTCCTAGACACCATACGTCTTTTTTTCTCAGAAGGTGGAAGTGGGCGGTCTAGTTTAACATCAGCATATTCACTTCCTTTGTCCAAAACCGCTTTACTAGTTGTCGTTTTTTGTAGTTTTATTTTGTGTTCTTTTTCAATACCCATTACAAGGTGCCTCTCATCTGCATCTACTAACATGATAGCTTTCCCTTCAGCTCCAGCACGTCATGTACGACCAATACGATGTATATAACTTTCTGGTTCACGAGGGACATCAAAATTAATTACAAGTTTCACATTATCCATATTTAATCATCTTGCTGCGACATCTGTCGTGATCAAAATATTACAAACTCCATCCTTGAAATCACGCAATGTACGAGTACGATGACGCATATCTAAATCTCCATTCAAAAACCCAACTTGTAAGTTTTTCCCATTTTCTTTTTCTTTTTCCAAGTGCTTTGCAAGGATTTCCGTATTTCTCTTTGTTTGTGAGAATATCAATATTTTTTGTCATTCATGGGCATGAATAAGTTCTACAAGTGTTGCAAACTTGTGTGCATGAGGCACTTCAATATACGTATGATCAATCTTATCTACTGTTATATTTGTACCAATGCGAATATGTTTATAGTCGGGACAGTGTTTAGCAATGATATTTTTTATTTCTGGGTTAATTGTTGCAGAAAAAGTCATTGTTTGCTTGAGATTTTCCAATTGTCCCCATATTCGATCAACATCTTCGATAAATCCCATATCAAGCATACGATCAACCTCATCAAGTATGAAGTAATCAATTTTACTTACATCAAGATATCTTTTTTGCATAAAATCGATGAGTCTTCATGGAGTA
>CAZMFL010000072.1:3182-4042 GCA_964565575.1 uncultured Candidatus Peribacteria bacterium
TTTCCACCTATAAGAATCATTGATTTCATCTGAAGATATGTTGTTAATGTTTTGATGTCATCACGGATTTGTTGTACAAGTTCTCTTGTTGGAGCAACGATTAATACTTGTGGATAATGGTTTTTGCTATCAATTTGTTGCAAAATTGGTAACAAGAAAGCTGTTGTTTTCCCTGTCCCTGTTTGTGATTGTCATACAATATTTGTACCAGACATAGCAGCTTCCCAAACCTCAGTTTGAATTTGTGTTGGGGTAGTATATCCGAGCTTGTCGATAACCTTTTGGATTTGTCGCTTAAGGTTAAAAGGAGTGAATCCAGTAGGTTCAGGCTGTACATATGGAGTAGTAAACTCTTCTCTACTTATTCTTGGTTCTCTTTCTTCAAATCTTCTTGGTGATCTTCTTTCGTTGCCGAAACTTCTTGCTCATCTAGGTCTGTCGGCATTTCTTGCTCATCTAGGTCTGTCAGCACCTCTTTCAAATGATCTAGGTCTGTCGACACTTCTTTCAAATGATCTAGGTCTGTCGGCACCTCTTTCAAATGATCTAGGTCTATCGGCACCTCTTTCAAATGATCTAGGTCTATCGGCACCTCTTTCAAATGATCTTGGCCTGTCAGCACCTCTTTCAAATGATCTAGGTCTGTCAGCACCTCTTTCAGACGTTCTAGGTCTAGCTGGTCTTTTACCAGCAAAATCTTTTTTTTCTTCTTGTTGCATAAAAAAATTACTAATATAGTAAAAAAATGTGTTTCTAGCTCTCAGAAAAGGTATTTAAAAAAATACCCAATTTGCATGAAATGTTGTAATATGCAATGCTATCAACGCGATGTTTGATAGCCATAGAAAAGGCGACCTTCG
>CAZMFL010000073.1:0-2965 GCA_964565575.1 uncultured Candidatus Peribacteria bacterium
AGTTCCTATATACTGTTTTCTAGATTATTAGCCACACCATTTATTCCATTAAGCCAATAAATTTTATCTAGATAAAGAAGGTAGACAGAAAGATAGTTAGATAATATCTCGTTTTTTTTCTAGTTTAGAGTCAAAAGATATTGACTTTTGGCCGTAAGTATATATTATAAACGTACAAAACATAACAAAATGAATACGAAATTAAGTTGGCTCACTATTATTAATAGAGGCTACAACCTGCTAATTGCAGGATTTATGTTTCTTTGTGTTGTTCTTACCGTAAGTTGTACTCAAAATCAAAGGGCAAGAAACTTCGGTGGAAATGCAACTTACACACTACCTAAAGGACAAAAATTGGTCATGGTAACATGGAAAGAAGATGACCTTTGGTATTTGTCTCGACCAATGAAAGAAGGTGAAGATGTAGAAACCTACACGTTACAGGAAGAATCTTCCTTCGGAATGCTAAATGGTACGGTAACAATCAAAGAAAACAAATAATCGGGTATTTACCGAAATTGAGGCAAGAAACATATCTTGACCTCTTTTTTTAAATATAAAACATTCAGCCAATATAATAAAAAAAATGAGACCCAAACTTTGCTTAAAAATCTCATTCATTTAATAGGAAATACGTTTTTTTCGCATCCATATAATTGCAAAAAAATCCTATGCTTCTTTCTCTGTCGTTTTTTTATACTCAACCCTTCCCATCATATCCAATATTTTATACTTTATTTCTTCAGGATTGAATACGAAATCAATAGTTAGGTCGCCTCTCCCTGATTCATCTCATTCCAAAAGAATATCCACTCTTCAATAGTTAAAAAGACTTCATAACAATCCGCCACTTGAAAAGTTAATAGTTTTGATCTTGTCTATTTCAATTGTTGTGATGGTTCTATGGAGAATCCCTGATTGATTGTATTCAGCTACAAATTCAGGAGTGATTATAGTGTAATCCAAGAGATAATTTAAATATCTTGCTAGAGCAAAAAATAAGAAAACAATTGTTACAACAGCCAAAAATACGCCAGTAGCATTGTTAATAAGACTAGAAACGCCCTCTTTTCACGTTTGTAGAAAAAAATGAATAGATCATAAGCAGCTTATAATTGCTATGATAATTGGAATAAATACGTGAAGTAAAAGATATATGCCATATCTACGCACAAATACGACCCTATCAAACCCATATTCCTGTACGGCATTTGCATAATTTTTGATTGGCGCCTTTGTATCAAAATTTGAGAATACTTTTACCATACAAGGTATGTTATTTGATAAAACTATATCCAAGTATATAAAAAAAATATTCTATTAAAATTGTTTTTTGTTAAAAATACGGATAGTCAGAAACAAGAGAATAATTATATAAATAATGTGAAATGCGACCGTCCATGCAAAAGATCCCGATAATGCTGTAGGGAGAAAGGGCACATCAAAAAAATCTTGAATACTTAACGCTGTAAAGTTTGGGAATATATGATAGAATCATTGTATAGCAAGAGTGAATACAGGACCATAATTTTCTTTTTTAAGAACGGTTGTATAATACACGACAAAACTTAGCGTATGAGCGAGAAAATATATGAGAAGAGAGACTAACAAACTTACGAAAGATGAAACAAATGAAGAAAAAAACAAACAAATCGCAAGAAGCACTTCTAATTTTATACCAATACCAATTATCGCCAAAAAATACATTCAAGTAAGTGGTACTTTGTGCAAAAACGATATGATCAGAAAAACCGCAGTCATAAGAGCGATAAAAATCCATATTACCAAGCTGAATCCCAAAAATTTCCCTAAAATTATATTGCTCCTTTTAACGTTTTTTGCATTGAGAAGAAAAATGGTATTGTTAGAAATTTCTTGATGCAAAACGCTTGATCAGAAAAACAAAACTAAAATTAGCCCGGCTATTTCTATCAGACCAATACTAAAATCTCTAATTACTTTTGTTTGTTCGGAGAGAGCCAGAGAACCAGCTAATACTGTTCCAACCATCAAAAGAGCTCCAAGTCACACAATGATATAGAGCATTTTTTTTCTCAGATATTCTATGAATGTATAATGTGCGATTGTGAACATGACGTAGATTATTTAGTATACCAAATAGATTGATTTATAAAAGAAGTAAGAGTAGGTAATACTCTCGCAAATACTTTACCTATGATATGATCTGTCGATACTATATATTGGCTATTTGCAGTACATCATAAGCCAAAACAACAGCGAGAATCTGTACTGTATCATCTATTGTCTCACATAACAAAATAACCACCTGTAACTTCAAATGTGGTAATTCAGCACCTAGCTTCAGTTTCGCTTTTTTCTCATCACTCATTAACTAAATATCCTTCTGGTAGTTCCATACATTCAGCATCGTTACCGGTTCCGATAGGACAAACATAGATGTTTCATCCAAATATTTTGATCTTTTCACCCGGAAGTCAGACGATTCTTTTTATGAAAGGGATATCCTTTCAAGGAGGTATAAAAACGATAACGTCGCCTCTTTCAAGAGTTCCATATCTAGGCGTTATTTTATCAACCAAAATAAAATCTTTGTTATGGAAGGTGCTAGCCATACTTGATCATTCCACAGTATATGGCATAAACACAAAAAACCTAACAATTCAAGCAACCCCTGCAATAAATACAAGAAATGCAAACATATCAAAAATCTCAAGGACAGAGCGTTTCCGTCCTCAGAGATCTTCGTTTGAGGTTTTAAAAATAAATGAGGTCATACCTATCTGGCATAGTAGGATAAAATGATTTAGGTTTGTGTTTCAGGTATGCCGTTTTGAGCGGTTAATTCCCGAATTGAGATTTAGAATGGAAGGTCATCAGTAGGGATCTCATGTGCAATTTCTTCTTCGTGTTCTGATACAATTGATTCAGCTTCTCCTTGAGGTCATTTAGGATCTAAGAAGATGAAGTTTTCAACGATGATTTC
>CAZMFL010000073.1:2975-3506 GCA_964565575.1 uncultured Candidatus Peribacteria bacterium
CTATCTTGTCGTTTTCTTGTTTTCAATCTACCTTCTACGTAAATCTTTTTGCCTTTTACAAGATATTTTCCAAGCCCATCAGCACTATTGGCATATGCTACACATCTATGATATTCAGCTTCTTCTAAAAGGTTGCCATCTTTGTTTTTGTACTTTCTGTTTGTCGCGACTGTGAAGTTTACAACAGAAGAACCAGTTGATTCAATCTTTTTCACTTCTAGGTCACTTGCGCATCTCCCAAGGATCATCACTCTGTTAAGATCAATTGCCATTTTTGCTAAAATAACGAATAAAACAAACAACATAGTCTATATATACAGATTGGGCAGAAAATCAATTGATTTTTTGCTTTATTTCAGTACCTTTAGACTCCATTGTACTTGAAGTGTACTGAAAAGTAAACAAAACTCAAAGACAAAAACAAGAAAAATGTATGAAAATAAATATGCCTGGATGGCGGAACTGGTAGACGCGCTAGACTCAAAATCTGGTTCCTGCAAGGGAGTGGGGGTTCGATTCCCCCTTCAGGCA
>CAZMFL010000074.1:0-3438 GCA_964565575.1 uncultured Candidatus Peribacteria bacterium
ATAGATTATCAAAAAGCATGATTTTTGATCAAAAGGAAATGAATATGGATTTTGACAGAAGAGTGAGAAAAAATGATGAAAGATGGCCCTGAAAAATTATTTGAAAAAGCAAATATTGCATATAAAGAACGAGCGAAAAACAATATAGACAAGAAAACAGATACTATTGAAGTAACAAATGATCAAGAAGAGATAACAATAGAACAACAACAACAAATCAATCTAGATGAATTGGAATGAAGAGCATTCGAGTGACTAAAAACATTCATGTCTACAAAAAATCCCTATGAATTTCAGGAGTTGGTAGCCGCTTTATTGAGAGCTATGTGATATTTTACGCCATTTATAGCTCCAAAATGAAAAGATGGATGAGTAGATATAATAGCATATCAGGATCCACTTGGAGCAAAAACGCCAAGAATTAAAGTGCAAGTCAAACATTATCCTGAAAATCCAATATCAGCAACAGTAATTAGAGAATTAAGATGATTGCTAAATAAAGAATCAGATGTTGGTATTGTTGTTACTTCAGGGAAATTTACTCCTGATGCTGAAAAAGAAGCGAGATCTGGGCATGTGCATGTTGAGCTCATAGATTTTCCAAAACTAATTGAGCTGTGGAAGGGATTTTACAACAAATTAACTGATGAAGAAAAGAATATGTTGCCTTTATATTCTATATATTTTCTTTGAGTAAATTAATGTTGCTTTATAACCTATAAAAGATTTCTACCACTGTAGATCCGTATAAGAACACGCAACACTTTGAATAGTTTTTATAATTAACAACAGCCATCCATGCATCAAAACCCAGAAAACTATATTGTAAAAGAATTTGAACTTGAATTGCTTAGCCTAGAAACAAGAAGATCACCAGAAAGGTTAAATGAATTATTGGCTGATAATTTTTTTGAATTTACACAAAGTGGCACAGCTCATACAAAACAGGATATTATAGATATGCTACCGAAATGTCCTGAGGAAAAATTTGTTGTGCGTGATTATATTGAGAAAAAATTATCTAATGACTTGGTTTTAGTTCACTATATCGCTGATAGAGAAATCTTGGAAAGTGGCCTGAAACGCACAACCTTATGCAGTTCAATTTGGAAAAACACACAAGATAAATGGCAAATAATTTTCTTCCAAGGGACACCTGCCAAAATTGTGGAATAACGTCTCTGCCTACTCACCATCAAATTTTCCACTTGCTTGCAAAAATGTATTGGATATAATTACCCTATTGTACCATCAAGTTGACACTACTCCCTTGGGTAACCCTTTTACTTATAACCAATCCTTTACATGTGAGTAATTACAGAAGTGTATAGTATTTTTATAAAAAATTCCACACTCAATCATCTTTATCCTTGATGAGTTGCGTGATATGAAATAAATGTTCCAAATCGCACATTTTGTTCTGATGGATATATTACTAGGGTCGGATTTATGAATCCTGAAGATAATGGAATATGGATAAATCATCTAGCGGATTACAATATTGAATATGTAGACGAAAATGAACATTGTAAAGACATTTGTATTCATGCCCAAGGGAGATGACCGCTTTGTTTCTGTAGTTGGTTGGAGTTTAACAAAGGTAGTGGTGTTTATGCAAATACTGAAATAGCCACGCTTATTTGAGCAGAAGAGACCGACTTTGCCATGCCAGAAAATCGGTATCCCGAGGAGACAAATATTTTTTTTAAGGAGGAAATTGATGAATTAGAGGTTGAATCAGATGAAGATTGATTGCAAACGATTCTTGTAGACTGAAAAAAGGTTTACACTTCCAAAACTTTCAATACAGGAGAAATTCATTTGGTAGATGAAATGTTTGTAAAAAATGATGACTGAACTACAAGCCCGGTATCTGTGGTTTCTGTAGAGCAATTTTTAGCTAAATCGGTGATGTCAGAAAAAAAAATCGTTAATTGATTGTCAAAATATACAAAAATTATGAAATTGTTTCATGCTGTAGATGTCAGTAAAGACAAGGATTTTCAAAAGGAATATAATAAATATTACAAAATCACACACAGATCAGACGAATTTTATGAGGCATATTATGGATTGTTGGAGTACTCTAAGAACAATTACACATTGACGTTTGAAGGTGTGTTGATGTATTTTTTGTGAAAATTTTGAAAACTGGAAAAATCTTTGGCAAGCAAATTGCTCCACACAATCAATCCTCAGATGCCAATACGAGATACCTTTGTATTGAAAAACTTGTGATTGAAAGATCCATGAGTTGATCTAGAAGCCAGTATAAACCTATACAAACAAATTGACGATCTTATGAAAGAAAAATTGTCATCAGAAGAGGGGAGAATGATCATACAGGTCTTTGATAACCTATATCCTGATTCAGATATCACAAATATGAAAAAATATTATTTGTATCTATCCCAGCTACAAGATTAATTTTGATTTAAGCATAGCGTTGATGTGCAACAAATCAGAAATTACAGAGCGAAAGCTCCAGCCTCTCCCTATTGCTATCCAGTCTGATTTCTCTATATTTTCCCATAGTAGACAAGCAAGATTTATACTACTTCCTTAGGTATCGACAAAAATACCATGACACACAAGGTTTCTATTAGATTTTATGATAACAAAGAAGTCAGAGCTATTTGGGATGATGCTACTTCCAAATGGTGGTTTTCTGTAGTTGATGTGGTGGGTATTCTCAATCAAGAGAATGATTATGCCAAAGTCCGTAATTACTGGAAATATCTCAAAACCAAGCTTAAAAAAGAGAACTCTCAATTGGTTAGCGACACTAACCAGTTCAAATTAGTAGCACCAGATGGGAAATATCGTTTGACCGACGCTCTCGATAGCGATGGAGTTGCTAGATTAGCTAAGCAATTTCCCAACAACAGAGCAATGGAATTCCTCGATTGGTTTCTTTATAGCGACACTACCATCGATGGGCAGAGCAAAAAGAAGGCGTACACACTATTTGAAAGTAATTTGATCAATGAGTTTGAAATAGGTACACTCAAATGACTACAACAAATTCATGGGTACTTGTTTGGAGGGCTGTATGATTTTGCAGGACAGATCAGACAAAAAAACATCTTAAAAGGCGGTTTCCAGTTTGCAAACGTCAAATTTCTTGATGCTACGCTCAAAACAATAGAAAAAATGCCAGAGGATTCTTTTGAATCCATTATAAAAAAATATATTGAAATGAATGTTGCTCATCCTTTTATGGAAGGGAATGGAAGAAGCACGAGAATTTGGTTAGATTTAATCTTGAAGAAACAGCTTTCTAAGTGTGTTGACCGGAGCAAGATCGCAAAGAATGATTATATGAACGCTATGATTGAAAGCCACACAAATGATACCAAGATCAAACGTTTGATAAAAGGAGCTTTGACCGACAAGATAGATGATAGAGATATGTTTATGAAAGGGATTGATTATAGC
>CAZMFL010000075.1:0-3410 GCA_964565575.1 uncultured Candidatus Peribacteria bacterium
GAGAGTCCACCAGATGATAGATAACTTTGTGCCATACGCAGTGTTTCAGGTGAGATATTTTGTGTACCACTGAGCAATGCTAATTGTTCTTGTAGTGTAATACTGTTTTCTAAAAGCATAGTATTGATGTTTTCTAAAAGTCCTCAACTGCTACTCTCATTCGTTTCAGTACCCATGGTTTCTGTGGTTTTTGTCGTTTCAGGACTTGTACTTTCAGCAACTTCAGAACCTATTCCAACTCAAATAACTCCACCAATCAACTTGTTTGTCATCTGTTCTAATTCGACTTTTCCAAAATTATATTTTTCTTGTGTATACGTGATGATTCTGGTTGATGCTCTGGTTATGTCGTCGCACGTGAGATTGAATTCTTGGTTTCTTCCTACGAATGCAGATATGAAACTGATCACGAAAAAAACTGAAAAAAGCGCATCTCCAGCTCTAAAAAAAACGAGTGGATTGAAAATGATGCGCGTTTTCAATGATCTTTCTAACGTATGTAATGTTAATCATAGCCCGATGTTTCGTGTGAGGAAACTCACTCAAAGCCATATATTTTGCGTTTTGTATGTGATAAATAATGTCGCGATCCACATGATGAAAATCCAAGGTCGTTTCAATGTGCGTACCTGTTTGTATCCAGAAAGTGTCACATAGTGCATCAATAGATACAACACGCCTGTTGCAATCATTCGGCTTGCTACATCTACAAAAACATAGCCTACCAAAATCGCCCACACGTATGCGCAAAGTGCTACAGTTAGGAGGATTAGAGAAAAGACTCTTTTACTCGTTTGTTTGACAGCTTTTACTGGTTGTTCTGAGATAGGTTGTTCCATGGAAAAAGATTAAGGAGTAATTCTATTTGCGTATCTTGGGAATGGAATAGTTTCACGGATGTGATGTAGTCCACACAACCAACGCACGATTCTTTCTAATCAGTAGCCAAATCATCAGTGAGGCACACCGCCGTACTTTCTCAAATCCAAATACCAATCAAAGAATTCAACTGGTAAGTTATGTTTTTTGATCCTTGCAAGAAGTTCATCATAATCACTAATACGTTGTGAACCACCGATAATTTCTCCACATCCTTCTGGAGCAAGAAGATCTGCACAAAGCGCATATCCGGGCATCTTGGGATCCTCAGGCATATAGAACGCTTTTATTTCAATCGGGAAGTGAGTCAAAAATATCGGTTGATCAATCTTTTCCATAAACTGCATTTCCATATCGCTTCCAATATCATCACCTTGTTTTACATCAAATCCGGCTTTTTGTAACTCTTCTATGAATTGAACATGTGTCCAGCGTAAGAATGGTTTTTGAATCGCTTCTAAAGGTTTGGTGTCTCTTTCTAGTATCTCCAATTCTGCTTTGTTTTTCGTTAACACTTCTTGAATGATATAGTAGATCAAATCTTCTTGAATTTCTAAGTTGTCTTCAAGTGTCGTGAATGCCATCTCCGCATCCATCATCCAAAACTCATTCAGATGTCTACGTGTTTTCGATTTTTCTGCACGGAATGTTGGACCGAAATCATACACACGTCCATGTGCTGCAATTGCGGCTTCTAGATACAATTGTCATGATTGTGACAGATACATTTTTTCACCATTTACATGTTCTACTTCATACAGTTCTGTTGTTCCCTCACATGCGCTTGGTGTGAATATTGGCGAATCAATTTTGATGAAATCATGATCGCGCATTCGGTCGTAGGTTGCATGGATGATAGTATCACGTACGCGTTGAATAGCTCGTTGTGATTTAGCTCTCAAGTGCAAGTGTCTATTATCAAAAAGGAATTCTGGGTTGTGCTCTTTCTGTCCAAGAGGGTAATCTTTCGTGTCGCAGAACACTTCCAAATCGGAGATTTGGAGCTCAAAGAGCTCCTTTTTTGGATGCTTCGATATCGTCCCTGTTACGCGTAACGCAGATTCGATGTTGAGCGATTTCAATATATCAAATTTTTCTTGTCCCAAAACAGACTCTTCACCTACGCATTGCATAAATCCTGATCCATCACGAAGCTCAATAAATGCAACTTTACCACTTGCGCGCGCTTGTGAAATCCATCAATATAAAGATACTTCTTGACCTATCTGGTCGCCACTAATGTGTTTGATAAGGGTTTTCATGGTCGTTGTGAATATAAATAAGTTAAATGATCAATTGTTAATGGTTAATGGTTAATGATAAGGAATTGTTTTTAATTTATTTTTTATAATTAATAATTAATAATTAATCATTCGTCTGAACAGACGAAAGAGCCTTGTTAAGATACATTTTTTTACTGATTTTGTAGGAAATAGCAACCAGTATATTGGTATTTAGTGAACCACTGTCAATTTATCGGTGTATATGTTAATCGAATTTTCAGGATATACATGGTATCAAAGCAATTGAACTAAAAAGAGTTGAGAGGTGTAAAATAAAAAAAACTCACATCATACGAGCTGTGAGATTTGTTATGGAAGGTATCTGATTCTCTTCTAGCAACAAAATTCCCACAGGAGTGAGTAATTATTGTTATTATTGTTTGTAGAAAGAGAATATATTGTGTGCATAGGTTTATTCTATGCTTTTATGGAAAGAATGCAAGTTTTTTAATCAAAATTATAATAAAGATAGTATTGGATTGCTTGTATAATTAACTGATCAAACATCATGTGTGAATTGTAAATAAGTAGTCTCTTATATCTTTGAATTATATAGATTCATGGTTATTTCCTTTATAAGATCTTTTTTTGCTACATTATCTTTCCATCTGGATGGAATGCTATCATATCAATAATACGCTCATGCCAAAAATCAATATATGCATCAATTAGTGTCAGCATCATATCATAGATTTACAATGTTTATTAACCCTTCTTCAAAGCTATCAAAATTATGAAATCATCGTAAAGCTACCTCTAGTGAATCTAATACATATCAATATTTTATTCACAATTCTTTTTTAGATTTGTTTTTATATGATCAAGATACAACATTTTTTAGGTATTCATTCATATTATTCGTTTTCCAATAATTTTGTAAGGGAGAATAGTCGCTTGATAATAAATTTTCTTTACTCGCTCACAATAGAGCACCTATTAATAATCAAACGAAATACTTCGCTGTATCTATACAAATGTCTGTATTATGAGTTGATTTAACGCTCTCTCCTGCATAATGAATAGCGGATTCTATATCATTTAAGAAATATAGTGCTATAGGTCCTATCCTCATAATTGATCAATTAGAATCTTTATTCTTACCTGATAAATCTTTTTCTCGCGGTTTCTCTTCTATTTTTCATTCTTTATAAAGTTTATAATTATATAAATTATATCATGTTTGGTTTCATATTCAAAATGCTCTTTCAGTACTAGACATATATCAGTTTGTAAACCATTGAAGATATT
>CAZMFL010000076.1:0-3362 GCA_964565575.1 uncultured Candidatus Peribacteria bacterium
AAGAAAAAATTCAAAGAATTAGCACATGTGCCAGATGGCATTCAAACCATAATCCCCACGCAAAATTGAAAAACAGAATCTCATGAAATAATTCTTGATAATGAGGACGAATAGTTTTTTTATACGAATTACTATTCTCGGAAAAATATACTTAATAGCTTAATTCTCTTGCGTTGTAAGAAAACATTTTTTTCATTTTTGATTGCAATTTACAAGCGAAAAAATACACTATCCTAATCCGCAAGGATACTTTTTTATTCCTATCTACAAAGATGGCAGTTACACGTGAAGAGGTACTCTATCTTGCAAAATTATCCGCATTGCGTCTTTCCGAAGAAGAGGTCGGAAAATTAACTGGTGATATGGAAAATATTGTTTCGTATTTCAATCAGTTACAGGAGGTCGATACAAGTGATGTGACACCTCTTTTACAGGTTATAGATGGCATTCAATCTCCGCTATATGAGCACGTAGATGTCTATTCGGATCCCGATTGATTAGTACAAAACACACACCATCAAATTAATCATAGAAATATTGTAATTACAAACAAAAAGCAAACCAATTGAGAAATATAAATCACAGATTAACCTTTATTTATTATAGATAACTATTTAATTACAATGGCAACACCCTTAGAAAAAGTGAGAAATGTCGGTATTATCGCGCATATTGATGCGGGTAAAACTACTACAACAGAACGTATTTTGTATTACACAGGAAGGAACCACAAGATTGGAGAGGTTCATGAAGGAGAAGCGACAATGGACTGGATGGAACAGGAACAAGAAAGAGGTATTACAATTACTTCTGCCGCAACTACATGTATGTGGAAATGACACCATATCAACATTATCGATACCCCATGACACGTGGATTTTACTATTGAAGTTGAGCGTTCTCTTAGAGTGCTTGATGGCGCAGTTTGTGTGCTTTCTTCTTCAGATGCAGTTCAACCTCAGACAGAAACTGTATGGAGGCAAGCTGACAAATATCACGTTCCAAGAATGTGTTTTGTAAATAAAATTGACAAGATCGGAGCTAACTTTAAGCTTTGTGAAAAAGAGATCAAAGAAAGATTATCTCAAAAAGCGTGCGCTTTACAACTTCCATATGGAGAGGGCGCAGAGTTCAAAGGTGTTGTTAGTTTGGTATATATGAGATATTTTACTTTTGAAGGTGAAAACTGATCAGAAGAAGTAGAAAGAGATATCCCTGAGGATTTCCTTCCAATTTGCCAAGAGTATAGAGAAAAAATGCTCGATGCTATTTCAGCATTTGATGACGAATTAGCAGAAAAGTTCCTTGGAGGTGAAGAGATTTCAATCGCACTTATAAATAGAGCAATTAGAAAAGGTGTTATCTCAAATCAATTTTATCCAGTACTTGTAGGTACTGCATTGAGAAATGCTGGTGTACAACTTATGCTAGACCATTTAGTTGATTATTTGCCATCTCCGCTAGATATTTGAGCTGTGCATGGAACAGATGTAGATGATCCAGAAGTTACTATGACGAGAGATCCTAGTGATGATGTTCCTGCTTCGGCATTAGCATTTAAGATTATGACAGATCCATACGTAGGTACTCTTACATTTGTGAGAATATACTCTGGAGTGATAAGATCTGGTGACGCATTGTTAAATCCAAGAACAGGCGAAAAAGAAAGAATTTGACGTTTGTTGTTGATGCACGCGAATAAAAGAGAAGAGATATCTGAGATTCATGCAGGACATATCGCTGCATTCTTGGCTTTGAAAGACGTAAAAACATGAGACACACTCTGTGATCAAAAACAACCGATTATGCTTGAAAGGATGGAATTCCCTGAGCCAGTTATCAATATCGCAGTTGAACCAGCGTCTAAAAAAGATCAAGAAAAAATGGGTCTAGGTCTATCAAAACTTGCATACGAAGATCCTTCATTTAGATTTTATACTGATGAAGAATCTGGGCAAACTATCATCGCTGGAATGGGTGAGTTGCACTTGGAAATTATAGTTGATAGATTGAAAAGAGAACACAAAGTAGAGGTAGTTACTGGTAAACCACAAGTTGCATATAGAGAAGCTATTACAAAGAATGCTGATGGAGAGGGTATCTTTAAGAGACAAACAGGTTGACGTGGACAATATGGGCACGTTGTACTTCATATGGAGAAACTCCCTGAAGATAGCGAGAAAACATACGAATTTAGAGACGATATTACAGGTGGTATTATTCCAAAAGAATTTATTCCAGCTATTGATAAGGGTGCTCAAGAGATGATGAGACAAGGTCCTCTTGCTGGATATCCAGTAATCGGAGTTAGAGTAGCACCATTTTATGGTTCATTTCATGATGTGGATTCGTCAGAAGTATCGTTCAAGGTTGCTACATACAAAGCATTTAAAGATGCGTTTATGAAAGCAAGTCCTGCACTTCTAGAACCGCTTATGTCTGTAGAAGTTACAACACCAGATGATTACTTGGGAGATGTAATGGGTGATCTTTCGTCAAGACGTGGTATGATTCAATGACAAGATCAAAAAGGTAACGCAATGATAATCAAAGCAAAAGTACCTTTGGGAGAAATGTTTGGATATTCAACACAACTTCGTTCTATGACACAAGGAAGAGCATCGTATTCTATGGAATTCTCAAACTATGAAAGAGTACCAAACAATCTTGCAACTCAAATCATGGAAGAAAGAAAATGAAAATTGAAAAAAGATGACTCTGAATAATACCAAATAGAACTTGTATATACAATGTATTACATAAAAAATCCCTGCCATCGACGGTGGGGATTTTCATATTTCAAAAGTATAAATACTATTATTATATAAATATTTTTGCCATCTTTTCTTTGATAGTTTCTTCGGTTTCTAAGACCACATATTTTTCTCCTAGTTTTTTGAAGAACACGCTAATGATTCTTGTAAATCAACCTATTGTTTTTTCTGGGTTATTATTGCCTTTTTTGGTGTTATCGATAAAACTTGTGAAACTTCCTGCGCCAAAAAAACTTAATGTTGTTTGTAGAGGAAATCTTAACAATAGACTTTGTGCATGGATAAAATTTTTGATTAATTGATTTCAAATCTCTTCAGAAATATTGAAAATAAGTCACGTTTCTTCCAATAAAACTACTCATTTAATATGTGGTTTCGCTTTTTCAAGAAACGGTTCAAACATTTTGATATATTTTTTCCCAGTATCAGGTGTGCCGTCAATCAATCATTTCCAAAAAGCTTCAAACATTTCATCATCCGTAGGCATGCCAATAATTTTTTCTGTAGTGTTAATAGCTTCAGTCATTTTGTTTTCTTAAAAATAAAGTACTATAAGTATATCCAGAGCTCTTTTTTTGTCAAATTTTT
>CAZMFL010000077.1:0-3359 GCA_964565575.1 uncultured Candidatus Peribacteria bacterium
TAGATTTTATTTTACAAATAAATAACAGTAGATAAGTCAGTTCTCTTCTACTGTTTCTCTCTATGCTAACTACTCATGGTAAGCAAAAAACATTTCTGAAAAACATGGTTATTTTTTTCTCCCACCGAAGGCGGGAAGCCCGCACATTCTTTGTGTGGCAAAAAAACATAGATAGGACGGGCAACATCTATGTTTTCAAACTATACCTATGGTTGTATAAATCTTTTTGAATAATAAGTTATCGTTTTTAAAAATCACCTAAACCATATTATATCTTCGCCTGAAAACTTATCGAAAATTTCCTCAGGTGGTTTTTTGTAACTATACACATTCCAATTTTCTTTGGCAATTTTGAAATATGCTTTATTGTCGTCTATTTCATAGAGCATTTTTAATATGTCACCATATGTTATTAGCATATCTTCAATAATAGTTAAAAACATAGGTGTAAACTCATCACTGAGCATAAGCACATCTACAATATAAAATATCTTTAAAGCGTTTATCTGTTCTTTCTCTTCTTCATTTGGTAAGAAGGAATTTAGATATGTACAATACATCAAAAATCACAATAACGTTTCACGAAGAAATGCGAAAATACCTGCTATACTTCCATCTGGATACATATCTTTAAATTCTTGTGCAAATGGTTTGAGTTTTTTTAGCATTTCTTGATGAAGCCAAAAATCCAATGTATAAAAGTTCTCCTTAATCTGCGAATCTGCGTCTTTCAGAAAAAACTTTTTGAGAGATTGATCAAAACGCACTGCATGAAAGAAATAATTATATGATCCGTATACCGCTCCGACAAGAAGAAAATGAGATTTTTGTGTTCGTTGACTTATTTTTTGCTGAAATAGCCTTCCAAATTCTTTGATAATTTTGCTATTTTTGATATACAATTTGATTTCTTTTGGAAGTGTATCCTGCAGTAAGATAGCAAGGAAACTTGATTCAAACAATCTTATGATACATATATTGGAATATACTTCCCTAAAAGTCGCACGAAAAGGGAGGTGAAATTTCTCTTTTCACGCACGAATATTTTCAAATGCATATTTATAATAAAAATTATTTTTTCCGTAATTTTTGAGTAATCAATTGTAAAAATTTGATCCATCTGATTTATTATTTTGTTGTATTTGAGAATGTAATAAATGTAAGATTTCATGATGTCCACATCTAATATATCGCGAATCTCATCTACCTATTCGCGATCATCATATATACGTGACATAAAAATTCATAAGTCTTTCCATAGTATCTGACTCTTGTTTTATGCGTTCTGGAATTTTGGACATATCTACTGCGCCTCATTCTCATATCATAGAAATCCATTCATCGACATCTTTAGATTGAGTTATGGAAAACGGTTCTTGATTATGGAACATATGAGTAATGTATTTTTTCAATGCTTCAAAATAGGTATTTTTGAAGTGGGTATAATCTGTGATTTTAGTTAAAAAGAGTAAAAAATCTTTATCAGAATCCAAAAATGAACTCATATAAAGGCGAGTTTCTTCTTGATTGAAAAGATTTGTAATCAGATGGCGGATAGTTGCACTAATATTTGGCGCATCCAAAACATATTTAACCAAGATGTCTGCTGGAAATAGCAATGATATAAGATTTTTTTCTGTTGTATTGAAATTTGTTGTTTTGATTGTCGTTTCAGCATGAGCAAGAAAATCTTGTGCTAGTGCTTGTAAATCTCCTCAATGTAATTCATCATAAAATAACCATCAAAAAAACTGTTCTGCTTTTGCTCAAAAAGTTTCCAATGATCTTCCAGCATATTGGTAAAAATACATAAGCATAAAAAAGACTTCTATATGATCTCTTAGGAATTGTTGTTTAATTTTTCTAATCGTCGCCGTATCAAAAACCTTACCTGACTGCCCCAACAAAAAATGATAAAACGAAAAGAAAAGTGCAATTAACCAAGTAAAATTATCTTCTATTTCCTTTGAACTTTTAGGTTCTTTGTGAGGAAATTGCTTTATTTGTGCTTGAAAAACGAATGTCAGCAAATAGATAGCATAAATAAAATTCAATGTATAGTGATCCTCATACTCGTCACTCATGTCCTGACAGTAAATGCTTGTGAATAAGGCAATTGAGTGCGCAAGTTGTGCAGGTGCTACATTATTGAAACCATTTAGGTTCGCTGCCGACGCATACGCATAATAAAAATCCACATCTTTGACTTTGATCGTTGGTGTATCGCCAAATCCTATTTTTACTTCAAATGGATCCAATGAGATATCAAAAAGATTTAACTTATAGTTTTCTACTATTCTTCTTGTAATAACAGAAAAATATTGTTTTGCAGAAATAAATCACACAAACATGCTTGCAGGATTTACTGGATTATTGATCATTTCCTCTGGAAAGAGGGAGAGCATCATTCTTTTAAAAAGTTGCATACGATAAGATTACATAAAAAAAAACAGGATACAAGAGTATCGCTGTCTTTTCGTATAATCTAAAAATATTATTCTAATTCTGTTGGTTCTGGAGTGTTTGCTGGTTCTTTCACATCAGCCTGATCTGGATTTCATGATTTCACGTCGTCAAGTGTTGCGTCTATTTCAATAGTTCTTTCTGATTCATTAACTGGTTTTTGTGGCTCGTCGATTCTCTCTAGAGTTATATCAAAAATTAGCACTTTACCAGCCATTTTAGAATTAAAGTCTACTGTAACCGTTTCGTTTGTAAGTTCTAGTACTGTGAATTCTCCATTCGCTGAATTATACACATCTCCAACTTTCGGTACGATATTCGCTTCTTGGAATTGCGATCTAGGCATTGTTGTGACAAGCCCTGTGTTGTACTCTCCATATGCGTCTGATGGTTTCAATGTTATCTTCTTTTTATCTCAAACCTTCATATCTAAGAGAGCTCTATCAAATCAAGGAATCATTTGTCCTGCTCCAACGATAAATTCTAGAGGTTTAAATTTTCAACCCATATCATCCTGTTCTTTGTAAAGACCTTTTTCTTGTGCAACTTCTTTAATGCTTGTGTCAAACACTGATCCATCTTCAAAAGTTCAAACATAATTTACATAAACCTTTTTGCCCAAATTGTTTATCGTTTCTGGTAGTTTGGGTGCGCTATCTTTTCTCAAAAAGAAATATGCAACTCAAATACCTGCTAAAACCAAAAGACCGATAATTATCCAAAGATTGTTTTTGTTCGTCATTGTGTATGTGTGTATAAATAATAAAAGATAATTTATATATAGATAAATTTTGTAAAATTACAAGAGAGAGCGAAATATAATGGTTAATTATAAATGTTTAATGATCAATACTCCTTTTTTATTAATAATTAATCATTCGTCTCTTTTCTTTCTG
>CAZMFL010000078.1:0-2954 GCA_964565575.1 uncultured Candidatus Peribacteria bacterium
CCTATTTCAATTGTAATGATGAAAAGAACGATCAAATTTACAAATGGTATAAAAAGTAAAAGCAACCACCATCAAGGTTTTCATGCAAGTTTTATCTGTAAATAAACATTAGAAAATGGTATAATGCTCCCCCAACCTGGTAAGTTAGCTTTTGTAAAAATTTTCCATAGAGATACAATATAAAGAATTCAAATAACAGCATATAAAATTCAAATAAGCGGGTTACCGCTGGATTCAAAACCAATTTCAGTCATAATAGTACAAATGAAGAATAAAAGACAATACAATGATAATAGTCGAATAATTTTTTTTGTCAAAAAACAGATAGATTTTTATGCTAATGCTTTCTATTTGCCTTTTCCTTGCCAATCTCTACAATAACTAACATGAAACGCATACTTGTTTGATTGTCTTGATGAGTCGATTCTGCAGTTGCTGCCTATCTTTTGATGCAGCAAGGTTTTGATGTAACCGGAGGTTTTATGGTAAACTATACAACAGAAGATGAAACCTGCACAACCAAAGAAGATCTTGCGGAAGCACAAAAAGTAGCCGATTATCTTTGAATTAAGCTCTATATATTTGATTATCAACAAGAATATCACAACCGCATCGTCACTTATATCGTAGAAAGTTACAAAAATGGGCTTACACCAAATCCAGATGTACTTTGCAACAGTGAGATAAAATTTAACGTTTTTTTGGATGAATGAATCGCTCTGGGATTTGATGCTATTGCGACAGGCCACTATGCACAAATCAAAAAAAACGATCCAACGAACTGAGAGCTAACGTACGAAAATACACATTATTTTGACGGTGAGACAATTCAAGAAATTGCTCCTACGGAGCAAAAAACAACAATAGACAATGATTACAAACAAACTAAAAATGCCACCAAATGACAAAAACAGACGTCAGATACTTGAAAAAATATTTTGAATTTCGCTATATACTCTCTTTATAAATGAATAGACACCAGCAAAGATCAAAGTTATTTCCTTGCGTGATTAAACCAACATCAGCTATCTAAAGCTATTTTCCCACTATGATGATTGAAAAAATCGGAAGTGAGACAGATCGCAAAAGAAGCATGACTCCCAAATGCAGACCGTAAAGATAGCCAAGGAATCTGTTTCATCGGGAAGGTACCAATGAGAGAGTTTTTGCAACAATATATTCCAGAAAAAAAAGGACCTATCGTAGATATCACGTGAAAAAAAATAGGTGAACACAATGGTGTTCGATGATATACCATCTGACAAAGACAATGACTTGGCGTTGCCGCTCCTCGTCCTCTATTTGTATTAAAAAAAGATATCGTAACAAACACTCTCGTAGTGGGATATGCTGATACCGACGAACTATGTAGTTCTGAAATCTCTATTTCTAACCGACATTGGATAGGAGAACCATATAATTTTCCCCGAACATGAGGTGCGAAAATTCGTTATAGACAAGCTGATCAACACGTGACCCTACAAATAGATGAAAACCAGCATCTACATGCACAGTTTGAACAACCGCAAAGAGCAGTCGCATCTGGGCAAGTATTCGTTGCATACGATGAAGACAAGGTTATATGAAGTGGTATAATTGTGTAGACAATGACGACAAAGCCCACTTATTTAGATTTTTTCATGATATATTTGCTAGCTTTGATACCAAGATAGGCATATAAAATACCGAAAAATGCTCACGCAAGAACATCCGATGGATAATGCATTCCGTTGTGAATTCTAGAAAGTGCTACAAACAATCACAGGATAATTGCTAAAATCCAACAACTCCTACTTCTCCGAACAAACAGAGCAAGGATTCAAACAGTGCTTGCAACATGACTAGATGGAAAAGAACTATCGGTGATTTTATCTCCTATTGCACGAATAAGATCTGGATGAGCAAGATAGGGTCTCATTCTTTCTCCTATAAATTGAGGCAAAATATCTTTAAAGAACAATTCGTTGCAAAGATAAAATAAAATAGCACCGACAATAAGCGCGATAAGATATTGTTTTCGAGATCTTTTATCTGCATACAAAGAGAAAAGAATAATAATTATCAAAGCTGGTGCTAAAAAAACCCATCGGCTTAGCAGAAAAGAAAAATCGTCGACTCGACTCCCCTGCGCGAATCCTGAAATAAATTGAGCGATATATAAATCCATCGAAGGTCCTATAATATAAAAGGTTATAACGCTTATAAGGGTACATCACAAAAAATCAATTGTTTTTTAACACGCCAAAAATTATAAAATTTCATATAAAGAAAAGACCGGCTTGAAAACAAGACGGCCTATGACGTCTATGCCATAGGGCCGGCTTTCGCCAATATCATAGCATCGATTACTTGCCTTCTCGATGCCATTATATTGAAGAAAGACCCCATACCATAGACCAAATGTTATCCAATCATCCGGTGAATCATGTGATAACGGGTTTTACAAGGAGAAACCTTGATCCAACAACCCCTCTAGTGGCTACAACCCTCTTTTGAGCTTATCGTGATAGTATTATTATACGGGTTTTATCAACTTATACAAAAAAGGGGCTGGGATTCCGACACACACGCCAAAAAGAATACTTGACATTTGAGAAAAATATGTTTTATATGCCAATAATGCAGATTATTGATAACTAGTTGTTAGCAAGAATGAATTTATAAAGACGAAACCGATGATGCCATAAAATTTCTCAGTAGTCCTCTTGCTATTTCATAGGTGTTTCATATACTATACACGTTTGATATTCATGCAGTTTCTGAAGATTATGGCTGATCTAGCAGAATCATGTAAAGATTTTGAAAGTTTGTTTCTCGCCTCACGGGCTGCTCCTTTATATAGGAAGCGATTTCCCCTCACTTAGCGGGCCTACCGACTTATTGCGATCGAAGGCCGCCTCTTCTATGGCTATCAAACATCGCGTTGATAGCATTGCATATTACAACATTTCATG
>CAZMFL010000079.1:0-2880 GCA_964565575.1 uncultured Candidatus Peribacteria bacterium
AGAAAATCAACACATTGTGTGTTATTTTCAGTAGACATTTTTTGAAAACGCAACAAGATGTGTTATAATTGTTTTTGTGAGTGATATGTATGAAATATGGGTTTTTGGTTGTTATTTATTCTACGAGTTATTCTACTTCACCCCACTCTCCAAAATAGAAAATGTTTGTTTATCACAATCGATTTCAGCGAGAGCGCCGATAGGGATCGTCATAATAGGTGCCGTATGTCAGAAATCCATATTGGTAACTATAGGTAATGTATCAAGTTTTTCTTCTCATCTCAGTACTTTGAGGACAACATTATCATATTCTATTTTCTCACCAGTTTTTCGTTTTTTGGTTGATTTACCAACGAGAACACCTTTGATAACTTTGAATATTCATTGTGCGTCTAGATTCCTCAATACTCGTGTAACTTCAGTCTCGCTGTTGTTTTCATCATCTGCTATTTCAAAAAAGAGAATCTTGTCTTTTCGCTGTTCTAATGTTGGTCGAATTTTGGTACCAATCATAAATGGAAATAGCTGTAAACATCATCATAATAACTCCCCTTGCACAACTCACTCTCCTTGCAGCCATCTTCGTCATTCTGATGGAAGTATCTCTCTTTTGATGTTTTGATTTTCTGGAATCCACTCCAATCTTTGACTTGTCCATCAATCGGTATTTGGTTTGATCTCTCAAATAGGTTCGGTTGTGAAAAGTACACGTTTCAGATGTTCTTCCATATATGGCATAATACCACCATTTTCAGCAAATCACGCTAAAATAGCAGGTCAATAATACGATCTAACACCTGCATAATAAAACATAAAATGCACCGCTGTACTGTCAGAAAATCACAAAAATATTTTAGGATTGTTTTTGATTACAGCAAAATCTATATAAGGAATCAATCTGATTGCGTCATCTCATCCAATAGTAGAAAAAATTGCCTTAACATCAGGATCTTGCAGTGCTTGCATCAAATCTTGCGCTCTGAAATCTGGATGCTCATAGACGAAATCCGCAGGTTGTAATGTGTTCGGCATCTCTTTTACCTTGAGAGCAAATGTTTTTTCTAACTGCTCTTTTCCTACCTTATATCTTTCAGGAACTGCTCATGGTCATCACCACGAAAGCGAAACTGTTGCGATTGTGTCTCAAGAAGAAAGATGTTGTGGGATAATGAGTGGCATAGGAAGGTAGGATGAAAACTATAAAATGAAGTGATCTCTAATAAAGCTGTTTGCTTCTGCAATCGTCAGTGATATAGATGATGCTGATCTTCTAATATAAAATTCCTCTTTCCCATTAATTGAAAAATATATAGGTTTTGATGATGGTTGGACGTCAAATACAATAATTTGTTTTCAATCTAACAATTCAGACCTGGCTTTTATCAATGCATATGAGTCAGAAAAATGTGTTTTAACGAGACTATCAATATCCAAAAGCAGGTTATCCATTTTTTTATCTGCAAAGAGATTTATGTCATTCTCCAATCACAAAATTTCACCCTCGTCAGTAATTCAAACATATAAAACACCTCAATCAGAGTTTAGGAATGCCGCCAAGGTTTTAACTATTTGATATTTTAAATTATCATTGCGTTGTCCTTGAGCCACATCCCATCTATAAGAAGATTTAAATTCAGTTATGTGATTTTCTCAAGTTAATATTGCTGTTTTAATATCATTTTTTATTATTCATGCGGTTGGATCTTTAATATGATCATAATATTTTTTGATAAGCTGTATTATGCGTCCCCTTCTTTCATTCAAGAAATCTTCATAAGAAAGCTCAGCAAAATGAGGAGGTATCGCATTTAATTCTAAATTTTTTGTCCAATCGATTTCTCCATTTTTTGAAAAGAACGAAAGATATTCTTTTGGAGAATGGTTTGATATCGTTTTATTATCGCTGTTATATGCATAAACCTTATTAGCTATCTGATTAATATCAGTGGTCTTGATGGTTTTTGCTCCATACAGAGAAATAAGATAATCTCTAGGAAATATATGATGAAGATCTATTTCTGTTTTTTCGCCTAAAGATTCTTTATCTTTAAGATCAATAAAATATTTACTTATAGGTATAGTTCTGAAAAGAATCGGATTTTGGAAATAAATCTGAGCTGCGATAAATACAACAAACAATGGAGATCTTGATCAACTTGTAACAATATTCTTTGGGAAAGTTATATTCCAAAGGTCATTAGTAACCTGTCCTTCTATTTCATCATACAAAAATTGTATAAACTGCTCTTTTGTTGTAACCTTTTGTAAAATCTGAAAATCTTTTCACAATATAGTTTCTGCAGATGCAGAAGAATATTTTTGTGATAAAAACATGGAAATATAGTATAGTTTTATTATGTGATTTAACTCTTGAAAATTCATTTTAAACTCATTAATTCCTAGGAGATAGAAAACATAGCAGGCTACTAACAATGTTTTTTGAGTTATTAAAGACGAACTGATAAATCACAGGTCTTTTATAAGGGTTAAAAAATTCCTCCAGTTCTGTTGGTTGCTAGCCAATTGAATGACGTTGTCTAAATTCTGAAATTCATGAGTTTGCGCCTTAAGGAAATTATAAGCATCCTCTAATCTTGCTCTTTTAAATCCCACTCAAATCAAAATTCTTACAATGTCGTCAGCTCAAAGAGCAATAAGATTGTTACTTGACCTTGTATAGTTTGAGAAGGTTTCAACTTTTTTCCTTCAATCCTCCCAGTATACAGACATTAGTGTCAAAATAAAATCTGAATTGTTTAAAGCTTTTCATTTACTATTAATTCTCAAAAATATTTCAGATACTACTTCTATTGGGACACTTTTAGCTATTTCAAGCGTAATAAAAACTTGTTTAGTAATATTATGAAGTGTTTGAATATT
>CAZMFL010000080.1:0-2812 GCA_964565575.1 uncultured Candidatus Peribacteria bacterium
AATTCTCTTCTACTGTTTTGCCCTATTTTAGCCACACATTTTTTTCTATTATGCCACAATCTCGATAAGTGTCGATTTATCTACAAAAATTTTTTATAAAAATAAAAAACCCTAGTAGAAACTAGAGTCGTTTACTGTGTTTTGTAATCCCGAAAGATTAAAATTCAAATGAAAGCCCATTTTCTTCTGGAACATTAATTTTTATATTTGGCATTGTGGATTTCATATCTTCTGCAAGAATATGTCTATTTGGACCACCATGAACGATAGTAATTTGCCCACCATCTGTGTATTTCATCCCTGTCAAAAACCATTTTAATTCATCATGATCTGCGTGACCAGAGAGTGTGTAGTTCGCAACATAAGCAAGATTCGTCTTAATTAGTTTGTTACGCATGTGAAGTGGTGCAGCAAACTCAGAATGTAAGATCTTGTAGCCGTTCGTTCCTGGAACTTGGAATCAAGTAAGGAGAATACTAGCGTTTTTGTTTGCATATGCCGTATCTATGTACTGGGCTATCGTTCATTGCTCAAGCATACCGCCAGAACAAATAATGATTTTCCTTCCTGGTTTTTTTACAATCACATCCGCTTCTTCAGGGTTCTCAATCCATTTGACTATTTTTGTATCTGTACAATTTCCATAAGCTCCATCCGTATCATGCAAAATAAACTCTTTAGTGAGGTTGTAACCAAGGGGTGAGTGGCAGTATATTTTCTCATTTGCTCCAAGTTCAATCTTTTTATTGTGCACTGCATCAACAAGCATACTCAAAACATCTTGTAGTCTTTGTAAAGCAAACACTGGTATCAGACAGATATCTTTTGATTTGTTAATATCATTTATAATCTTGCTGTTTTCACTCAAACGGTCATTGTGTGTTCTGCCAGCATAGGTTCATTCGGTGATAACATAATCAAATGTTTCCGGTGGGATCTCAGGTTTTCATGCTAAAGTAGGTTGTTTTACTCTACCAAGGTCTCCAGTATAGAGGAATGTTTTTGTTTCGTTGTTTTCTTTTGCTTCCCAAATTGATAGGGCAGCACCTTCAACGTGTCAGGCACTACGGAGGGTTAGCGATAGATTATCAGCAATAATGGACGTTTTTTTGTTAAATCACAATCATACAATTTGAGAAAGAGTTTGTATAACATCATTTTCAGTAAATGACATTTTCGCTAGGCGCTCATTGATAGCATATACGTCTTCTATTCTATTAATATTATATTTGCGAAGCTTATATTGGGCATCATCAAGTTCTAACCCACTATAATTACTTTGTGCTGATAGTATTTCTCTTTTGAGCGCAACACATTCATCAATAAATTTTTCTTCATTTTTATTCTCGTGAATTGGAATCTCTTCCAAAAATCCTAGTAGTTCGTCCTCATTGATCTCTTTATCTAACAGAATCTCTTTCAAACGTCTACGATATTTCGTCTTTTTGATTGCGAACTCTCGAAGTATGTCATATACTTTGTCTTCATATTGTCTTTCTAGTGAAAAATGTCTTTTAGAAAGAATTTTACGAGGGTTTTTGCTCTGTCTTGTCTCTGGTGCGTGATTGTGAATACGAACAGCATTCCACGCATCTTCAAGCTCTTGTTGTAGTCATTCTATCTTACGATTATACTCTTCTATTTCTTCTTTCTCGTGCTTAAGAGCATCATCAAAAATCACTCTAGCAAGATATTTTGACATTTCTGACATATAAATAGGTCAAAGATAACCAGCTTTTACTAACTGAATACAATTCCCAATATGATCTTGATGCACATGAGAAATAAACACAGCATCAATACTTTTTACATCCATATTCTCAAATGGGTTCTGTAATTGCGTATTTGCAACATTGGTAGGGTGACTACCAATATCTAGCAATATTTTGTAGTTTTCATTAGTTGTTTTTATGTTGACAATGTGATGCGATCCTGTTAATGTGCCCTCTGGACGAGCTTCTTGAATTCCTCAACCAATCGTGTGAATTATTTTCATATAGACAAAAAGAAAAGATAAAAGTACACTATTAGTATACTCATAAATGCAAAAAAAATCGAATAAAAGAAATGGAATACATGAAAATAATTGATATTTTGCCCCAATTTTTATGAAAAATGATATAGATTACACTTGCTATCTACCCAATCTTTTGATATTTTTACCAGTTTTTTTGATCTCCTCGCGATGTTCATAGACTTTTTCGTAACCAAGTTGCCCACATGCGCCTTGCACATTGCGTCACATTGTCTCTCTTAGGGTCGCTGTGATGCCATGAGATTCTAGGGTGCGCTTAAAGTCCATGATTCTATTTCTTGAAGATTCTTCTAAATCAATTGTTGGATTTTCGTTGTACGGAATTAGATTTATATGAGCATATTTTTTTCTTGGTCTCATCAGGTTAGCAAGCTGTTCAGCTAACTGTTTTGAGTCGGTTTTGTCTTTTATCATGATGTATTCATAAAAAATTCTTTTGTCTGTAAGAGTTGTAAACTCGTCAAGTTGTTCCATGAGAGCGTCAAGAGGATAGGTGTTTCCTATAGTTGGGATAAGTTCTTTGCGTAGTTCTTGATTTGGCGCATGAAGTGATACCGCAAGCATAACATCTAGATTGTCTTCAAGCATTTTTTTGATACCAGGGAGAACGCCAGATGTGGAGATCGTAATATGTCTTTTAGAAAGAGAGAACATTTGTCTATCTAGCATCACTTCAATGCTTTTTTTCACATTTTCATAATTTAAAAAAGGTTCTCACATTCACATAAATACAACATTTCTGATAGTATGTCGCGTGCCATCTGTGTTTTTACCAAA
>CAZMFL010000081.1:0-2687 GCA_964565575.1 uncultured Candidatus Peribacteria bacterium
ATAAAATAGGGATACATAGGTAGACTTAAAAATAAAAAAATAGAGGGAAACTATTTTAAATAATCTATAACTTTGGTTTCCCTAATTCAAACGACGCGAATAATACCTGGATAATCTAACTGCTCTTCTACTTTTGATCCAACCACTTTCAGAAGTGTAGCTACCCCAAGATCATCAACAGTTGATGGATTTACGAAAATCATAATCTCACGACCAGCTTGCATAATATGGACTTTATCAACACCGTCAACCGAAGAAATCAATTTTTCCAATGCAGCCATTCTTTCAACAAATACTTCTTTTGTGTTAAATCTTGCTCAAGGGCGAGAAGCAGAAATGGCATCAGCTGCTGTGACAATCCATCAAATTGGTGAATTCATTTGTACATCATAATGGTGTCCTTCAGCGGCATTAACAATGACATCATCAAAACCATATTTTCTCAATATATCTCATCAAACCTTAGCATGAGATTGCCCATTTTCTGTTGCTATTTTCCCAATATCGTGCAATAATCAGGCTTTTTTAGCAACAAGCGTATCAAGTCAGAGCTCTGCTGCAATCGCTTCTGAAATCTTTGAAACCTCAATGGAATGAATCCAAAGATTTTGTCCATAAGAAAAACGAAAATAATATTGTCAAATCATGCGCACAATATCAGGTTTCATCATAGGTATATTTAATATTGCAAGAGCTTCTTTTCCTTTGTCCATAAGCAATGTTTCTAGTTGTTTTTCGGTATCATTATATGTTTTTTCTATGTAAACTGGATTGATGCGACCATCTTTTAAAAGATGTTTTAGTGTCTCAACAGCTATAAAACGTTTTTCATTGTCATATGAAGAAAGCTTTACAATAAGTGGCGTATCATCAATCAACAATTCAACGCCAGTAATTTTCTCAAAATAAGAAACATTACGTCCTTCGCGTCAAATTAACTTCCCTTTCATGTCTTCGCTCGGCAATTCAACCATTGAAACAGTAAATTCACTGACCGAATTCATGCTAATACGAGGAAGAACTTTTGCTATAATTTCAGCTGATTCTTTCTCTGCTTCTTCAACCTTAATAGTATGGTATTTTTGTATAAATTCGGCAATTTCTTGCCTAGATTCATCTTCTACGCGAGCAAAAAGCTTTTCTCTTGCCTCCTCACTAGACAATCCAGCAATTGTTGCTAGCACGGCTTTTTGTTGTTCTAATAGTTCATTTACTGCAACATCTTTTTTTGCAAGAGCATCTTTTTGTGTTTCTAATAAATCTAATTTCTGATCAATCTTTTCTTCTTTTTGTGTAAGACGATTTTCTAATTGATCAATTTTCTGCCTTCTTTTTTCTGCCTCTAAATGAGCGTTGTCAATCATATCTTTTGAGAGAGTTTCTGCTTTCCTATATCTCTCTTCTGCTCTTTTAATAATTCAGGCTGCCGTCTCATCCGCTTTATCTAATTTTTCTTGTAATTTTAGTGCTTTTTGCTTCTGTGCTATGTTGTAGATGACATATCAAATCAACGCACCGACAATAAGAGTGATAATTGGGAGTAATATGCTCCCTATTGAAGATTCTCAAGGCATTTTTAAGTAAATAGAAAATGGTAAAAAACATACTTTGAATATACGAAATAAAATAGATTTTACAAGACAAAGAAAAATGAGCTCTCGAGGCAAGGGGCAAAGATCAGTAATAGTGGAAAATAGAAATCTTAGTAGAAAAAATATAGATTTAAACATTGGTTATCCAAAATCTAAGAGTTGCTATTCAAAAAAAATGAATAATATTTGGACCACATGTAATATATCCAGAAAATAATTTTTTAAAAATGCATAAAAGATCTATCCTAAGCCATCCTAGGTTTTAAAACACTCCCAAATTATTTGTAGATGCAAAAAAAAACAAAAAAATCGCAACTATTCATTCATGGATTAAATAAAAAACAAGGGTCTACCCAAGCAAATGATATAATTTTGTTAATTTCCTAAGTTTATTATAAACATTAACATTCTGCAATCAACAGTTAAATCCGAACTCACATTCTTTCAAATAAAGATCAAATTTATGTTTAGGTATTCAATTAAATTTGACTAGTCTTCTTTTTGCATAACTTCGAAAACTCTCTATTCAATTGATGTGTTGTGTGCCTCTAGCAAATTCGTTCTCATTGTGAATCACTCTATGATGTTTTTCATATCCAAAATCTACTAATCAATCGTAACTGTGCCGTCAATCGGTATTTACTTCACTATTTATTGCCACCTTGTTTCTTATGATGCGAAGCAGTGTTTTAGCGGATACGTCATCTACAATTTCAGTGTATACTTTTCAATTTCTTTTTAACAATCCAAATACTTTGATCTTTCATGATGCTCATCTTCATCTTTTTCATCTAACTCTTGATGGTCAAAAATAGCTTTCATCTAGTTCCATTTCTCAGCTTAAAACTTCGCATTTCTCTTTCTTTTGATAGTATGATATGACCTCTCTAAAATAGTTATATCGTGACTCTACCGTTGTATCACTTATATGACTTATTTCAGCCGTCTTGCTTGCAGGTAAATCTAGTGAAAACAATCTCATAATTTCACTGATTTTTCTGTCAGAAATTTTGCTGTACTTTTTAAACACTGATTTCATAGTTCTCACAATAGGTATTTGCTATATAAAAGCAAGTTTCCTTAGGGAGACCCAAA
>CAZMFL010000082.1:0-2655 GCA_964565575.1 uncultured Candidatus Peribacteria bacterium
CAATTATATGTCCACCTATTGGATCATTTTCTTGTTGCTCTTTTTCGTATAAGACGTATGAATCAACTCATAAAATAAACAATACTCATTCTTTTTGATGTTCTTTTATCACGTCTGAAACATTTGCTTGCCAGATTTTTTTTATTTCAGGATTTTGTAGTATTTTTTTACTCGTTGTGGTGTCGGTCACCGTAGTCATATGTCAATCTCACGTTGAATACCAACTGTTTGGATCAACCCAAAAATCCCCATCAATATATTTGTGAAATCTTTCATGTAAAAAACTTTTATATTTTTCTCCAGTTGGATTTTCTACAAAATCAACCCATCTTTCTTTGTCTAGCGTGTAGCACATGGTTACATCAAATCAGAGTTCGGCTAGATTTAATCATATTTCATCTTCTGTCAATAACGCATCTTGATTCCATCTATAAGATCATTTTTTCATCATTTGCATCATGTTCCAGGTATCTCTTTTATCAAAATTCGTGTACCAAAAATAATTTAAAACTCACATCACACAAGCTATTCCACATTGGCCAGGATCGCCCTCAACCATCCAATTCTCCTTATATAATGGGTAGTCCATTTGACAATAATTAAAAATAAAAAGGAAGGATACTATATCCTTCCCTCATTTACTTTTAGTATTTATGCAACATTTTTCAGATCATCTTCAGATGTTCTGCACTTTTGACAACTAGAGCAAGCTGCGCATCTGCTTCATCAGTTTTGGCACTTAGTTGCAAAAACTTCCGCAATTCATTCGGCATTTTGTTCTTGCACTGTTACAGTAATTCCTTTTGTTTCAAGCTCTTTGATAACTTCATCTAGGTCTGTTTGCCTTTCGCGTAAGTTAATCATCTTTCCAAAAGATTTAAGAGATAAAGAACAAAAGGATTATAAACACATATTGTCTAATATCAAGGGAAAGTTGGGAAGAATAAAAAAAAGCCCTGATAAAAAATCAGGACTATTTTATAAAGAAATCATGAATACTGTTTTTTAGGATAAGATACAGGCCTGCAAATAAGAGCAATATGAAATCTCCCTTGATGGGGACGCTTGCGCAATCGTGGTCGCCGTGATGACCGTGATGATCATGGTGTCCATTGTTTCCATTGTTCCCATTGTTTCCATTGTTCCCATTGTTCCCATTGTTTCCATTGTTTCCATTGTTTCCATTGTTCCCATTGTTCCCATTGTTTCCATTGTTTCCATTGTTCCCATTGTTTCCATTGTTTCCATTGTTCCCATTGTTCCCATTGTTCCCATGATCTTTTTCGCACTTTTGAAGTCCATAATATGATCCCATATCGTTTTGATAGGTGTCATGATTATGATGACTCTTGCGGTGCAACGATTGATTTTCTGTTGATGGAAAGATTCCTGACCATCTTCTTGGATTTTGGTTTCTCTTTTCGAAACGCCAATTTCCTACTGGCACGCCCCTATTATTGGGGTCGTTTCTGTAATGTGGTTTAGGCGTTTGGATCTGGTTATTGATCCCCATGATTTCATTTGCCGTTGTTGGTGTTGATTTCTCAAATGGAGAAAGAGCTCCACTAAAAGGTTCGTATGCATAAGAAGCAAACGAAAAAATCAGCAAGAAGAATGATAATAAAATTTTGTTTTTCATTGTAAATATGTTTTTTGTTTTAGATTCCGTTTATTATATTAATGATCGTACCGATAAACTATATATAAAAAATATAAAAGTCTAGAAGAAAATGAGAGAGAAAACAGATGAGAAATGATGTTTATAGTGATCTCTTTTTCTGGTATAATGCTATTGCAGATAGCTTTTGAATTGGTATATTAAGGATTATTTATACTTGATAATGTTTGAATAAACTTATCATTGTTTCAATTCACTTATGTAGAAATATGCTAGAAAGAGAAACACGTGATTATATTGACCAAAAACTTTCAAAAATTTGACGAGACTTACTTGATCATAGAAAGGTAAGCTTAGAATTCCCCATTGATAAAAATTGAACAATACTATTTGCCGACTATGCGCTGCTAGATACCGATGGCAAAGTAATTGCAATTGTAGAAGCAAAGAAGTTTTCTAGGTCAGCGAGAGACGGAGAATTCCAAGCAGAAGAGTATGCACAGTTAATCGAGAATAAGCAATGATATAGACCTTTTATTTTTCTTTCGAATGGTAAGGAAATTTATTTTTATAATTCATTGAGGAATCAAGCACCAAGAAAAATAAAAACATTTTTTACGCTTCATGATTTACATAGAATAAAATTTCTCAATGAAACACAGACATCACCAAATAGTCAACCAATAAATGCAAATATTGCAGGAAGAGACTATCAATTTGCAGCGATCAAATCAGTAACAGAATGAATGGAGATGGGAAAAAGAAAATTTCTTCTCGTGATGGCAACAGGTACAGGAAAAACAAGAACAGCAATGGCACTCATCGACGTTATGCTCAAAACCCACAACGCACAGAAAATTCTTTTTCTTACGGATAGAACTGCTCTTAGAGATCAGTCTTTTGATGATGGATTCAAGGTTTTTTTCGATAGTACACCAAAGACCAAAATAGAGAGTGGAAGAACTGACAATAATGCTAGACTCTATTCTGCCAATTATCAAACAATGATTAACTATCTAGAATATTATTCTAGTGGA
>CAZMFL010000083.1:0-2652 GCA_964565575.1 uncultured Candidatus Peribacteria bacterium
CCTATATACTGTTTTCTAGATTATTAGCCACACCATTTATTCCATTAAGCCAAAATTTATCATATTTTTCGTAGACATCTATAAAATCATTCATTCTACTATATCTAAAATCAGGAATATTTCATTCATCAGTATCCTCAATCACAAAAAAATGCCTCGTAGAGACAAAAGATAGTTGTGTTTCTTGATGAGTCAAAGCGCATTTTGGTATCCACCTATCGAAAACGAAAAAAAATTATTTTTCAGAAAAAATCATTCTAAAAATTCCATCAAGTTCTGCTCTTTTTTCATCATAGTGAGGATCATGCATTCGTGTTTGAAATTGATTATGAAAAAATGACACAGTTTCTTCTAATCATTTTTCCTGCATACCAAGATATGTTTCAATATCTCACTGCTGTAAAACAAATACATCTTTCTTATACAAATCATCAATCATAATTCTGATAGACTCTCGTTTATATGGTTCAAATTTTTTGAGATAAGAAATAATCGCCTGATATTTTTCTGTTTTTGACAGGTACCCATTGCGAGAACGACGAGTTGCAAGCGTGGCAAAACGACGCATATCCAACTGTTGTCAACTTATCTCTTGTACATTATCCCAATCTCAAATAAAATAACTTTTTATTCCAAATGTGTGCAAAAATTTCTTTCGGCGAGTATATCATCATTTCCCATTGATATTAACTATTTCATAATCTTGCAATAGTTTTTCCCGATAAGAATTTGTATTCGCCAAATAATATAAATAGTATCCAAACGCATACTCATCAGTTTCGCCTTCTACCATGATTATTTTTTTTACGAAAAACAATTTTGCTGTATTTGTAAATTTTAATATTTGCATGAGTTTTCACGCTTCCTCATTGTAATGTTTGCCTGGTGTGATAATTTGTGCTATATTGTTTTCCCTTGTAAATCTATATACATGTCTGATATTGTTTTCATTTATCATCAAAGCTGAGTGCGTTGTCATGATACACTGCAACCCAAATTTTTCTGCAATATCTTCTAAAAAATCACGAATCTTGATCTGCAATTGTGGATGCAAATGCAATTCTGGCTCCTCTACGATCAACAATCAATCTTGCAAATTAAAGCCATAAACTGCAAGAATAATTCATATAATTGATTTTTCTCAAGCAGATAACATATTCAAAAAAGATTCTCTTCACTGTTCATCCACAAAAAGAAATTGATAACCTCATTTTTGATCTATCAAACGTTTTACTATTGGGCGACGATGTAAGTACCTTTCACAGAAAGATCTAAAACTTTTGAACATGTCTATTTCTTCTAAAGCGGATTCTATCTCTATTTGTGTAGTAATATTCGGATAGTTTCTATTTAAATAATTAGCAACTCTTTTTTTCATATACAATAGTCAAGTAAGATGATCCTGAGACATTTTTATGCTTGATGTTTCAATGTCGTCAACCATTTTTACAAAACGTTGATGAGGCTCTTCATCAATTGTATAAGTATCATCAAAATATAATAAATCTCTATACGCTCAGATAAACGCCATTGTAGCATGAAGAGCGTGCCAGTGATTTTCCTTTTCAGGATGCAACAAGTTGTGAATAGCAATACAATGCTGTAAAAGATTGAAATGCACAAAAAAATCAAAGATAAATTTTTCAATATCCTCGGTGTTGTTATTTAATAACCAAGATTGATTTGTTTTAGTATCAATCTGTATCTTACAAATAATTTGTTCATACGACGGTATGTATTGTCAGATATTTTTGTAATTAAAACGTATTGTTTCAGACGAATATTTAGCAATTAGTAAGTTTATTTCTTCTTGATGTTCATATACAAATTGTAAATTATTACGATCATCAGCATTCAACATATAATTTAGTATAACCATACTTGGTTTGTTTTCTCCTTTTGCATTTTCATATAGATTGTGGATAGGTATTTTTTTTAAGTGTATTAATTCTTGCGAATTCCCTTCAGTTAATTCAGGTAAACGAGATAAATCACATGTATAAGGCAAAAAGAGAACCGACTTATTGATTTGTTGTATTATTTCAAGAAACATACTCTTCCCAGAACCATTTGGTCAAATGAATATACTAATATTAAACTTTTCAGAAGTTGGAAAAGATACTCATGGATTTGTATGGAAATCATGAATATAGGGGAATACAGCTAGATTTGATATCGCGACATTAGATAATTTCATGGCTCAATTATATATAAAGCGACACTTCAAGGCAAAAAAAAAGCTAAAAATAAGAAAAAGGACCCACCATTCTATGCTTTTTAGTATAAAATTATGGTAAATAACGGCAACAATAAGAAAAACATACAAAATTATCTACCATATGATGGCACATACTTGCTATAAAATACTTAAAAAAAAGAGACTCGTTGCCTTAGAACGAATCTACTTTTTAACAGAAAGAAATAGTGATTATTTCTTTTTAGCTGGAGCTTTCTTTGCAACAACTTTTTTAGCAGGAGCTTTTTTTGCTACTACTTTCTTAGCTGGAGCTTTTTTTGCAACAACTTTTTTAGCAGGAGCTTTTTTTGCTACTGCTTTTTTAGCAGGAGCTTTTTTTGCTACTACCTTCTTAGCTGGAGCTTTCTTTGCCACTGCTTTTTTAGCAGGAGCTTTTTTTGCTACTGGCATCTTAG
>CAZMFL010000084.1:0-2513 GCA_964565575.1 uncultured Candidatus Peribacteria bacterium
ATACACTTTCCAGTTTCCAAAAAGCTGTTGCATTGGGGGTAGATTTCATAGAGACAGACATTCGAGAACTTGCAGATGGGAATCACATCATCTTTCATGATCATTTGCTAAGCAGACTTTGCAACATCAATGAAAGGATACCAGGTAAAACTCTAGATGAAATAAAAGCAATTACTCTTTCAAATGGAGAAAAAATCATGACCTTGGAGGAGTATCTGGATTGGGCAAGCAAATATGATGTTTGTACTCTTTTTGAATTGAAATGAGTTAGCAATACCAAAATAATATATGAAAAAATTACTAAAGTCTTGCATTATGAAAAATATGCAATCCAATCTTTTTTTCACGACCAAATATCACATCTAAAAATCCTTGATGAAAAAATCATGACCTGATTGCTTTTTGAATGATTTTTTGAAAATATTGATGAATATCTCAGCTCGAGTAGTGCTGATTTTGTTGGAGTCTGATTTGAAAGTGTGACGCCAGATTTTATAAAAGCCATTAAAAAGTCAGATAAAAAAATAGCGTTTTGGACAATAGATAATGTACTCGATTTAGAAGACGCATTACAATATGAACCGTGGGCGCTAATATCAAATAGACCTGACATCCTTTTAGATGCGCTACAAAACCACTAGTATATTTCACATTTTTCTCTATACTGGTGACTGTTTATATTTTATTTTTACGCGGATGAAATCTTTTACGAATGTCAAAGTCATTGTCGCTTTAATAGTTGTTGCAATTGCTTTTTTCTTTATCGGATCACAGTATAGATTACAACAAATTAGACAAGCTTTTGTAAAATCATTTAGCGAATTTAGTGCATGATTGTGAACGTGAGAAATAAATACATGAGCTACTACAACTAGTTTTAATCAATAATATATTTGATGACGTATTTCCAAACGAAGCTACACCCTGAAGATTTTATTGTTACTGAGATCTTAGCAAAAGAACCATCTGGTAGGTGAGAGTATCATTATATTTTGTTTCAAAAAAAATGACTTACAACATTTTTGTTTTTGGATCTTATGATGAAAGAGTTTGGTCTCAATAGAAATACTATTGGGATTGCAGGATTAAAAGATAAAAACGCGATCACCAGACAGCGAATAAGCATCTCTAAACGCGATGCTTTTAAAGAATGTGGTGGAATAAACAATCTTCTTGCATGGATTCGTAAGAAGGGCAAGGTGATTTCTGCTACCTATGGTGATCATATGTTGAAAGTAGGTGAAAACACAGGGAATCATTTTGATTTGGTGCTCGTGCCAAACGCGGACAGTGTTGACACAAGATGACATGAAAATATTAAGCGTTGAGATAAAACAAAAAAACCAAATCATACAAAAAAGCCACAAACTGCTGCTGAAAAACTTTTCTCTCATTGGGACAGGAATGATGAAGATACCATCCAATTCAAAGAAAAAATTGCATATATTTTAGACCAAATAGAAAAGAAAGGGCTACCAAATTATTTTGGAGAGCAGCGTTTCTGACGTTTTGGGTCGAATCGACAAGTCGGTTTTGATTTGCTTTCAGGTGCTATTCGCAATATTAAATGAGATAAAAACACACTTGTTGAAAAAAGATTTAAGGTGCAAGCATTTTCTAGCTATGTGTTCAACGAGTATCTGAAAGAAAGAGAAAAAAAATGATTATTATATACCCGCATTCCTTGAGATATCCTTTGAAAAGATAAGAAAACTGTTACGGGGCCTGTTCCATGAGATGATCTTGCCCTTGCGGGGCAAGATGCTGCGACTCTTGAGAAGGAGGTCTTTTCAAAAGTCGGTTTGTCGCAGCAAATCATGAATCGCTTCAAAACCTTTGGATTATTTTGAATTCGTCGTCCGATTTTAATGTATCCTACAAATATCAAACATACTTGGCGTGGTAAACTGCTTATGCTTTCATTTGATTTGCCAGCAGGAGCATATGCAACCACACTGATTGAATCTCTAGAAAAGGAATTGTGCAAATAATCGTGTTATATATTCCCTTGCAAAAAGATCGAAAATGTGTATTTTTTTCTCCGCAAAAAAACAAAAAAATACAATAGTATGCAAACAAAACAATTAAAAAAACGGCCATTTGGTTTGTGTGAAGCCTTTTCTCCTCCAGAAATATCACCCGAGGAGTACGAGGAAATGCGAAAATTAAAAGAGGAAAAATTTTTTTCTCCAAATAATATTTATTTGGGTCGTTGGGGCAACCATTGCCAATCTCTAGAAGATGAGTAAAACTCTAGAAAATCTAATTTCATCGTGCCTTATTGTAAGGCCGATGTTTTTTTTGATGTGTATTTTTACTGGAATATGTTTCGCGATTTATTATATTGATATTGTATTATAGGTTATAGGAATATCAATGCATAATGATTAATTATAAATTGTTAATGATTAATGGTTAATGATAAGGAGCGTTTTTAATTCATAGTTCATAATTAATAAGGTTCTTGCATAGATGTTGGAAATAAATATAGATAGATATGCATATCAAGAACT
>CAZMFL010000085.1:0-2478 GCA_964565575.1 uncultured Candidatus Peribacteria bacterium
CCTATATACTGTTTTCTAGATTATTAGCCACACCATTTATTCCATTAAGCCAAAAATAACTCATGAGAGCTATTTGATTTTTGAAGAATCTTTTAGATATTCAGGGCGTGCAGGGATTGAACCCACAATAACGGTTCCGAAGACCGTTGTGTTACCTATTACACCAACGCCCTATAAGGCAATGTTAATCACAAGGTAGTACTTGTAACAAATCAAATTTCCAATCTATACATACTCCTCCACTACAAGCATATTCTTGCAAGGCCTCATGTGCTTTCCTTGTATAATCACTTCCACTGTTTTTTTCAAGGGATAATGTATCAGAAAGTCGTTTTTGCCATTGTTTTAACAAAATCGGGTCATAAAAGACTGCTTGGCAATACTCATACGTTGATGAATAGTAAAATCCAACTGAATGAGCCAATTTTAACGCATGCAAACGAGCAAATATTTTTTCTATATTCCCTTTTTGTCCAAACAAAGAAGATGTTAATGGTATTACTAATTTTACCGGATAGAGAACTTCATTTTTCACAGTCCACTTTCCGTGGGCTAAGAGCATACCAAACAAATATGTAACAATGTTTTTATCATCACAGTACTCATCTAAAAATTCATATATTCCTGTTTCAACAAATAGTTTATTTTGATCTATAAATTTTTCAACAAGTTTGTCGTGTTTTGTCATAATTTTTAGAATCAAATCGTCATTTGTATATAAGATATTAAATCACGCTTTCAGTATTTCATTATCTATATGATCAGAATATGAGGTATATTGCTGTCTATATCTCAAAATCTGTTGTGTAGATCATATATCCTTCCATTGTTTTGGAACAATCTTACCTTTTTCAAACAACAAAACAGTATGATCATAATCAATATACGAATATCCATAAAACGAACGAGTATACTCTTTGCACAGTGTATCATACTCCCCCAATGTCAAAAATCAATTCTTATCAAAAGTTATTGGTGTAGCCATGGTTATGTAATACGTTCTTTTTTATAAATAATTTTATATAACAATGTTAATTGAATAAAGTTTACCATCAGCGCAGTCCCTCATGTGCTTATAAAAGGTAATGTTAATCAAGTTAACGGCAATATCTTTATGTTTACACCAACATTCACAAACATTTGTATAAATATTGTCGTCAAAATTCACACGCCAAAGATTCTTGTATAATCATCTCTTACATTTGGTAGTTCACGCAAAAACACATACGCAATGTATCCAAACAAAAAAAGCATGAAGAGATTTCCTAAAAATCCCATCTCCTCTGAAAATGCTGCAAAAATAAAATCACTCTGTGCTTCTGGGATAAATCAAAACTTCTGCAATCACTTTCCGTACCCGTTACCGAGCAGTCCTCATGCGCCAACTGCAACAAGTGCATTTTCTGTTTGATATCAAATGGTTTGGTTACGAGCATCAACAGCAGGATTTATAAAATATTGCAATCTTGCCTTAATATATGGAATTTGCCATCATATTGAAAGTCCAATAAGTCAAATACCCACAATAATCAAAGCCAAATGTTTGGCTCTTCAGCCCGCATACCAGTACATAACGACACTCAATATTGCTAATACAAGTAATGTTCACAAATCAGGTATGTTCAAAAAAATCAATCCAACTAGAGACATAAAGATAAAATATGAGAGATAGCCCCTTTTTTCAGCTAAAATAGATTTTTTTCTAAATAATCGTCAAGCAAAAAACACAACGAATCACAACTTGAAAAACTCAGAAGGCTGAATAGTACCATATCAAGGAATTTTAATCCATCAACTTGCTCATTGCAACTCTAAACTAATGCCTGGTACAAAAACTAACAATTGAAATACCAATAACCCAACAAAAATTATATTTTTTTATTTTTTAAAAAAGTTTAAAGGTACTTTATAGACTACTAATGCGGCAATGAGTGAGAAAAGGATGTTCCACAAGTGTCTGGTAAAATAAAAATAATTTGTCGCATCATCTAAATATTTTATTGAATATACAAAAGACTCGTGAATACTTACGCTATACACTGCAGCTATTCCATACAAAACGAGTAAAACTCAAGAAATTAGTATTGGCATCGTATCTATTAGTACATTTTCCAGATGATTTTGCAATCTTTGTTATGCTTTTTTTGGTCTTATAACAAAAAAAGTGCCACAATCGACACTTTTTTATATATAAGTAAATTTATATTATGAAATTTTATTGTACGCACTCTATACTCCTTTTTTGATACTTTGCACGACCTGAAATGCAACAATCATCCTCTACTTTTTCATAATCAACACAAGTTCTTGATTCATTTGCAGAACACGTATACTTATTTTGAATATCACTATTACATGTGTCCATACTGCTATCAGGAGCTTCGTTTAATCGTCCTAAATTTTGCCAATCGCTATAAATATCAGATATAGAAACGTCTGGTTTGGTATTTGTACAATAACTATATTGATATGAGCCAT
>CAZMFL010000086.1:0-2458 GCA_964565575.1 uncultured Candidatus Peribacteria bacterium
GGAGACGATTTAAGTTTACCATGATTACAAAATAAATGATACAACGCGCTAGATTTGAGATATCTTTTCTTTACTGGTCACTATCGCAATTTTTTGGATTTTAGTCGAGAGTCACTTGATGCCGCCAAAACAACTAGGCAAAATATAATAAAAAAAATATATACTTATACAAAAGATAGCATTGGTAGTTTTTCTGAAGTAGATAAATGTACAATAGATCCTTCTTTATTCCTCGATTTAACAAAACCACTATTAGATGATTTAGATACTCCTAAGTTTCTTGCAAATTTGCATAAGGGGCTTAGTGCACTAAATGATGATGTATTAACTACTATCTTCTACATAGATAAATATATTTTGAAAATAGGGCTATACGAGGGGGTAATCACCTATTTACAGAATGATGAAAATACCATGCCACAATCAGTTAAAGCACTCGCAATTGAGCGTCGAGAGGCTAAACAAAAAAAAGATTATCAAAAAGCTGATGAATTAAGAAACTTGATTTGGGATTTGGGTCGGAATGTGAAGGACGCTGATGGAATGTGGGTAGTTGAACCTATAAAAAAATAGTTAAATAGTAATCGTTTCACCATTACTCTTTGATACAAATACTTTTCGTTGACCTCTATTGTTTTTGGGTGATTTCATATCTCTTTTGGTCAGAAAAGCTTCTATTTTTTCTGCAAGTGCGTACCTACTAACTCATCAATGCACGAGAGATATTTTCACATTGTGTGCAAGATTGCAATTTTTGACAAAATGCATCAAATCTTCTTGATCTCAATGTGAAGAGAAACTAAAATTATTTATATAAGCTCTGTTTGACTCTATAATTTTGTCGTTTACGATAATTGGAGAAGAAAAATCATTGTGCGTAAGTTTATAAAAAATACTTCAAGGAATAGGAAACCCCGTTCCAAGTATTTTAGTTTTGGGCGATTGTGTAGCTCTGTAAAGAAATTCTTTTAAAGATCCATTTGTTGAAACTACAACTATTTTTCTTCAGCGGTGTCCCAATGTCTCATTAAGAGCTTCTCTTCCATTTTCTTGGTCAAGTACTCGTTTCATTTTTGGGTGATTTTTTAAATATGGGTAGAGGTTTTTAGCATCATTCATAATATATTCTTTTGAAAGTGCATATCAGAGTTTTGAAGCAAAGTGTATTTGCTCGTTTTTTCATAATTTCAAAGCTCAACTATCAATTGCGTCACCTAAGAGTTCTCTTACTTCTTGCATTCTTTGTTTCGTGAAACAACAGATGAGTATCAAATCCTCTCATGAGTTTACTTCATCAATAAATCTTTTTACTTCTAGATTGCGTGAAGGGTGAAGTGCGTTGCCATATGTGCTTTCCATGATAACATAATCAAGTTTTTCTTTTGGTATTTGAGGAACTCATTCTTTCCCTGGATCTTTAAATCTCCCCAAATCGCCTGTATATAGGATATTAAATGAATGATGCGGTTTGTTAACATCTCACGTTATTTTAAGTAATGTTTGGACGGATCAGTTGATATGCCCAGCATTATAGAATTTTCATTTTACAAAATTTCATACTACTTTAAATTCTTTTCAATATGTAACCGGTTTGATTTGACTTAACAGCGCGGTAAGATCTTTTTTTTCAAGATGCGGTTTGGTGTATTCTGGTTTAAATGTATTTAATTGTTCATTTGAAAGAGGGTCTTGGGGTATTAGGCCATTTTTTTCAAAAGTTTCTTTAATTTTTTCAAGCGACATTTGATCTTTTTTTATGATTCTTTTATTTCTTGTATTTGCAACTCCTAATAGTGTTGCATATGCTTCGTTTGCTGTTTTTAATTTACTCCATTCCTGTTTGCGAGATTCATTTACCGCACTGGATATCTTGTTTTCTTTTTCTATAGAGTCTTGAAAGGTAACATTTGCAAGTTTCTTTGTCGTCTCATGCATGAAAATATCGCCTTTATATCACTGTTTTGGTAAAAATATACTTTCGCCATTGTGATCATCATGTGCGTGAGATATGAGGACAGCATTGATGTTTTTTACATCAGTTCAAAGTAGAGGAGGTTTTATGGTGGTAACCTCTTTTTCTAACTTCTCTTTTAGTTTTTTTGCTGTATATGGTTTTGTGTTTTTTATTGTATTAATATATTCTTTTGTATCATCATTAAACTGCCTTGAACCTGCGTCCAATAGTATACGTGCTGTATTTTTTCCATACTGCACCTCTAGTTCGTGGCGAGATCATCCAATATCTCCTTTTGGTTCTTCGATAATGCTACCATGGATAGTGTGAGATATAGCAAATTCTTTTTTATTCATACCCGCAGAATACAAAGAATAAAAATAATTTATATCAATATGTACAAAGTCTATTTTTTCATATGTCAATATCAAGAGAGTTTTCACAATCTCGGGATAATGGAACTTTTTGTGTGGCTATTTTGAGAGAAATTCGTCTATCAATTTA
>CAZMFL010000087.1:0-1393 GCA_964565575.1 uncultured Candidatus Peribacteria bacterium
TCACCAAAACAATGGTACAAAAATATGATGACTCGGGCAATCTGATTGAAATAAACGAAAGCGGAACCAACAGCAAGTTGTTAATGAAAGTTGTTTATAAAAACAATCAAGAAGGCAAAAAGATTGAGGAGTTGAATTATGGTAAAGGTGAAACCATTGTTTCAAAAACTACCTACAATTATGATGAAAAAGGAAATTTAAGTGAAAAAATATGGACTATTTCTTTTAATCAAAGTCCATTAAGGGGTTCTCTTCTTGCAGAACCGGTAACTTGAATTGAACCACTTGTAGTGACTTTTGATGCGTCAACGATAAGCACAACTGATACGCAAGATCAAATCATCTATTACACTTGGGATTTTGATGATGGAAATATATCTAAAAATATTTCGTATTCAAAAATGGAACACACATATCACTTTAGCATGAATAAAGCCCAAATTGTCTATAATCCAAGTGTTACAATCCTCACGAAAAAATGAATTACACAAAAGTTCACTCTTTCTACGCCTATTGCTGTGCAAAGAAAAGCCAGTGTGGTCAATATCACTATCCCATCACATCCAACACAAATTGCCACAGTAACGCAACCAGTAACATTCAAAATGGATACTGATTGATATGTAAAATCCATTGTTTGGGATTTTGGCGATGGTAGTTCAACCAAAGAATGTGACTTTAGAGCATGTGAAGAAACAACACATATATTTACTTCTCCAGATACCTATTCTGTAAAAGTTGACGTAACATACGATGGAATGCCATCAACAAGGGGTGCAATAAATATCAAAGTTGAATAAATTTGCATTGATATACCATTACATAACTCTCAAGTGACACGTATGCTTGGGAGTTTTTTTCTATTAAAAAAATGGTCTACCAAGAAAGAGAAACAACGAAGTTGTTTGCCCGTCCCATCTATGGATATCGAGTTTACAACGATAGTACGGGCATCCCCGACTCGAGTCGGGGAAAAATGACTAGATTCAAACGGTTGCGTTTTTCCTTGTCTTTATAGATCAATATCATATCATCATAAAAATAATATTTATATTCCTCTACATAGTAGTATGCATTATGAAATCAAAAATATCGCAGGAATAGATTGTATTTTTGCACCAATGCAAGATAGTAGTTCCATGACTATTGAAATACTTTTTAAAGCTTGATCAATCTATGAGACGAAAAAAACAAATGGACTTAGCCACTTCCTAGAACACATGTTTTTTAAATGATGAAAAAAATATCCAACTAAAAAAGATGTTTCAACCGCTCTGGATATAATTGGGGCTGATTATAATGCTTTTACAGGAAATGAATCTGCGGGATATTATGTGAAAAGCGCGCCTGAATTTTGGCAAACAGGGATAGATGTACTAGCAGATATGTTGTT
>CAZMFL010000087.1:1403-2400 GCA_964565575.1 uncultured Candidatus Peribacteria bacterium
CAAAGGAGGAAATTGAGAAAGAAAGAAGCATAATCATAGAGGAAATAAAAAGAAAAAATGATATCCCTGAAGCGAAGCTATATGTAGATTGGGCAAGAAATTATTTTGGAGATAGTTCTTATTGACGATCCATATTGGGACCAGAGGAGAACATACTCTCTTTTACGCAGGAACAGTTTTTTCAACACAAAAACGACCTATACACCAAAGACAATATGGTAATTGTGGTGGCTGGAAAAATACTAGATCAGGTTGCACTTGAAAGTACAATAGAAAGCCTTTTTGGAAAACTTCCTAAAAAAGCAAAAAAATATGATATTGTCTATACAAATTCTCATCCTCTTGGGAAGCAAGATGTTATCCAAAAGTGAATTGAACAAGCAAATATTTTTTTCTGAGCGCCTGGTGCAAAGGATGGTGATTTGCTTCGTTATCATTATTCTCTCCTTGCAAATATCGTAGGTGGGACTTCTTCATCCAGACTATATGAGGAGATTAGAGAAAATAGATGACTGGCATATGGAATATATGCATGACACTATCCCGAGACCGATTACGGATGCTTTTTTATAAGCGCATGATTAACAAAAGAAAAATACCAGGAGTGAATTGGTGCAATACAAGAAATACTTGTAGATATCGCGACATGAAATATACAAGAAGAAGAATTTAGAAAAGCACAAAACAACATCATAGGAAGTTTACAGATGGGATTGGAAACATCGAATGAGGTCGCAGGATTCTTGGGGAATCAACATCTTTTCAGAGGGAAGATTGAAACGATTGAGCAAAAAATAGGTATTTACAAAAATCTATCTTTAGAAGATATAAAAAATGTATCTGCTATTGTACATCCAGATAACTTCTACGGTTGTATCATGCTCTAGAAAAAATAATTTAAAAAAACTCCCGATTAGTATAGGAGCTTTTTTTGTATAGAGTATTTTCTGGTAAGCAACATTAATCAGTTTTCTTGGTCCATTTCACGAATAGATAT
>CAZMFL010000088.1:0-2268 GCA_964565575.1 uncultured Candidatus Peribacteria bacterium
GGTCGTTGGATAGATTTCAAATCTACGGTGATTATCATGACATCAAATATTGGTTCTGAAATATTTTGAAAAAAAGGTGGCTCTATCGGATTCCATACTGCAACAATAGATGGGCAATCAGAAAAAACATATCAGGAACAAAAAGAAAAAGTTATGGAGCGCCTAAAAGACCGAATGAAACCAGAACTTCTAAATAGAATAGACTACAAGATCGTTTTTAGACCACTCAGCAAAGAACACATACTCAATATTTTGGAAATGCAATTGGAAGCTTTTCTCGCACAATGGAAGGACTCTTCATACGAAGGGAAACTACCGAAATATACCAAGAAAAAACTAGAAAGCATCGTTGAGGAGATCTACGATCCACAGTTCGGCGCAAGACCAATAGAAAAATATATTTATGAAAAAATAGAACCAGAGATCATCGATTCTATCATGGGATAAATACTTATCACACTACGAAAAAAGAGGCGATTGGTGCCTCTTTTTTTTATAGAAATGAATCGTCTATTATCTTTGTTGTATTTGATTAAAGTAATTTTTTTTGGTAAGAAGTTGTGTGTTTTTTGTGGTAGGAAATGTGTTTCTATATCGCTTGGTAAAAGTCTCTGCGTAGTCCTCATCAGTATTGAGCATTGCATAGTCTGATACAAAACTCTGTCTGTTGCAAGTGGGTTTTAGTGTCTCTCCATTCCAACATATACTAGAAAATATATCCGCATTCTTATCGTGAAGAAAATTATATACATGTCACAACTCGTGTGTTATAATCTCTGGTACACTTTTTTTAAGAAATGGATATATTGTCGTATCATTACACACATTTACTTTAAAGACAATCCCAACGAGATTAGATTTTGTAACTTTATTTGTTGTAGGGTCAAGCCACTGTTCTACAGTCGTCTTTCCATTTAGGGTTTTGCAGTCTTCAACAAAATACAATACAATCTTTTTTCTCATAGATGCCTTATCTAGAATAGTTAGAAGACCATTTGAAACCATCTCTTGAAGGATAGACTGAAAGTTTATTTTAAATTGAAATGTCAAATTATCCACAATTGCGAGAACTCAACTGGAATATTTTTTCAAAATTCCCGTATTCATTTCAACAAAAATTCAGTTATCTAAAGCGATATTTTGATTTATTGTTGGTAAAACATCACTACCAGTCGTTTTCCCTTCAGTAGAATTTCCTGTAGAAATATTGCCACCCGTTGTGGTAGTGATTCAAGTTCAAACTGTACTAGAACACAATGCTCTCCATTTAGCCACATAAGTATTTAGTGAACTTCTATATGATTTTTTTTGTTCCTCTGTTTTCGCTGTCGCAATTAATATTCTGTACTTATTTACCACTCATGTATAATTCTGAGTACAAATAGTACTAGCTTTTGGAACAGGAAAAATAAAAGACGAGATTGTAGATGCTGGAATTAGTTCACTATCGTTCGCAGAAACAGTATTTTGTACTGAAAAAAATCAACTTACACATATCAATCAAATCACATACCAAAGAATTTTTGATGTTTTCATAGAAGGAATGAAAAAAATAAATTATTTTTTATAGGTAATCAATTCTTGAATAGCGACTCTTTCTTGTTGCATTGTGTCCCTATCTCTTACGGTCACAGTATTGTAATTTTCACTATCTGGGCTTATCGTATCATGATCAATAGTTATACAATATGGTGTCCCGATTTCATCTTGTCTACGATATCTTTTCCCAATATTCCCTCCAGCATCAAATTCACATTTCATACTCTTAGATAAAGTATTATAGATTTCTTCACCAACTGCAATCATTTTTTCATCCTTTTCAATCAAAGGCAATATAGCATATTTCACTGGAGCTAGATCAAAAGGGAAGTGCAAAACCGTACGCATCTCGCCATTTTCAAGTTGTTCTTCATCATAGAACTCAAACATACTCATCATCACTTGTCTACCAAGTCCGAATGATGCCTCTATAATCCACGGAATATATCTTTCTCCGGTTTTCGGATCAGCATATTGCATATCTTTGTTTGAGTGCTGTTGATGTTGGGTAAGATCAAAATTTGTTCTATTGTGAATTCCTTGAATTTCGCCAAACCCTCGAGGGAAAGTGTATTCTACATCCGTAGCCGCTGCCGCATAGTGAGCCAACTTTTCGTGATCTTTGAATCTAAGATGTTCAGGGTTGATACCAATAATATTTTTCCAATAGTTCATGCTGTCTTCTTTCCATCTTGCGAAAATCATTCCAGCTTCATCTGGGTTTGCAGG
>CAZMFL010000089.1:0-1777 GCA_964565575.1 uncultured Candidatus Peribacteria bacterium
TTCTAGCGCTAATCAAGCCGCTCCCCTATGTCATATTATTTTTGGTGTATCCATGTTTTTACGGATATCTATAAAACTCTTCTTATCTCATCCAACGTTGTTTTACCTTGTAACATCTTCATAAATGCGTCTTCTTTCATCGTTAGAAAGCCTGATTGACGAAGCGCACCATATATTTCCATCGTTGACTTATTTTCTACAATCATATTTCTCAGTTCGTTTGTCACCTCAAGTAGTTCTAGTGCCGCCATTCTTCCTTTATACCCATCACCCTGGCACTCATCACATCAAACTGATTGAGAAAGTTTCCCATCAAAAACAACTTCCGTAGAAGGAGAGATATCTTTTATACCACGGATAACGCTTTTAATTTCGGCATTTTCAGCCATAGATGCTTCTCTGTATGTCATACAAGTATGTAATCTACGAACAAGTCTTTGTCAGATAACCATATTTAAGGCAGGAGCAAGCATATATGGCTTGATACCCAAATTTAGCAATCTCGTGATGGCTTCTGTTGATGTATTTGTATGGACTGTCGCCAATACCAAATGTCATGTAAGAGCAGCATTAAAAGCGATTTCTGCAGTTTCTGCAGATCTAATTTCTCACACCATAATAACATTTGGATCATGACGAAGAATTGCAGCAAGTCATTCCTCAAAAGTGTATCATTTATCAGGATTTATCTGTGATTGCTCCACACCAGGCATTTCGTATTCTACTGGATTTTCCAATGTTATAATTTTCCTTCCCGGTTGGTTGAGATAATGAAGCATACTATATAATGTTGTTGTCTTACCAGATCACGTCGGTCATGTTAACAAAATCATTCAAAAGTTTTTGTTGAGATTTTTATGAAGCACTTCTATTTGTTCATTCGAAAATCAAATATCTGTAAACGTCTTATACCCTTCTTGTGAATCTAGAAATCTCATAACAATTCCCTCTCCTCTTAGTCAAGGCATAATCGAAACTCTCACATCAATTTTCTTTTCTTGATTATTTAAACCAAGCGCCTTAAAATCGAATCTTCCATCTTGAGGTAGATAATCAATATTCATTTTTGTTCCTGCCATAAATTTTATCTTCAAAAGATATTTCTTAAACTCTGCATGAGTGAATGTAAGAAGATTTTTCAACACCCCATCTCTTCTCATACGCATGAGAATACCGTTTTCTTGAGGCTGAAAATGAAGATCTGAAGCTCCCGCCTGGAAAGTCAATTTTATCATTTCGTTGATAAAACCACCATCATCGAAATCATTTCTTTTATTGTATAATTCTTGTAATAGAACTTCTGCGGAAGATCATGTGGCTTCTGCTTTTTCTTGTTTTTTTTGTGCTTCCATAGCTTCTTGCATTTCCATTTGATCATACCGAAACAATGTTTCTTGAAACGATAATGGATCAGTATAGTATACTTGATACTTAAATTTTTTTGCACTCAGTTGCCCCAATATATTTTGTAGTAATTCAGGTTTTTGATTTGTTGTCAAAACCGCTAGCATATTTTTCTCTCTATCAAAAACCACTGCTTCTGCAGACATAGCTTGTTCTTTAGTCAACAATCTAAGTAAGGAAAAATCAGGCAATAATGATTGCACGTCTTTATTTTCCAATATGGTTTTTGATAATATATTTTTCATATCAACGAAAGACCTAAAACACGTAAATAATTATAAAGAAAATACATTTTTTGTCTAGAATTACAACCAATAGAGAACATTTTCTTTAATAGTCAAATTGACATTCCACAATATCCTGTTGTTATATG
>CAZMFL010000089.1:1817-2064 GCA_964565575.1 uncultured Candidatus Peribacteria bacterium
TTTCGTTCTCTTATTCGCGGGAAAATATATCCAAAAAATATTGCATTTACGAGTTCATTATGTATGGTTAAGTGTATGAATATTATCAACAATCTATTAGGAAAAAATCAAAGATATACTCTGGTTATCTCTGGATGAGGAACAAGGGGCTTTTACGCAGTTGGTATTTTGCAAGCACTTGAAGAGTTGGGGTTAAAAGAAAAAATTGATGCAATTTATGGAGTGAGCGTCGGTGCAATTATAGCAT